>NZ_JCAFUR010000003.1:0-461691 GCF_059371575.1 Stenotrophomonas sp. YJH_SMC_4
AACGCCGAGCACGCCCGCCAGGCCAACCAGCTCGCCATCGGCGCGCACGGTGTCGCTTCGCAGGGCGGCGAGGTGGTCGGCCAGGTGGTCACCACCATGTCGGCCATCGAAGCCTCGTCGAAGAAGATCGCCGAGATCATCAGCGTCATCGACGGCATCGCGTTCCAGACCAACATCCTGGCGCTGAACGCCGCAGTGGAAGCCGCGCGTGCCGGTGAGCAGGGCCGCGGCTTCGCCGTGGTCGCCAGCGAAGTGCGTACCCTCGCCCAGCGTTCGGCTGCGGCGGCCAAGGAGATCAAGGGCCTGATCGATGATTCGGTCGGCAAGGTCGCCGAAGGCTCCAGCCTGGTCCACCAGGCCGGCAGCACCATGGGCGAAATCGTCGCCTCGGTGCAGCGCGTGACCGACATCATGGCCGAGATCTCCGCCGCTTCGCAGGAACAGTCGGCCGGCATCGAGCAGGTCAACCAGACCGTGGTGCAGATGGACGAGACCACCCAGCAGAACGCCGCGCTGGTGGAAGAAGCCACCGCCGCCGCACGTGCGATGGAAGACCAGGCCGCGCAGCTGGCCGACGCCGTGGCGATCTTCCGCCTCGACAACCAGGTCTCGGCCGCGGTGAAGGCTGTCGCCGAACGCGTGGAACCGGCGCGCATCACCCCCGTGGCACGTCCGCAGCCGACCAGCACGCCCACGCCGGTACGTCGCAGCAGCAACGCCAGCACCTTCGCCGCCAGCGACAGCGACTGGCAGGAATTCTGAGACCCACCCGCGGCGGCTTCGGCCGCCGCCTCTGCCGATGGACACGTCCCCCGTGCAAAGTCCTACTCCCATCGTCACCGGCCCGCGCGAGTTCGAGTTCGCCGACCGTGATTTCCGCCGCGTCTGCGACCTGATCTACCAGCGCGTGGGCATCGCCCTCGCACCGGCCAAGCGCGACATGGTCTATGGCCGCCTGTCGCGCCGCCTGCGCACGCTGGGCATGCGCAGCTTCCAGCAGTACCTGGACCATCTTGAGCAGGAAGACGGTGACGAGTGGCAGTCGTTCACCAACGCACTGACCACCAACCTGACCTCGTTCTTCCGCGAGCCGCACCACTTCGACAAGCTGCGCGAAGAACTGCAGCAGCGTTCCAGCCGTTCGCCGCTGCTGCTGTGGTCGTGCGCGGCGTCCACCGGTGAGGAACCCTATTCGATGGCGATCACCGCCTGCGAGGCCTTCGGTACGCTGAAGCCGCCGGTGCGCATCATCGCTACCGACGTCGATACCCAGGTACTGGCCACCGCCGGCCGCGGCGTCTACAACATCGACCGTGTCGCCAATCTCGACCCGGACCTGCGCCGCCGCTACTTCCAGCGTGGCAGCGGTCCCAACGAGGGCCAGTGCCGCGTGCTGCCGGCGCTGCGCGAGCTGATCGAGTTCCGTCCACTGAACCTGCTCGCCCCGCGCTACGACGTCGGCGGCCCGTTCGACGCGCTGTTCTGCCGCAATGTGATGATCTACTTCGACAAGCCGACCCAGCGCGCCATCCTCGGCCGCCTGGTGCAGCACCTGGCCGACGATGGCCTGCTCTACACCGGACACTCGGAGAACTACCTGCACGCCGCCGACCTGATCCAGCCCTGCGGGCGCACCCTGTACCGCCGCGCGGCAAAGGCCGGCGCATGAACGCCTCACTGCGTACCGACGACGTGATGCGCTACCAGGATGCACGCTTCCAGACCCTTGCCGCCAAGCTGCTGCCCACCCAGTACCTGGTGGTCGATGACACCACCGCGCTGACCACCACCCTGGGTTCGTGCGTGGCCGCCTGCCTGCGCGACCCGGTGCTGAAGATCGGCGGCATGAACCACTTCCTGCTGCCGGAGGGCAACGCTGGCGACGGCGCGCCCGCACGCTACGGCAGCTATGCGATGGAGCTGCTGATCAACGACATGCTCAAGCGCGGCGCGCACCGCAAGCGCATCGAGGCCAAGGTGTTCGGCGGCGCCAACGTACTGAAGGGCTTCACCAGCAATCCGGTCGGCACCCGTAACGCCGAGTTCGTGCGCCAGTACCTGCAGGCCGAGCATATTCCGATCATCGCCGAGGACCTGTGCGGCATCCATCCGCGCAAGATCTGGTTCTTCGCCGACACCGGCCGGGTGGTGGTGCAGCGCCTGCCGCATGCCCACGAAGCCGAAGTGGCTGCCACCGAATCGGCAGTGCGTGCGCGCCTGTCCAAGGCCCCGGTCACCGGTGGCGTGGAGTTGTTCGAATGACCCTGACCGGCAACGCCCCCTGCCGGGTCCTGATCGTCGACGACTCCGCCGTCGTGCGCCAGATGCTCACGGAAATCCTGTCCAGCGATCCGGCCATCGACGTGGTCGGCACCGCTGCCGACCCGCTGCTGGCGCGCGAGAAGATCAAGCGCCTGGCCCCGGACGTGATCACGCTGGACGTGGAAATGCCACGCATGGACGGCCTCGCCTTCCTGGAAAACCTGATGCGGCTGCACCCACTGCCTGTGGTGATGATTTCCTCGTTGACCGAGCGCGGCGCCGATACCACGCTGCAGGCACTGGCACTGGGCGCCGTGGACTTCGTCTCCAAGCCCAAGCTGGACGTCGCACGCGGCCTGCAGGGCTACGCCGACGAGATCATCGCCAAGGTGAAGATGGCGGCGCGCTCGCGGGTGCGCCCGCTGGTGCGTGCTGCCGCTCCGAAACTCCTGCTGGAAGCAGCTCCTGCAATGCGCCCGGCTGCACCGCAGTTCCGCACCACCGACCGCCTGATCGCGATTGGTTCTTCGGCCGGCGGCACCGAGGCGCTGCGCGTGGTGCTGGAAGGCATGCCGGCCGATGCGCCTGCCGTGGTGATGACCCAGCACCTGCCCGCCAGCTTCAGCAGCGCCTTCGCCGAACGCCTGGACCGGCATTCCGCGATGGCCGTGCGTGAGGCCAGCGACGGCGAGGCAGTGCTGCCTGGCCATGCCTACCTGCCACCGGGCGGCAAGCACCTGCGGATCATCCGCGACGGTGCGCGCTGGCGCTGCCGCGTCGATGATGGCCCTGCAGTGAACCGCCACAAGCCCGCGGTGGACGTGCTGTTCCGTTCGGTCGCGCAGAGCGCGGGCGGCAACGCCATCGGCGCCATCCTCACCGGCATGGGTGACGATGGCGCGCGCGGCCTGCTGGAAATGCGCCAGGCCGGCGCGCCGACGCTGGTCCAGGATGAAGCCACCAGCGTGGTCTGGGGCATGCCCGGTGCTGCCTTCAAACTGGGAGCGGCCGAAGAACAGGTGCCATTGGAACGGATCGCCGAACGACTGTTGGCGCTCGCCCGCGGCTGATCGTCCGCGGCATCGCACCGCCTGATTTCCTCTTTCAGATGCCGGCCCCGGAAGGGCCGGCACGGCTGTCGTGTTTTCCAAGGAGTTTGACCATGGCCCTGCGTCTCTTCCGTTACCAACCGTCACTGCTGGCGGCCGCTCTGCTGGCTCCGCTGGCAGCTACCGCTGCCGGCGTGCCGGCACCGCCGCAGGCCACCCCGGGCCTTCCCGCCGCCCCCGTCGCGAAGGGCACCGCCTGGACCGATCGCGTCCACATCCAGAGTGGTCCGGATACCGCATCGAAGCGCCTCCACGCACCCGACGTGGCGTTGCGCATCGTCACCCCCGATGACAGCGAGTCGCTCACGCCAAAGGGCCTCGCACTGCTCTTCAGCGG
This sequence comes from Stenotrophomonas sp. YJH_SMC_4, assembly GCF_059371575.1. NCBI lineage: Bacteria > Pseudomonadati > Pseudomonadota > Gammaproteobacteria > Lysobacterales > Lysobacteraceae > Stenotrophomonas > Stenotrophomonas sp. YJH_SMC_4. The sequence goes on from NZ_JCAFUR010000003.1 coordinate 3,709, forward strand.
CAATGAGCCGGACTACTTCCGGCGCAACACCCTGCCCGGCAGCATCGTCGAGAGCCAGGCCAGCCCCGCCACCACGCTGATGCCCAACGTAGCCAGGGCGCTGGTGGGTGGCTACTTCAGCTATGCGCCTGACGCGCTGCCCAACCAGAGCAGCACCCTGCGTTTCAGTGCAGACACCTGGGCGCTGGTGCACCAGGGCAACACGCGGAAGGATCCCCTTTACCGCCTCAACCACGTCAGCACCATCGAGCAACGCCGTGCCGATGGCACCCTGGCTGAAATCATCAGATGCAGTGACAGCGACGACCGGGCGACCCTGGGCGAGTGGCAGGCCAATGACTACGCCAGGCTCAAGATTGCCGCCCAGGTGATCACGATGAAGTGCACCGAGCAGCTCATCAAGCGAATTCCGGCGATGTACCCTCGCCCGCTTGCTGCTGAAGATCTCACGGCCTACGCAGGCGGTGCCGTGCCGCCGGCACGGGTGCGCATCTATGCCAGCCTGGGGCGGACCACCACCCTGTACACCGACGCCGCCTGCCGCGAGGACTACCGCGACAGGATCGACGTCAAGTACAACAACGCCGGTGACAAGGGCGTGCTCGGCATCCCCGCCACGGAAACCCTGCGCAGCAAGGAGAACGAGCGGTTCTCCATGCTCAGCTACCAGGAGTACGAAGTCGCCGGCGGCAAGCCGCTGATCGTCGAAGCGCGCTTCGACGCATCAAGCCGCATGTACTGCGACGGGCAGTTGTCGGGTCAGTTCGTGGCCAGGCCCGGACAGGACTACGAAGTGGAAATGGAAGTGGCCGACAAGATGTGCCGCCTGCATCTGCGCCAGGTACACGCCGATGGCAGCACGACGCCACAGGTTGCGCGCAAGACCCCCAGCATCTGTGAGGGCACGCGTGCGCCGGTGCGCGTTGAACCGCGGCAGGACATGCAGGTCCTGCTGTTCAGCCCAGGCCAGCTGCAGATCCAGGATGCCCGCCGGGGCAGCGCACCGGAACGGTTGACCGACGACGCGGGCAGCACCGAGGCACTGCGGAAGATGCTGCAGCAGGCCAGCAGCAATCCCGGCACACGCCTGTGCGTGGTGGTACCGGCTACCGATTACAGCAGCGCCCTTCACGATGCCGTGCGCGAACGCGTACTGGACGCACCGCAGGTATTGCCCAGCCTGTGGGAAGAGGCGGCCACGGTGAACAGGCGCCGCAGTGCCGCCGCCGATGCTCCGGTCGACATCGCCGCTGCGATCGCCCATTGCAATGCGTTCCCGATCAGGGAATTCGCGCCGCACTGAGCAATCGCTCCCCTACCTTCGGCCTTCGCCGGGCATCAACCACCAGAGCGCACACAGCGCCTCATCTTCGTTTCCCCAAGGAGTACTACCGTGGCATTACGCCCAACCTGCCTCACCGCCGCGATCGCGGCCACCCTGCTGCTGGCGCCGTCGGCCTACGCCAACGACGAAGCACCCACACCCACGCCTGCCGTGGATTCCGCGGTCACCAGCGGATCAACGCTCGATCCAGCAACGGATGCGGCGACCGCGCCAGACGCGGCGCACGCCCCCACCGCGGCCGATCCGGCCATCGGGAATGTCACAGCCGCCGTGGCACCTCCTGTCGACTACAGCAGCCTGCAGCACATCAAGGTCACCTCCGGACTGGGTGCAGGCCCCAACGGCAATCGCGTGGGCGATCACGTGCTGCGACTGGTGATGCGTGCCGACACCGCTGCCGTCACCGCGGCCAAGGTCGGCCTGTCTGCTCTGGCGTTCGTCACTGGCGTGGGTGACATCGGTACCAGCAACAGCTTCAGCAAGAACAACGTCCGTGGCGAGGACATCAACTCTGTGCCCAGCCCGGCCTTCGGCGCATTGCCCGGCATGATCCGCGAGCAGCTGGCACTCTATTTCGCGGCCCACCCCGGCGCCATTCCCAGCGACGAGCGCACCGTGGAAGCCAGTGCCGGCCAGTGGTCGCTGGTGTACCAGAAGCTCAGCGATGCAGAGACCCCCTACGAGCTGCGCCACGATGTAACCATCGGCTTCCCGGTGGTGCGCAAGCTGTTCCGCGGCGCCAGTGGCGGCCAGGGCGTGCACTGCCGGGACGAAGCACGGGTTGCCCCGCTGCAGGAATGGCAGGCAGACGACTACGCGAAGGCCAAGGCGGCGTCGCGTGAGTTCGCCGAGGCCTGCATCGCGCGTTTCGTGGCTGAGCTGCCCCGCCTGTTCCCCGACCATGGCGCTCTGCCGCAGCCTGCGGTGGAAGCCGAGCTTCCGGCGGAAACGCCGGCCGTGACCGAGGAAGCGGCGGCCGTTACCCAGGCCTGAACCTGGGTACGCCCCCAAACGAAGAACCCCCGGCTCTCACCGGGGGTTCTTCGTTTCAACGGCGTGCCGGCCAGTGGCCGGCACTACCGCATCAGGCAGCGACCGTGTTGGCCACGTCCTGGTATTCCTCGATCTGGTCGAAGTTCATGTAGCGGTAGATCTCCGCACCATTGGCGTTGATCACGCCGATGTCCGCCATGTACTCCTCCTTGGTCGGGATGCGGCCCAGACGCGAGCAGATCGCGGCCAGTTCGGCCGAACCCAGGTACACGTTGGTGTTGCGGCCCAGGCGGTTCGGGAAGTTGCGGGTCGAGGTCGACATCGCGGTGGAGCCTTCGCGGATCTGCGCCTGGTTGCCCATGCACAGCGAGCAGCCCGGCATTTCCATGCGGGCGCCGGTGGCGCCGAAGGTGCCGTACACGCCTTCCTTGGTCAGCTCCGAGGCGTCCATCTTGGTCGGCGGGGCCACCCACAGGCGGGTCGGCAGGTCACGCTTGCCTTCCAGCAGCTTGGCAGCGGCACGGAAGTGACCGATGTTGGTCATGCACGAACCGATGAACACTTCGTCGATCTTGGCGCCAGCGACTTCGGACAGGGTCTTCACGTCGTCCGGATCGTTCGGGCAGGCCACGATCGGCTCGTGGATGTCAGCCAGGTCGATCTCGATGACGGCGGCGTACTCGGCGTCGGCATCCGGCTCCAGCAGCTGCGGGTTGGCCAGCCACGCCTCCATCTTCTCGATGCGACGCTGCAGCGAACGCGGATCCTGGTAGCCCTCGGCAATCATCCACTTCAGCAGCGTGATGTTGCTGGTCAGGTACTCGATGATCGGTTCCTTGTTCAGGCGCACCGAGCAACCGGCCGCCGAACGCTCGGCCGAGGCGTCGGACAGTTCGAACGCCTGTTCGACCTTCAGCTCCGGCAGGCCTTCGATTTCCAGGATGCGGCCGGAGAAGATGTTCTTCTTGCCAGCCTTGGCCACGGTCAGCAGGCCCGACTTGATCGCGTACAGCGGGATCGCGTTGACCAGGTCACGCAGGGTCACGCCCGGCTGCATCTTGCCCTTGAAGCGCACCAGCACCGACTCCGGCATGTCCAGCGGCATCACGCCGGTGGCCGCAGCGAAGGCGACCAGGCCCGAACCGGCCGGGAACGAAATGCCCACCGGGAAGCGGGTGTGCGAGTCACCACCGGTACCCACGGTGTCCGGCAGCAGCATGCGGTTGAGCCAGCTGTGGATCACGCCGTCGCCCGGGCGCAGCGAAACGCCGCCACGGGTGGAGATGAACTCCGGCAGGGTGTGGTGGGTCTTCACGTCCACCGGCTTCGGGTAGGCGGCGGTGTGGCAGAACGACTGCATCACCAGATCGGCCGAGAAGCCCAGGCAGGCCAGGTCCTTCAGCTCGTCACGGGTCATCGGGCCGGTGGTGTCCTGCGAGCCGACCGAGGTCATCTTCGGTTCGCAGTAGGTGCCCGGGCGCATGCCCTGGCCTTCCGGCAGGCCACAGGCGCGGCCGACCATCTTCTGTGCCAGCGAGAAGCCCTTGCCGGTGTCGGCCGGCTGCACCGGCAGGCGGAACAGGTTGGTCGGGGCCAGGCCCAGCGCTTCGCGCGCCTTGCCGGTCAGGCCACGGCCGATGATCAGCGGAATGCGGCCACCGGCACGCACTTCGTCGAACAGCACTTCGGACTTGACCTGGAACTCGGCGATCACTTCACCGTTCTTCAGCGCCTTGCCTTCGTACGGACGCAGCTCGACCACATCGCCGTGCTCCATCTTCGACACGTCCAGCTCGATCGGCAGTGCGCCGGCATCTTCCATGGTGTTGTAGAAGATCGGGGCGATCTTCGAACCCAGGCAGACGCCACCGGCGCGCTTGTTCGGGATGAACGGAATGTCATCGCCGGTCCACCACAGCACGCTGTTGGTGGCCGACTTGCGCGAGGAGCCGGTACCGACCACGTCGCCGACATAGGCAACCAGGTGGCCCTTGTCCTTCAGGTCGAGGATCTGCTGGATCGGGCCGCGCTTGCCGTCTTCTTCCGGGGTGAACGGCGCGTCGTCGCGCTTGTTCTTCAGCATCGCCAGGGCGTGCATCGGGATGTCCGGGCGGGTGGTCGCATCGGGTGCCGGCGACAGGTCGTCGGTGTTGGTCTCGCCAGGCACCTTGAACACGGTGACCGTCAGGCTCTGCGGCACTTCCGGGTTGCTGGTGAACCACTCGGCATCGGCCCAGCTCTGCAGCACGGCCTGGGCGTTGGCGTTGCCGGCCTTGGCCTTTTCCTGCACGTCGTGGAACGCGTCGAACACCAGCAGGGTCTTCTTCAGGCCGTTGGCGGCAATGGTGCCGACGCTGGTGTCGTCAAGCAGCTGCACCAGCGGCGCAACGTTGTAACCGCCGAGCATGGTGCCCAGCAGTTCGGTGGCGCGCTCGCGGCTGATCAGCGGGTTCTGCTCGCTGCCCAGCGCGATCGCGGCCAGGTACGAGGCCTTGACCTTGGCTGCGTCATCGACGCCGGCCGGCACGCGGTGGGTCAGCAGGTCGAGCAGGAACTCGGCCTCGCCCTGCGGCGGGTTCTTCAGCAGTTCGATGACATCGGCCGTCTGCTGCGCGCTCAGCGGCAGCGGCGGGATGCCAAGCGCAGCGCGCTCGGCGACGTGGTGGCGGTAGGCTTCCAACATGACAACTCCCGGGTAATGCGTAGGTTGAAAAAACAAAGTGGGCTCAGGCTTGCGGCACGATCAGCTTCAGGCCCTTGAAGTAGTCGCGGTAAAACGTGTCGTTCCAGGTGATCAGGCCGTCGCACTGCAGCAGTGCGTGGGCGCCGACCATGAATTCGTCCAGGCTGCGGCGGCTGCCGCCGCGCTGGCGATGACGGCGGTGCATCTCGCCGGCGCGCAGTGCCGACTTGGCTTCCATCGGATTGAAATGCACGCCCATCTCTTCCAGCGCTTCGAGCACTTCGGCACCGCCGCGCAGCGATGCGCAGACTTCGGCCAACGTCGCGCCACAGACCACCACGCGGCCGCCGACCAGGCTCTGCCGCAGGATGGCTTCCACCGCATCGGCCTGCGGACCATTGCTGAGCAGCTCGACCAGAACTGGTGAATCGACGGCGATCATCACCGCTTACTCCTCGTCACGCACCGCGCGCACCGCCGCGTCGGACGATTCGAAGCCGTCCAGCGCGAACTTGCCGCGCGCCCGTGAGATGGCATCGTCAACACTCTTGCGCAGGATGATGCGGCTGCCGTCCAGCTCGACCTTCAGCAGCGTGCCCTTGGTCAGGCCGAGGGCATCACGCACCGCCTTGGGCAGGGTGATCTGTCCGCGTTCAGCAACGGTGGCTTCCATGGGGGGGTACGCCTCAAAAAGTATGCATGAATTATACATACTCGCAGCATCTGGAACAAACCCGCCCAATCCGTGACCGCGATCCTGCGCTGGTCGCATCCGGGGGTTAGACTGGCTCCGCAGCGACCTGCTGCGGCCCCGGGCTGGACGCACCGCGTGCCGCCCGCACCTACCCGCCATAAAAGGATGTTCCATGCGCGCCTTGACCCTTGCCCTGATGCTGGCTGCCCCGCTGGCCCTTTCGACGACGGCAGCCCACGCCAATCCGTTCGGCGCCTACACCACCGGCGTCGAGATCACCCAACAGCAGATGGACACCCTGGAAGTCGGCAAGACCAACCAGGACCAGGTCCGTGAGAAGTTCGGCGCACCCGGCCGCCGCGAACAGCTGGGCGACACGCAGGTCTGGTACTACGACTACGTGAAGATCAAGACCTTCGGCAAGAACATCCAGGAAGCGACCGTCCTGGAATTCAACAAGCAGGGTGTGCTGACGGCCAAGTCCAAGAGCAACGCTGTTGGCAAGACCGGCAATCCGCTGCTGGATGCCGCCAACGGCAAGTAAGTCCTGCTCGACACGCACTTCCGGACGGGACGCCCATGGGCGTCCCGTCTGCGTTCGGGCCAGCGGGCGACGACCGCACGCGCTGACACGAAGGCTACACACACCGCTGTAACCTTGCGTTCCAAGCCAGCCGGGTCATTGCCGGGCGCTGGATCGCCGATACTGGGCAGGATCCGGGGCCGGAATGCCACCGGCGACCGCAAGCAGGCCCCTGCACGCACGGGCCAGAGCAAGCCATCCGCAAGAAGGAGTTACCCCGCATGAGCGATTCGTTCTCCACCCGCAGCCAGCTGAACGTCGGCGGCAAGACCTACGACTACTTCAGCCTGCCCACGCTGGGCCAGCGCTTCGATATCTCCCACCTGCCCTACTCGATGAAGATCCTGCTGGAGAACCTGCTCCGGCACGAGGACGGCGGCATCACCGTCGGCAAGGACCACATCGAAGCCGTGGCCCGCTGGAATCCGGCGGCAGAACCGGACACCGAGATCGCCTTCATGCCGGCGCGCGTGGTCCTGCAGGACTTCACCGGCGTGCCCTGCGTGGTCGACCTGGCCGCGATGCGCGATGCGGTGGTCAAGCTCGGCGGCTCGCCGGAGCAGATCAACCCGCAGATTCCCTCCGAACTGGTCATCGACCACTCGGTGCAGGTCGATGTGTTCGGCAAGCCGGACGCACTGGACCTCAACGGCAAGATCGAATTCCAGCGCAACCAGGAACGCTACGGCTTCCTGCGCTGGGGCCAGAAGGCCTTCGACAACTTCAAGGTGGTGCCGCCGAACACCGGCATCGTCCACCAGGTGAACCTGGAAAACCTCGCCCGCGTGGTGATGACCGCGGAGAAGGATGGCAAAGCCGTGGCCTACCCCGATACCGTGTTCGGTACCGACAGCCACACCACGATGATCAACGGCATCGGCGTGCTGGGCTGGGGCGTTGGCGGCATCGAAGCGGAGGCCGCCATGCTCGGCCAGCCATCGTCGATGCTGATCCCGCAGGTGGTCGGCTTCAAGCTGACCGGCAAGCTGCCCGAGGGTGCCACCGCCACCGACCTGGTGCTGACCGTCACCCAGATGCTGCGCAAGCTGGGCGTCGTCGGCAAGTTCGTCGAGTTCTACGGTGACGGCCTGCAGCACCTGCCGCTGGCCGACCGCGCCACCATCGGCAACATGGCCCCGGAATACGGCGCCACCTGTGGCATCTTCCCGATCGACGCCGAGTCGCTGAACTACCTGCGCCTGTCCGGCCGCAGCGAAGAGCAGATCAACCTGGTCGAGGCCTACGCCAAGGCGCAGGGCCTGTGGCACGAGCCGGGCAGCCCGCACGCCCAGTACAGCACCACGCTGGAACTGGACATGGGCACGGTGAAGCCGTCGCTGGCCGGCCCGAAGCGCCCGCAGGACCGCGTGCTGCTGGAAGACGTGCAGAAGAACTACCGTGAAGCCCTGGTCGGCATGACCGCCAACCGTGACAAGCGCAGCGACGACGTCTCCTCGTTCGTCAACGAAGGCGGCGGCGCCGCGGTCGGCAACGAGCAGCTGGCCAAGGGCTTCGCCGACATCGAGATCGAAGGCCGCAAGGTCCGCCTGAAGGACGGCGCGGTGGTCATCGCTGCCATCACTTCGTGCACCAATACCTCCAACCCGGCGGTGATGATCGGCGCCGGCCTGCTGGCCCGCAATGCGGCCGCCAAGGGCCTGAACCGCCAGCCGTGGGTGAAGACCTCGCTCGGGCCGGGCTCGCGGGTGGTCACCGATTACCTGGAAAAGGCCGGCGTACTGAAGGAGCTGGAAAAGATCGGCTTCTACGTGGTCGGCTACGGCTGCACCACCTGCATCGGCAACTCCGGCCCGCTGCCGACCGAAGTCAGCGCCGGCATCGCCACCGGCGACCTGGTGGTCACCTCGGTGCTGTCGGGCAATCGCAACTTCGAGGGCCGCGTGCACCCCGAAGTGAAGATGAACTACCTGGCCAGCCCGCCGCTGGTGGTGGCCTACGCCATCGCCGGCACCACCGACATCGACCTGACCACCCAGCCGCTGGGTACCGGCAGCGATGGCCAGCCGGTGTTCCTGCGCGACATCTGGCCGAGCAACAAGGAAATCGGCGACGTCATCGCCGCCACCATCGGGCCGGAGATGTTCAAGCAGAACTACGCCGACGTGTTCAAGGGTGATACCCGCTGGAACACCATCGCCTCGCCGGACGGCAACCTGTACGCGTGGAGCGATGCCTCCACCTACATCAAGAACCCGCCCTACTTCGATGGCATGACCATGCAGACCGGCAGCATCAACGACGTGCACGGCGCGCGCGTGATGGGCCTGTTCGGCGATTCGATCACCACCGACCACATCTCCCCGGCCGGCAACATCAAGAAGGACTCGCCGGCAGGCCGCTTCCTGCAGGAGCGCGGCGTGCAGCCGGCCGACTTCAACAGCTACGGCAGCCGCCGCGGCAACGATGACGTGATGGTCCGCGGCACCTTCGCCAACATCCGCATCAAGAACCTGATGTTCGGTGGCGAGGAAGGCGGCAACACCCTGTACTACCCGGCCGGTGGCGGCCAGCCGGAAAAGCTGGCGATCTACGATGCGGCCATGAAGTACAAGGCCGACAAGGTGCCGCTGGTGGTGCTGGCCGGCAAGGAATACGGTACCGGTTCGTCGCGTGACTGGGCTGCCAAGGGCACCCTGCTGCTGGGGGTGAAGGCAGTCATCGCCGAAAGCTTCGAGCGCATCCACCGCTCCAACCTGGTCGGCATGGGCGTGCTGCCGCTGCAGTTCCGCAACGGCGAGAACGCGCAGAGCCTGGGCCTGGACGGCTCGGAAGTAATCGACATCACCGGCCTGCAGGACGGTGCCAGCAAGCGCGCCACGGTCACCGCGACCAAGGCCGATGGCACGAAGAAGACCTTCGAGGTGTCGGTGATGCTGCTGACCCCGAAGGAAGTCGAGTACTTCCGTCATGGTGGCCTGCTGCAGTACGTGCTGCGCCAGTTGGCCAGCAAGTAACGTTCCGCTCTCGGTAGAGTCGACTGCTGGTCGACCACCCAACAAAAGGGCCGGATCCTCGCGGATCCGGCCCTTCCTGTTTCTCTGCAGACAGGCATGGCCTGGCTCTACCGCATCTCCGGCGGCACCGGGATGGGCGCCAGGTGCGCGCTCAGCGGCGCGGCGCGTCCGGGTCGGTGCGCAACGCCTTCAGCAGGCCCCACATATAGAACGCCAGGGTGAACGAGAACGGCAGGCCGCACAGCACCACCGCCGTCTGCATTGCGCTGAAATTGCCGGCCAGCAGCAGCCCGACGCTGGCTACGGTGATGCCGACGGCCCAGAACACGCGCAGCCAGATCGGCGCGTCATGGCCATCTTCCACGCCATCGTCAACGCGACGGGTACACAGGTTGGCGATCATCAGCGTGCCCGAATCGACCGGGGTCAGGAACAGCACGAAGCCGATCACCACCGCGGCACCGGCCACGTACGGCGCGGCGGGCAGGTATTCCAGCAGCTTGAACAGCGTCATCGCCGCATCGTGCTGGGCCACGTCACCCAGGATCGCCTGGCCATGGTTGAGCACCAGGTCGATGGCGGTGTTGCCGAAGATCGACAGCCACGCCAGGGTGAAGCCGAGCGGGATCAGCAGCACGCCCATGATCACTTCGCGGATGGTGCGGCCACGCGAGATGCGTGCCACGAAAAGGCCGACGAACGGCGCCCAGGCGATCCACCAGGCCCAGTAGAACAGCGTCCACGAGCCCATCCACTCACGACCCTTCGGGTCGTTGAGGTACATGTCGAAACTCTTGCGCACGAACGCACCGAGGTAATCGCCGGTGTTCTGGATCAGGCCATCGAACAGGTGCAGGGTCGGGCCGGTGACCAGCACGAACAGCAGCAGGCCGCACAGCAGGCGCACGTTGAGGTTGGACAACCAGGCAATGCCCTTCTCCACACCGGCCACCACGCCGATGGTGGCCACCACCATCATCACCAGCACGATCGCCACCAGCACCTGCGGCGTATCCGGGATGTGGAACAGGTAGACCAGGCCGGACTGCACCACCAGCGCACCGATGCCGAGGTTGGTGACCATCGAGATCAGCGTGGCGAGGATGCCGAAGCCATCGACCATGTCGCCGATGCGGCCATGGATGCGCTCACCGAAGATCGGGTACAGCGCCGAGCGCAGCGCCAGCGGCAGGTCACGGCGGTAGGCGAAATAGCCCAGTGCCACGCCGACCAGCGCATACAGCGCCCAGCCGTGCAGGCCCCAGTGCAGGAAGGTCAGCACCATCGCCTCGCGGCCGGCGGCCACGGTGCCGCCGGGTTGCCCGGGCGGATGCAGGAAGTGGTCCAGCGGCTCGTAGGCGCCGTAGTACAGCAGCGCGATGCCGATGCCGGCCGAGAACAGCATCGAGACCCAGGCGACGTAGCCGAAGGCCGGCGATTCCTCGTTGTGACCCAGGCGGATGCGGCCATACGGCGAGAACGCCAGCCACAGCACGAAGCCCAGGCACAGCACGATCAGCAGCATGTACCACCAGCCGAACGCGGCCGACACCTCGGCCTGCGCCCATTGCAGCCAGTGCTCGCTGCCTTCGGGATAGAGAACGGTGAGCAGCCCGAGGATGCCGATCGACACCGAGGAGCTGAAGAAGACAAAACGGTTCAAGCGCAGGGGCGAACGCTTGGGATGAGCCAGGGAAGACATGGGGTCGTCTCATCAAGTCCGAGGGAGCACATGGGCGGGGCCGGACCGGTAAACCGGGCCCATGGCGTGGGGCGCGAGCGCATCCTAGGGTTTATTGATTGAACGTTCAATCAATAAAAAGCATAATGGCGGGCAGCCCGATCCTTCGGGTCGCAATCCGTGGAGAGACAATGCCGAAGAAAGGCGTGGAACCGGTACGGCGCGAACAGCTGATCCGGGCCACTTTCCAGACCATCGACGAGATCGGCATGGCCGATGCGACCGTCGCCACCATCGCGAAGAAGGCAGGGCTGTCCAGCGGCATCGTCGCCCACTACTTCGGCGACAAGGACGGCCTGCTCAATGCTGCAATGCGGCAGATCCTGCGCGAGCTGAAGGACGCAGTCGCCCGCTACCGCGCCGACGCCAGCGACGACCCGCGCGAGCAGCTGCGCGCCATCGTCGACGGCAACTTCGACGACAGCCAGATCAACGGCACCGCGATGCGCGTCTGGCTCACCTTCTGGGCCGCGAGCATGCACCAGCCGGAACTGGCCCGGCTGCAGCGCGCCAACGACCAGCGCCTGTTCTCCAACCTGTGCCACCAGTTCAACCGCCTGCTGCCCCACCCGCAGGCCCGCCTGGCCGCCCGCGGGCTGGCCGCGATGATCGATGGCCTGTGGCTGCGCGGCAGCCTGGTCGGCGGCCAGTTCAACGCCGAGAAGTCCCGGCGCATCGCTTACGGCTACATCGACTTCCAGTTGCAGGCTGTCGCGCTATAAGCGCTTCAGCACCCGCCCCCTTCCAAGGAGTACGCCCCATGACCACCCTGCCCGTCCAACAGCTCTACATCCACGGCCAGCGCGTCGATGCCACCAGCGGCAAGACCTTCAAGACCGTCAACCCGGCCACCGGTGAGGTGATCGCCGAAGTGCAGGTTGCCAGCCAGGCCGACGTCGAGCGTGCCGTGCAGAGCGCGTCCGAAGGCCAGAAGGTGTGGGCCGCGATGACCGCCATGGAGCGCTCGCGCATCCTGCGCCGCGCCGTCGAGATCCTGCGTGAGCGCAACGACGAGCTGGCCCACCTGGAAACCCTGGACACCGGCAAGGCGCTGGCCGAAACCACCACCGTGGACATCGTCACCGGCGCCGACGTGGTCGAGTACTACGCCGGCCTGGCCACCGCCATCGAGGGCATCCAGCTGCCGCTGCGCGAATCGAGCTTCTTCTACACCCGTCGCGAGCCGCTGGGCGTGGTCGCCGGCATCGGCGCCTGGAACTACCCGATCCAGATCGCCATGTGGAAGTCGGCCCCGGCCCTGGCCGCCGGCAACGCGATGGTGTTCAAGCCTTCGGAAGTGACCCCGCTGACCGCGATCCGGCTGGCCGAGATCTACACCGAAGCCGGCGTGCCGGCTGGCGTGTTCAACGTCGTGCAGGGCCCGGGCCGCGAGATCGGCCAGTGGCTGACCGAGCACCCGGTGATCGAGAAGATTTCCTTCACCGGCGGCGTCGCCACCGGGAAGAAGGTCATGGCCAGCGCCGCGTCCTCCTCGCTGAAGGAAGTGACCATGGAGCTGGGCGGCAAGTCGCCGCTGGTGATCTGCGATGACGCCGACCTGGACCGCGCCGCCGACATCGCGGTGATGGCCAACTTCTTCAGCTCCGGCCAGGTCTGCACCAACGGCACCCGCGTGTTCGTGCCGCGCAGCATGCTGGCCGCATTCGAGGCCGCCGTGGTCGAGCGTGTCAAGCGCATCCGCATCGGCGACCCGATGGCCGCCGAAACCAACTTCGGCCCGCTGACCAGCTTCCCGCACATGGAAAACGTGCTGCGCTACATCGAAAGCGGCAAGGCCGAAGGCGCCCGCCTGCTGACCGGCGGTGGCCGTGCCACCGAAGGCGCGCTGGCCAATGGCGCCTACGTTCTGCCGACCGTGTTCTCCGACTGCCGCGATGACATGACCATCGTCAAGGAAGAGATCTTCGGGCCGGTCATGAGCATCCTCGCCTACGACGACGAAGACGAAGTGGTGCGTCGCGCCAACGACACCACCTTCGGTCTGGCCGCCGGCGTGGTCAGCAAGGACATCAGCCGCGCCCACCGCATCATCCACCGCCTGGAAGCCGGCATCTGCTGGATCAATACGTGGGGTGAGTCGCCGGCCGAAATGCCGGTCGGTGGCTACAAGGAATCCGGCGTCGGCCGCGAGAATGGCATCTCCACCCTCGGCCACTACACCCGCATCAAGTCGGTGCAGGTGGAACTGGGCGACTACGCCAGCGTGTTCTGACCGGCGCGCCCCGAGCGCGCACCCTCGTCCGGCCACCGCGCCGATCCGACATTCCGCCGGGACGCCTGCATGCAGCGCGCCCCGGCCTGCAGGAGACACCCATGAGCACCCACAACGAGTACGACTACATCATCATCGGCGCCGGTTCGGCCGGCAACGTGCTGGCTACCCGCCTCACCGAAGATGCCGATGTCAGCGTGCTGCTGCTGGAAGCCGGTGGCCCGGACTACCGGCTCGACTTCCGTACCCAGATGCCGGCGGCACTGGCCTTCCCGCTGCAGGGCAAGCGCTACAACTGGGCGTACAAGACCGATCCCGAGCCCTTCATGAACAACCGCCGCATGGACTGCGGCCGCGGCAAGGGGCTGGGCGGCTCGTCGCTGATCAACGGCATGTGCTACATCCGCGGCAACGCGATGGATTACGACAACTGGGCCAGCATGCCGGGCCTGGAAGACTGGACCTACCTGGACTGCCTGCCGTACTTCCGCAAGGCGGAAACCCGCGACATCGGCCCCAATGACTACCACGGTGGCGACGGCCCGCTGCGCGTGACCACGCCGAAGGCCGGTAACAACGAGCTGTTCGCTGCGATGGTCGAAGCCGGCGTGCAGGCCGGCTACCCGCGCACCGACGACCTCAACGGCTACCAGCAGGAAGGCTTCGGCCCGATGGACCGCACGGTGACCCCGAAGGGCCGTCGCTCCAGCACCGCCCGTGGTTACCTGGACCTCGCCAAGCCGCGCCCGAACCTGACCATCGTCACCCACGCGCTTACCGACCGCATCCTGTTCTCGGGCAAGCGTGCGGTGGGCGTGCAGTGGCTGCACAACGACCAGCCGCAGCGTGCCACCGCGCGCCGCGAAGTACTGCTGTGTGGCGGCGCCATCGCCTCGCCGCAGATCCTGCAGCGTTCGGGCGTCGGCCCGGCCGACCTGCTGCGCAGCCTGGACATCGACCTGGTGCACCACCTGCCGGGCGTCGGCGCCAACCTGCAGGACCACCTGGAGATGTACCTGCAGTACGAGTGCAAGAAGCCGGTCTCGCTGGCACCGGCACTGAAGCTGTACAACCAGCCGGCCATCGGCGCCGAGTGGCTGTTCCTGGGCACCGGCATCGGCGCCAGCAACCAGTTCGAGGCCGGCGGCTTCATCCGCAGCGACGCCGAATTCGACTGGCCGAACCTGCAGTACCACTTCCTGCCGGTGGCGATCAATTACAACGGCTCCAACCCGATCAAGGCGCACAGCTTCCAGATGCACGTCGGTTCGATGCGCTCGCCCAGCCGCGGCCGCATCCACGTGCGTTCGAAGGATCCGCGCGAACATCCGAGCATCCTCTTCAACTACATGTCGCATGAGCAGGACTGGCGCGAGTTCCGCGCGGCGATCCGCATCACCCGCGAGATCTTCGCGCAGCCGGCGCTGGCACCGTACAGCGGCCGCGAGATTTCCCCGGGCAGCGCGCTGCAGACCGATGCGCAGATCGATGCGTTCGTCCGCGAACATGCCGAGACCGCCTACCACCCGTCGTGCTCGAACAAGATGGGCCACGCCGATGACCCGATGGCGGTGGTCGACGGCCAGGGCCGCGTGCACGGGCTGGAAGGCCTGCGCATCGTCGATGCCTCGATCATGCCGCAGGTGGTGACCGGCAACCTCAACGCGCCGACCATCATGATGGCCGAGAAGCTGGCCGACGTGATCCGCGGCCGCACCCCGCTGGCCCGCAGCACCGCGCCGTACTACAAGGCCAACGGTGCACCGGTGCGCAAGCAGGACTGACGCAAGCGCCCCGCTTGGCGACACGGTCGTGCCGGCCGCTGGCCGGCATCCACCGGAATCCCGATCGAGCGCAGACGCCGGCCAGCGGCCGGCACGACCAAGCAAAGAGGCCCTTCGGGGCCTCTTCGCGTTTTCCCTACGGCGGGGTATGCTGCAATGAACGGCCATTGTCGCTACGCTCAGGGCCGGAACCTAATACATCACGATTCCTGGAGGGGGAATATGAGTCTGGATCGTCCCTGGCTGCAGAGCTATCCGAAAGGCGTTCCCGCCGAAATCGACGTCAACGAGTTCCATTCGGTAGCTTCGGTCTTCGACGCTTCCGTCGCGAAATTCCGCGACCGTCCGGCCTACTCCAGCTTCGGCAAAGTGCTCACCTACGGTGAGACCGATGCGCTGGTCACCCAGTTCGCCGCCTACCTGCTGGGTGAGCTCAAGCTCAAGAAGGGTGACCGCGTCGCCCTGATGATGCCCAACTGCCTGCAGTACCCGGTGGCCACCTTCGGCGTGCTGCGCGCCGGACTGACCGTGGTCAACGTCAACCCGCTGTACACCGCGCGCGAACTCAAGCACCAGCTGGTCGACGCGGGCGTCAGTGCGCTGGTGGTGGTCGACAACTTCGGCGACACCGTCGAACAGGTCATCGCCGATACGCCGGTCAAGCACGTGGTCACCACCGGCCTGGGCGACCTGCTCGGCGCCAAGGGCGCGATCGTCAACTTCGTGCTGAAGTACGTCAAGAAGATGGTGCCCAACTACCACATCAAGGGCGCCGTCCGCTTCAGGCAGGCGCTCAAACTGGGCAGCCACCACGCGCTTCCGAAGGTCGAGATCGACCACGACGACATCGCTTTCCTGCAGTACACCGGCGGTACCACCGGCGTGGCCAAGGGCGCGATGCTGACCAACCGCAACCTGATCGCCAACATGCAGCAGGCGTCGGCGTGGCTGTCCACCTCGGGCATCGAGCCGGGCAAGGAAGTGATCATCACTGCCCTGCCGCTGTACCACATCTTCGCGTTGACCGCGAACGGCCTGGTCTTCATGAAGTTCGGTGGCTGCAACCACCTGATCACCAACCCGCGCGACATGAAGGGCTTCGTCAAGGAGCTCAAGGGCACCCGCTTCACCGCCATCACCGGCGTCAACACGCTGTTCAACGGCCTGCTCAACACGCCCGGCTTCGACGAGATCGACTTTTCTTCGGTCAAGTTCACCCTCGGCGGCGGCATGGCGGTACAACGTGCCGTGGCCGAACGCTGGAAGAAGGTTACCGGGGTGACCTTGGTCGAAGCCTATGGCCTGACCGAGACCTCGCCGGCAGCCTGCATCAACCCGCTCACCCTGCCCGAGTACAACGGCGCCATCGGCCTGCCGATCCCGTCCACCGATGCGTGCATCAAGGACGACAACGGCAACATCCTGGCGCTGGGCGAAGTGGGCGAGCTGTGCATCAAGGGCCCGCAGGTGATGAAGGGCTACTGGCAGCGCCCGGAGGAAACCGCCACCGCCATCGACGCCGACGGCTGGCTGCACACCGGCGACATGGCGAAGATGGACGAACAGGGCTTCTTCTACATCGTCGACCGCAAGAAGGACATGATCCTGGTGTCCGGCTTCAACGTGTACCCGAACGAGGTCGAGGACGTCATCGCGATGATGCCCGGCGTGTTGGAAGTGGCTGCGGTCGGTGTCCCGGACGAGAAGTCCGGCGAGGTCGTGAAGGTCGTGATCGTGAAGAAGGACCCGAACCTGACCGCGGAAATGGTCAAGGAACATGCCCGGGCCAACCTGACCGGTTACAAGCACCCCAGAATCGTAGAATTCCGAAAGGAGCTGCCGAAGACCAACGTCGGCAAGATTCTCCGTCGCGAGCTGCGTGATACGCCCGCCCAGTAAGGGTTTCCGGGCAACACGACAGTACAGGGGACCCCGCCGGAGACGGCGGGGTCTTTTTATTGCCGGAACATGGCCGGCCCGGCGCTTGCGGGCGGTTCACGCCGGGTGCATAGAATCAGTCGCCGCCGCATGTTCAGCTCGCCCCCTCACTCCTCTCCGTCCGCTCTGCGGTTGGCCGGACGGTCACACGGAGAACTCCCATGTCTGCAGTACGCCCCATCATTACCCGTCCCTCGCAGCACCCTACCCTGCGTATCACCGAAGAACCCGAGCGGGATGTTTACTGGATCCATATGCACGCCAACCTGGTCAACCAGCCAGGCCGGCCGTGCTTCGCCTCGCGCCTGGTCGATGACATCGTCGACTACCAGCGCGAACTGGGCGATCGCCTCAGCGCCTCGCACGCTCTGTCACCCCATGTCGTACTTGCCTCGGACAGCGACGTGTTCAACCTGGGCGGCGATCTCGAACTGTTCTGCCGCCTGATCCGCGAGGGCGACCGCGCCCGCCTGCTCGACTATGCCCAGCGCTGCGTGCGCGGCGTGCATGCCTTCCATGCCGGCCTGGGCACCCGTGCCCACAGCATCGCCCTGGTCCAGGGCAATGCACTGGGGGGCGGCTTCGAGGCCGCACTGAGCTGCCACACCATCGTCGCCGAGGAAGGCGTGTTGATGGGCCTGCCGGAGGTGCTGTTCGACCTGTTCCCCGGCATGGGCGCCTACTCCTTCCTGTGCCAGCGGATCAGTCCGCGGCTGGCGGAGAAGATCATGCTGGAAGGCAACCTCTACACCGCCAGCCAGCTGAAGGAAATGGGCCTGGTCGACATCGTGGTGCCGGTGGGCGAAGGTGTTGCCGCAGTCGAACAGGTGATCAAGGAAAGCCGACGCATCCCGCACGCCTGGGCGGCGATGCGTGAGGTCAACGAGATCGCCACCATGGTGCCGCTGCATGAAATGATGCGGATCACCGAGATCTGGGTAGACACTGCGATGCAGCTCGGCGAGAAGTCCCTGCGCACCATGGATCGGCTGGTACGGGCGCAGGCCCGACGCAATGGCGACCCGGCCTGATCGTCTGGCGGGTCAGGACGGGCTGCGCTCGCTGTCGTCGCGGTGCGGTGCCCCCGCACTACGGGCAGCCAACGCATTCCTGCCGTTGCGCAGAGCGGTCGCCAGGTTGCTGAGGCGGGAGCTCCATTCACCCTTCAGCTGCCAGTCCGCCATGCGCATGATTTCGCCACTGGAGGCGGCAACCTGGACAAGCCCCAGGTTGCTTGCCACGCCGCGCAGCGCGTGGGCGTGCTCGCGGAAATCCTCCCAGGCCTGGCGCTCGCCGCAGCCCTGCAGCTGGCCCATGCTCGCGTCGACGTCCGCCAGGCACTGGTCGATGAACTTGCGTTCGAAGCCATCGCCCATGCCCAGCGACGCCAGCTCGTCCAGCACCGCAGTATCGAGCACGCCATCGCCGACCGGCAATGCAGGCACCGACTGGATGCCGGGCTCGGCGCGGGTGTTGGCGGCGACATCGGCCAGCACTTCCAGCAGGCGGGTGGCCACCACGGGCTTGGCAAGGAAGGCGCGGGCGCCGGCCTGCTCGCAACGCAGGATGGACTCGGGGGTGACGTCTGCGCTCAGCACCATGACCGGAACGTAAGGCATGCCGCTGGCCTGCATCACCCGCAACTGCTTGAGCAGATCCAGTCCGCTCATGCCGGGCATGTGCAGGTCGACGATCGCTGCGTCGTAACTGGCCTGCTCCAGCGCATCGAGCACTTCAGCGCCGCCGTTGACGCAGGTGACCTTGTGGCCGGCCTTCTCCAGCAGCCGCTGCAGCACCATGCGGTTGGCCTCGTGGTCGTCGGCGACCAGAACCCGCAGGCTCCGCACCCGTGCACGATGGCGCAGGAAGGGGTTGGAAAACGCGATGACATTGCCGGCTTCAGCCACCTCGGACGGAACCGCCGGGGCTGATGAGGTGTCTGCGACGTCCAGCGTGATCTCGACCCAGAACACGCTGCCGCGCGGGCTGTTCGGCGCATAGCCGACCTGCCCGCCCATCGACTCGACCAGGCCCTTGGCAATGGCGGTGCCCAGACCGGTGCCTTCATGGCGACGGGCCAGGCCGACATCGCCCTGCTCGAACGCATTGAACAGGCGTCCGCGCAACGCCACCGGCACGCCGATGCCGGTATCGACGATCTCGAATCGCAGGCGCATCCGCTCGCTGCCCAGCGCATCGGGGCTGGACACGCGCAGATGCACGTAGCCACTGTCGGTGAACTTGACCGCGTTGCCCATCAGGTTCAGCAGGATCTGCTGCAGATGCCCGGCATCCCCGAGCAGGCGCGGCGGCACGTTGTCGTCCACCTGCACGCGATAATCCAGCGATTTGGAGCGGGTCTGCGGGGTCAGGATCAGGTTGATCGCCTGCAGCACGTCGGCCAGCGCGAACTCGTGCCACTCCACGCGCACCTTGCCAGCTTCGATCGCGGAGATGTCCAGCACCTCTTCCACCAGCGCCAGCAGGCTGCGGGTCGAGGCCTGGATGGTGTTCAGGCACTCGCGCTGTTCGTCGTCCAGGCGGGTGGTGGCCAGCACTTCGGTCATGCCGGCCAGCCCGTTCAACGGCGTGCGGAACTCATGGCTCATGTTGGCCAGGAAGCGGCTCTTGGCTTCGTTGGCCTGGCGCGCCTCGGCCACCGCCCGGGTCAAGGCATGCAGCAGCGAATCGAAGTACAGCGGAATCGCACCCAGGCCCAGCAACAGGCCCCAGCCCAGATAATCGTGGCCGCGCCAGTACGGCGACAGCATCACCGTGCACAGGAAGGCCAGGCAGCCCATGGCCGTGGCCACGCGCAGGTAGGTGCTGCCGTAGCGCATGCCGTTGCCGATCGTCACCCACAGCATCACCGCATACAGCGGTGCGGCCGGCTCGCCCTGGATGGTCATGATCCAGGCCATGCAGGTGTAATCGGTCAGCATGCCGATCACCCGGCGCACATGCGACACGCCCGGATTGACCAGGATCGCGGTCAGCAGGCCGGCGGAAATGGTCAGCTCGAAGGCGAGGATCAGCCACGTCGCCGTCAGCGCCTCACCGCCGCCGCTCAGCGAGCGCCAGCCGAGATAGCTGATGAACAGTGCCGTGATGATGATGCGGATCAGGTTCTGCGCGTGCTCGCTGTCCTCGCGCCCGGACAGGCGCTGCTTGAAGCGGGCCAACAGCGAGCGCTTGTCGGATCCAGCGGCGGGAATCGTATCCATGGTTGGATGTCGCATCCTTCGGCGCAGCAGGGAGGAGCAGCACAACGGTACTGCCAGCAACCCCAACCACAGGGAAATGGCCAGCCCCAGGTTGGCCTGCCAATAGGGAGTCAACAGCACGGTAGTGCCGAAACTGATCATCGCCAGCACGATGGCAGCGGTCAGGTAACGCGGCCCGAAGCGCAGGCCGTTGCCCACCGTGACCCACATCACCACCGCATACACCCACGCCAGCGGCTCACCCATCTGGATCATGCCGATCGCGATCAGGCCGTAATCGGCCAGCATCCCGGCCACCCGCCGCGGGTCCGAGCGCTGCGGCTTCCACAGCAGCCAGCCGAACAACAGCAGCGACAGGCCCAGCCCGGTCACCGCCGTTGCCAGCGCGCCCTGGTACTGATCCAGCCGGTGCAGGCGGGCGCCGGACAACAGAACATAGACCAGGATCAGCGAGATCAGCACCACCCGCACGATCGCCTGGCCATGTTCCGAATCCGGACGCTGCGCCAGCCGACGCCTCACGCGTGCGAACAGGTCCTGCATGTCACCCACCCGGTCGCGTCGATGCCGTCGAGTGCTGGGCGCAGATATCCATCAACTGCTGGTGGCCGCGCATCAGCGCATCCACGCAGCGCGGATCGAACAGTCGCCCACGCTGGGCGTACAGATAAGCCAGAGTGGCTTCCATGGTCCATGCTTCCTTGTACGGACGGGGCGAGATCAGCGCATCGAAGACGTCGGCGACAGCAACGATCCGCGCTTCCAGCGGGATCGCTTCGCCGACCAGGCCGTCGGGATAGCCGCTGCCGTCGTAACGTTCGTGATGGCGCAGCGCGATGAGCGCGCCCACCTGGATGAAACGGTTCTGGCTGCCACTGAGCAGCTCGTGGCCGATGCGTGGGTGCCGGCGCATGATCGCCAGCTCCTCGTCATTGAGCTTGCCCTGCTTGAGCAGCACCGCGTCGGGAATGGCGATCTTGCCCATGTCATGCAGCGGCGCCGCCATCTCGATCAGGCGCACGTCGTCTTCGGGCAGGCCAAGCTGCTCGGCGATCAGCCCCGCAACGCGCGCCATGCGTTCGAGATAGGCGCTGGTGCCGGCATCACGGAACTCGATCGCCCGCGCCAATCGCGACAGTGTCTCGCGTTCGCGTTCCTCGACCTCGTGCATGCTGGCCAGCAGGCGCTGCTCCAGCGACAACGCACGTTGCTTCACGTTCTCGGTCTGCTGGCGCAGCTGCAGCAGGTTGTAGCAGCGCGCGCGCAGTTCGCGCGGACGGATCGGCTTGACCAGGAAGTCGATGACCCCTGCTTCCAGCGCCGCCTGGCGGATCGGCTCGTCGCCGACCACGGTGATCAGGATCACCGGGATATCGCGGTGCTTGGGCAGGCGCCGGAATCGACGGGCGAACTCCAGCCCGTCCATCTCCGGCATGCGGTAATCGAGCAGCAGCAGGTCGACCGGGTGCGCCTCGCACCAGGCCAATGCGGTCAGCGGATCACCGAAGTCATACACGCTCAGTTCCGGCGCGATGTCTTCGATGACGTGACGCAGCATCGTCCG
Organism: Stenotrophomonas sp. YJH_SMC_4; assembly: GCF_059371575.1. NCBI lineage: Bacteria > Pseudomonadati > Pseudomonadota > Gammaproteobacteria > Lysobacterales > Lysobacteraceae > Stenotrophomonas > Stenotrophomonas sp. YJH_SMC_4. Next base: position 25,466 of record NZ_JCAFUR010000003.1, read on the forward strand.
CGCGGACGTCTGGTCGTCAACAATGACGATGTTCAACGCGTACTCCGCCTGGTTTCTCGACCATGCTGGATCATCAGCAGGCGAGGATACCCTGCTGCTGCGAACGCTCGCACCCTGCATCGGCCCGACTCCCGTGTCATGCGTCCCGGTTCATGATCGTCATCACATTGTGAAGCGGACTCTCCACAATGCGCACTCCCCCTGGCGCCGATCAAGCCATAACAGACGTCAAGGTAGTGCATTAACGATACGCCGAGCGCGGGAGGCGTCAATCGCGCCGTCTCATTTCGCGACGGCGCGCACAAACGGGAGTCAAAAAGACGACTTACTGCTCCGGACGCATGTACGGGAACAGCAGCACGTCACGGATCGAGCTGCTGCCGGTCAGCAGCATCACCAGGCGATCAACGCCGATGCCGAGGCCGCCGGTCGGGGCCATGCCGTACTCCAGCGCACGGATGTAGTCGGCGTCGTAATGCATCGCCTCGTCGTCGCCGCCTTCCTTCGCGGCCACCTGGGCCTGGAAACGCTGGGCCTGGTCTTCCGGGTCGTTCAGTTCGGAGAAGCCGTTGGCCAGCTCCTTGCCGTTGACGAACAGCTCGAAGCGATCCGTGTAGCCCGGGTCGTTGTCATTGGCACGGGCCAGCGGCGAGACCTCGACCGGATGGTCGGTGATGAAGGTCGGCTGGATCAGGGTGTGCTCGACCGTGGCCTCGAAGATCTCCAGCAACAGCTTGCCCCAGCCGTAGGACGGCTTGACGCGGATGTTCAAGCGCTCGCAATGGCGCAGCAGCGCATCGCGGTCAGTGCAATCAGCGGCCGAGATTTCCGGGTTGTGGTGGCGCACTGCCTCATCCATGCGCCAACGACGGAACGCCGGGCCCAGGTCGATCTTCGCGCCGTCCCATTCCACTTCGGTGCCACCGTTCACGGCCTTGGCCACATCACGGATCACACCCTCGGTCAGGTCCATGATTTCGTTGTACGTGGCATAGGCCTCGTACAGTTCCATCATGGTGAATTCCGGATTGTGGCGGGTGCTGACGCCTTCATTGCGGAAGTTGCGGTTGATCTCGTACACACGCTCCAGGCCACCCACGGTCAGGCGCTTGAGGTACAGCTCCGGCGCCACGCGCAGGTACAGGTCTAGGTCCAGCGCGTTGTGATGGGTGGTGAACGGCTTGGCCGCCGCGCCGCCGGGGATGTAATGCATCATCGGCGTCTCGACTTCCAGGAAGTCGCGGTTGTCCAGCCACGCGCGCATGGCGCGGATGATCTTCGAGCGCTTGATGAACACTGCGCGCGATTCCGGGGTCACGATCAGGTCGACGTAACGCTGGCGGTAGCGCTGCTCGACGTCGGCCAGGCCGTGCCACTTGTCCGGCAGCGGGCGCAGCGACTTGGTCAGCAGGCGGATCGACTCGGCCTTGACCGACAGTTCGCCGGTCTTGGTACGGGTCAGGCCGCCTTCGACGGCGATGATGTCGCCCACGTCCCAGCCCTTGAAGGCCGTGTAGGCATCGCCCAGCACCGCGCCCTGCAGGAACAGCTGGATGCGGCCGGACTCGTCCTGGATCTGCGCGAAGCTGGCCTTGCCCATGATGCGCTTGGCCATCAGGCGGCCGGCCATCTTCACCTGGCGGCCGTTGCCTTCCAGCGCCTCGGCGGTCCAGGCCTCGGCATCGGCGAATTCTTCCTGCAGGCGGCCGGCGAAGTCCTCGCGACGGAAGTCGTTCGGGTACGCGATGCCCTGCCCACGCAGCGTTTTGAGTTTCTCGCGGCGCTCGGCGATCAACTTGTTTTCGTCAACGGGGGGGGTATCGGTAGCTTCGCTCATGGATCTGCGGGAATCGTGTAGTGAGGGGGGATGTTGCACCCGGCACAGCCGGTTGCCCAGCATACCAAAACCGCCCTGCCCCGGCCTTGGGCCGGGCCCGCCCAGATGGCCGCCAACCTTGGTTGGCGGTCCGTGTGTCGACCAAGGTCGACACCTACCGGATTCCGGGGAACCGATGCCCCGGTAGTCGCCAACCTTGGTTGGCGCTCGTCCCGGCGTCAACCGTTCCCAGGGAACGCCTGCCGCAACTCGTCCACCAGCACCCGCTGGTTCTCCGAATAGTCCACCGGCACCGACACCAGGTGCACCCCGCCCTCGTTGAAGGCCGCCTCCAGCGTCGGGATGAACTGCTCGATGGCGGTCACCTCGTGGCCCTTGCAGCCGTAGGCTTCCGCGTACTTCACGAAATCCGGGTTGCTGAAGGTCATGCCGTAGTCGGTGAAGCCATCTACCGCCTGCTTCCAGCGGATCATGCCGTAGGCGCCGTCGTTGAGGATCAGCACCACCAGGTTCAGGCCCAGCCGACGCGCGGTCTCCAGCTCCTGGCTGTTCATCATGAACCCGCCATCGCCGCACACCGCCAGCACCCGCCGCTGCGGGTACAGGATCGAAGCCATGATCGCCGACGGCAGGCCCGCGCCCATGGTCGCCAACGCATTGTCCAGCAGCAGCGTATTGGCCACCTGGGTGCGGTAATTGCGCGCGAACCAGATCTTGTACATGCCGTTGTCCAGCGCCACGATGCCGTCCGGCGGCATCACCTGGCGCACGTCGTGCACCAGCCGCTGAGGCGTGAATCCAGCCTCCTCGGCTCGGTCAGCCAGATGTTCCAGAATGGTCGCGCGCAGCGGCAGCAGCGCGTCAGCATCCGGCACCGCGCCTTCGATACGATCGGCCAACTGGGTCAGCGAACGACCGATGTCACCGATCACTTCCACCTGCGGGAAGTACACCTGCTCCACGGCCGCCTGCGAGTAGCCGATATGGATCACGGTCGGCCCACCCGGGCGCATCACGAACGGCGGCTTCTCGGTGACCTCGTGGCCGATGGTCACGATCACGTCGGCCTGGTCGATAGCCATGTGCACGTAATCGCGCTCGGTCAGCGCCGCGGTGCCCATGTACAGGCCCGAACCACCGGCCACCGCGCCCTTGCCCATCTGCGTGGTGAAGAACGGAATGCCGGCGCGCAACACGAACGCCGACAGCGCTTCGCTGGACTGCGGCCGCGACGCCGCCGAGGCGATCATCAGCAGGGGGCGCTTGGCGTTGCGGATGATCTCCGCCGCCCGATCCAGCGCCTCCGGACTGGCAATGGGACGATCCACCGCGTGCGGCGGAATCAGCGCCACGCCCTCGACCTCATCGGCCGCGATATCTTCGGGCAGCTCCAGCAGCACCGGGCCCGGGCGCTCTTCCTGGGCGACACGGAACGCCTCGCGGACGATGGTCGGGATGGTGCGCGCCGAGACGATCTGACGCGCCAGCTTGGTCAGCGGCTTCATCGTGCTGACGATGTCGACGATCTGGAAGCGCGCCTGCTTGCTGGCGACGATGCCCTTCTGCCCGGTGATCATGATGACCGGCCATGCGCCAAGCAGCGCATACGCGGCGCCGGTCGTGAAATTCAGCGCGCCGGGGCCGAGCGTGGCCAGGCACACGCCCGGCTTGCCGGTCAGGCGGCCATAGGTGGCCGCCATGAACACCGCCGCCTGCTCGTGACGGGTGATGACCAGCTCGATGCTGGAATGGCGCAGCGACTCGACCACGTCGAGATTTTCTTCGCCGGGAATGCCGAAAATGCGCTCGACGCCTTCGTTCTCAAGTGCGGCGACAAGCAGATCTGAACCCTTGGACATTGGAATGCCGTCCTTTTCGCTGGACTGATGGTGGATCGTTGCAGGGAGGATGGAAGCTGCGCGTCAACGCTTGTCGAACCACACCGTCTGCGCGTTGACGAATTCGCGGATGCCGAAGTGCGAGAGCTCACGGCCGAAGCCGCTCTTCTTCACGCCGCCGATCGGCACGCGCGGATCGGACGCAGAGAAGCCGTTGACGAATACACCGCCGGTCTGCAGCCGGCGCGCCAGCTGCATCGCACGGGCGCGGTCGCCGCTCCACAGGTTGCCGCTGAGGCCGAACTCGCTCTGGTTGGCCAGTTCCACCGCATGGTCGGCGTCGCGGGCGCGGCTGATCGAGGCCACCGGCCCGAACGTTTCGGTGTCGAAGGCCTGCATGCCCGGCTCAACCCCGGCCAGCACGGTGGGTGCATAGAACGCACCCGGACGATCCAGCTGGTGCCCGCCGACCAGCAGCTGCGCACCGGCGTCGACCGAAGCACGTACCTGCGCGTCGAGCTGCTCCAGCAGATCCTGGCGCGCCATCGGGCCGATGCGGTTCGCCGGGTCGCGGCCGTCGCCAATGGTCAGTGCCTGCACCTTCTGGCAGAACTGCGCCACGAAACGATCGTAGACCGCGTCTTCGACGATGATGCGCTTGCCGGCGATGCAGACCTGCCCGGTGTTCTGGAAGCGCGAGGCCACCGCCGCATCGACGGCCGCATCAAGATCGGCATCGGCCAGGACGATGAACGGATCGGAACCGCCCAGTTCCAGCACCACCTTCTTCAGCGCCTGCCCGGCCTGGGCAGCAATGCTGCGACCGGCGGCCACACTGCCGGTCAGGGTCACCGCCGCGATGCGGTCATCGGCGATCGCGCGGCTGGTGCCCTCGCGGCTGATGTTGGCCGCGATGAAGGTGCCCTCCGGCAAGCCGGCATCGCGCCAGGCGGCGTCGAGCAGCTGCGCGGTACCGACGATGTTCTCGGCCGGCTTCAGCAGGAAGCCGTTGCCGCCCATCAGGATCGGCACCGCCGCGCGCATCACCTGCCAGTACGGGAAATTCCACGGCATGATGCCCAGCACCACGCCCAGCGGCAGGTAGGACACGTAGGCCTTGTCGTCGGGCACCTGGGTCGGTTCGTCGCGCAGGAACTGCGCACCGTTGTCGGCGTACCAGTCGCACAGCACAGCACACTTCTCGATTTCGGCCAGCGCTTCGGCCTGGACCTTGCCCATTTCGGCGGTAGCCAGCGCGGCCAGCTTTTCACGGTCACGGCGTAGCACCGCGGCCATCGCACGCAGTACGTCTGCGCGCTGTTCGAGGCTCTTGACGCTCCAGGCCGCAAAGCCGACCTGGCCGCGGTCCAGGATTGTTTCCAGCTCGGCGTCGGTGGCGAAGGGATGGCTGGCGATCTGCTGGCCAGTGGCCGGATCACGGGAAATGGCGGTGGTGGGGGCAGCGGACATGCAGGGCTCCTGTTGTCTCGACAACGGGCGGTGGCCCGTCTCCTGCACAGGAATGTGGACCCGAATGGCGGAGGCAACAAGGCGTCTGCTTATCCTGTGACCTGCACTTACCTGCCTGAATGGGGTTTTCGGCAGGGCTGCGCCCTGCACCCGCAGAGGCTTCAAGCCAAGGCAACGGCAGAAGCTGGCATTCCGTGGGTTGGCGGGGTGGGTCCGGTTGCGGGGGACGCTGCAAGTACATCCATGTAAGCTCGGTCGCCGCATCCATGCGGCTCACGCCCCCTCAACCGGACCCACCCCGCCTTCGACAGAGTTCTGCGATCTGTCGGGACGGCGCTGTGCGTTGCTGTTGGTGGGTGTCGACCTTGGTCGACACAGTAGATCCACGCCATGCGTGGATGACTCATTCGATATCTGAGAGAAAAATCGTGTCGACCAAGGTCGACACCTACCAACAACCGCGCGGAACAAAGCCGCAGTTGCCAACAGCCGCGTGAACCTGTCGAAGGTGGGGCGGTGTCGGCGTGCGGGGTGTCAGCCGCATGGATGCGGCTGCCAAGCCTACACGGACGTACTTGCGGCGTCCCCGCACTCCGACAACGCCCCGCCAAACCACGGAACCTAGCTCTGGCTCTGGCTCTGGCTTTGGCCGTTGCATTGAGCAGGTGCAGGGCTGCAAGCCCTGCCGAACTCCCCCTACTTCTGCGGCAGGTAGGTCACCAGGGAAAGGTCATGCCGGCTCTCCGGCACCAGCGCCACGTACTGCAGGTCCAGCAACCCGCGCGTGGGATGGTTCAACTTCTTCGCACCTTCATCGAATCGGCGCACATCGTGCTCCGGCCACCACTGGCGGAACTCCTCGCTGTGCGCCGAGATGTCCTCGACCAGCGCCAGGAACGGAGCCTTGTCCGGCGCCTGCGCCATCGCCGCGCGGAAGCCTGCCAGCAGGCCGCGGGTCATTTCTTCCCAGTTGAGGATCAGCGTGCGGTACGGCGGGTACAGGAACATCAGCCGCAGCGTATTGCGCTCGTGCGGCGCCAGCTGGCTGTAGTCCACGAACAGATCGGCGATGGCCGGGTTCCAGGCCAGGATGTCGAAGCGGGTGTTGCGCACGTACGCCGGGATCGGCTGCATCGCCTCCACCAGCTGGCGCAGGCCGTCGGTCACGCTCTCGTCCGGTGATTCCAGCGGTACGCCGTAGCCGGACAGCGCGAATGCATAGGCGCGTTCGTCGTCGCTCATGCGCAGCACCTGTGCCAGGCGCTCGAGCACTTCGGGCGAGGCACGCACTTCGCGGCCCTGCTCGATCCAGGTGTACCAGCTCACGCTGACCCCGATCGCCAGCGCCACTTCCTCGCGCTTCAGGCCCGGGGTGCGCCGCCGCCCGGCCGGCAGGCCGAGCGTGGCGGGGTCGACACGGGCGCGGCAGGCCTTGAGGAAGCCGCCAAGTTCCTTGCGTTCACTTTCGCTGCGCATCATCGCCACCGCCGTACCCGTTGTAGCGTCGAGCCATGCTCGACGCATCTGCTACTGCGCCAACAGCAGCCGAGCATGGGCTCGGCTCTACCGGAAGCGTGATCAGCCACCCTCGGCGTTGCGCACGAGGGTGACGATATCCGCGCAGGCGCGCAGATCAGGCATCGACGCGCTTGGAGCCCACGGCCAGGCCGGCCTTCAGGCTGGCCTCGACGAACTCGTCCAGGTCGCCGTCCAGCACCTTCTGCGTATCCGAACGCTCGATGCCGGTGCGCAGGTCCTTGATGCGGCTCTGGTCGAGCACGTAATTGCGGATCTGGCTGCCCCAGCCGATGTCGGACTTGGTCGCTTCCACGGCGTCCTTTTCGGCGTTGCGCTTCTGGATCTCCAGCTCGTACAGCTTGGCGGCCAGCATCTTCATCGCGTTGTCGCGGTTCTGGTGCTGGCTGCGGCCGGTCTGGCAGGCCACCACGATGTTGGTCGGGATGTGGGTGATGCGCACCGCCGACTCGGTCTTGTTGACGTGCTGGCCACCGGCACCCGACGAACGGTACACGTCGGTACGCAGGTCGGCCGGATTGATGGTGATGTCGATGTTGTCATCGATTTCCGGCGACACGAACACCGAGGTGAAGCTGGTGTGGCGGCGGTTGTCCGAGTCGAACGGCGACTTGCGCACCAGGCGGTGCACACCGGTCTCGGTCTTCAGCCAGCCATAGGCATAGTCGCCTTCCACGCGCAGCGTGGCCGACTTGATGCCGGCGACGTCGCCGCCGGAGACTTCCATCAGCTCGGTCTTCCAGCCGCGCGATTCACACCAGCGCAGGTACATGCGCAGCAGGATCTCGGCCCAGTCCTGGGCTTCGGTGCCACCGGCACCGGCCTGGATGTCGACGAACGCAGCGGCATTGTCCATCTCGCCGGAGAACATGCGCTGGAACTCCAGCTTCTCCACGTGCGCCTGGTGCTTGTCCAGGTCGGCCACCACCGCCAGTGCGGTGTCCTCGTCCTGCTCGGACTCGGCCAGCTCGAGCAGTTCGGTGGCGTCGTTCAGGCCATCCAGCACCGAGGCGATGCCGCCCACGGTCTTTTCCAGGCTGGAACGTTCGCGGCCCAGGTTCTGGGCGTACTCGGCGTTGTTCCAGACGTCGGGGCTTTCCAGCTCCCGCGTTACTTCTTCAAGACGCTCCTTCTTGGCGTCGTAGTCAAAGATACCCCCGAAGCGACAGCACGCGATCGGTCAGATCGGTGATGCGCTGGCGGACAGGATTCAGTTCGATCATGTCGGCGGTTATGCATTCAAAAGATGACTGCCAATGATACCGCAGGCCGGGGGCGCCCGGAATGAGGGACCAGGCCTGCCGCTGGGAGCCAACCACTGGTAGACCCGCCTCTGTAGAGTCGACTGTCAGTCGACTGCTTTTCATTCAGGTTGCGGTGGAGCCCGCGCTGCGCGCGATAGTCGACCAACAGTCGACTCTACCCGCGCCCGCGCCGCCCAGCGCCTGCCGCAGGACCGGCAGCTGGCGCCGGCTGCAGGGCACTTTGGCTCCATCGGCCATGTGCAGCAGGGCCTCGCCGCCATCCAGCGGCTCGATCGAGCGCAACTGGCCGCGATTGATCAGCCAGCTGCGGTGCGGGCGCAGGAACTCGCCCGGGTCCAGCCGCTGCTCCAGCACCGCCATGGTGATGCGCAGCGGGTAGTCGTGGCCGCGTACCCGCAAGTTCACGTAGTTCCCCGCCGCCTGGGCGTACTCCACGTCTGCCGTGGCCACCAGGAACTCCTTGCCCAGCTTGCGCACCAGGAAGTGCTGGGGGCGCTCGACCGGTTCCACCGGCGGGCCGACGTCGGGCTCGGCCAGCAGGCGCGCCTCGCCCTGCCTGCGCCGGCCGAACCAGCTGGCGAAGTGCTCCAGCGCGACGAAAATCGCGAACGTGCGCACATCCTTCAGGTATTCATACGCAAAACGCTCCAACCAGCCGGCATCATCCTGGTAGCGGTAGCCCAGCGACGCGTAGGCCAGGTGCCGCAGCAGCATCATCCCCACCACATGCAGCAACGACCAGCCGACGCTGGCCAGCAGATACAGCGGCAACCGCCGCTTCCAGGTATCGGCATGCAGCGGCCAGCGCTCACAGCTCCACCACAGCAACGGCAGGGTCAACAGGATCAGGCCGAGGCTGCTGAACTCCCAGATCAAGGGTTCCCACAAGCCGAGATCAGCGCCGCGGCGACTGGCATCCATAACATCGACCAACGCGTTGGCCACCGCCGAGGCCGACAGGATTGCCGCCCATACCAGCAGTCGGGTTGAAATGCGCCAGCGCGGTGGTCGGCCCTGGGTCATTGCTGCATCCATGTCGTTGCGGTGCTCCAGCCTGCCTCAAGGGACCAAGGGTAGCGGCTCCATTGGTCCCACCACCCCCGCCATTGGTCACTGCGTCGGTTCCAGCGGCCCCTTGCCGGTCGCCGCACGGACCGGACGGCGTCACCTTGGCTCGACTCTCCGGCACACCACCACCATGACCCGACGCTACGACATCGACGCCCTGCGCGTGTTCGCCTTCGCCCTGCTGATCCTCTACCACGCCGCCATGGCCTACGTGGACGACTGGGGCTTTCACCTCAAGAGCGTGCATACCGCCGAATGGCTGCAGTGGCCGATGCTGTTCGTCAACCGCTGGCGGATGTCGCTGCTGTTCCTGATCTCGGGTATCGCCATCGCGCTGATGCGGCCGGAAGGCAGGTTGCTGCGCTTCGCCGGCCTGCGCACCTGGCGGCTGCTGCTGCCGCTGCTGTTCGGCATGTTCGTGATCGTGCCGATCCAGCCCTACTGCGAAGGCGTAGCCAACGGCCACGTGGCACCCGGCTTCGGCCACTTCCTGCTGCGCTATTGGCAGGTGCGGCCGTGGCCGGAAGGGAGCTTTGCCGGTTGGCAGTACGGCATCACCTGGAACCATCTGTGGTACCTGGCGTATCTCTGGAACTACACGCTGGCCCTGGCCCTTTTGATGCCGTTGCTGGGAACGGCGGTGGTGCGCCGCGCGGTGGCGTTCTGCGCAGCATCGCCGATGCTGCTGATCGGCCTTCCGTCCGCCCTGCTGCTGGCCTGGGTGATCTGGCTGGAGCCGATCTACCCGTCCACCAATGCCCTGCTCAGCGACTGGTACCAGCACGCGAAGTACGCAACCGTATTCCTGGCCGGCTACCTGCTGGGTCGTGAGCCGGTGTTCTGGCAGCGCGTGGTCGCCCTGCGCCGCACCACTCTGTGGCTGGCGCTTGCTGCCGTTGGCTGGTATCTGGGGTTGCGCATCCTCGGCCAGGTGCTGCCCGCCGACTCACCGCTGCGGCGATGGCCCGAACCGTTCTGGGACCTGCAGGGCCGGGCCAGCCAGTCGCTGTACGTCTGGACCGCGCTGCTGAGCATCCTCGGCTGGGGCAAAGTCTTCCTCGACCGCCCGTTCCGCTGGCTGCCGTACTGCACCGAGGCGATCTATCCCTGGTACATGCTGCACCAGAGCCTGATCATCGCCCTGCTGTTCTGGCTCAGGCCGCTGCAGCTGGGCCCATGGCTGGAACCGGCGCTGCTGCTGGCCGGTACTGTCGGCGGCTGCCTGCTGATCCACGGGCTGCTGATCCGTCGCTGCCGCTGGCTGCGGCCCCTGTTCGGCCTGCGTGCCGATCCGCCCGCGGCGTCAAAGGCGCGCACCGTGGCGTTGTAGAGCCGCGCCGAGGCTCGGCTGCCTGTGCCGTGAGCCGGGCATGGCCCCGGCTCTACATCAAAGCAGTCGAGCAAGCTCGACGCTACGCGGACGTCCGAGCGGTCAACGCACCTCAAACTCGCCCACCAGCACGGTTTCGGCGCGATCCTTCAACCGCATCGTGACCATCTGGTCCTTCTGCTTCGACGTGCCCCAATGGGTGGTCAAGCGCAGCATCAGGGTCGTCGCACCGGCCACCAGCTGCTGGCGGCTTCCGAAGTAGTTTGCTTCCACCTTGTACTTGCCCGGCTTGGCGTTGCGCAGAGAGAACTGCTCGGGGCCATAGCCGCCGGTGAAGTCCTGCGACATCTGCCCACCCTGGTAGGTCAGGTGGTTGCCGTAGTACGCGCGCTCGCCGTTCGGGTCGGTCACCCACAGATCCATGTCGCTGTTGTCGGCATCCCACGACAGCACCACGCGCAGGTCCAGCGGCATTGCCTGCAGCAGGCGCGGGTCGATGCTGGTGGTATCCAGCCGGGGCGTGCTGCGGGCCACCAGGTTGGTCAGTTCATCCAATGCGATCAGGGCGATGCCATCGAAGCGGCTGTCCCACGGCCGCACAACCACCTGGTACAGCGGCGCCAGCGCCTGCTGCGGCTTGCCGGCCGCGGCCAGTGCAAGGCCCAGGTCGCGGAAGCTCTGCGGCTCTTCCTGGCCCATCGCCAGCACCTGCTCGAACACCGGCACGGCCAGTGCGGGGGCATCAGCCTGCATCAGCCGGTAACCGAGCACGCGCAGCAGGTGGCGGTTGTCCAGGTCCATCTCGGCCAGGTTCGACAGCACGCGCAGTGCCAGGTCGCGCTGACCCTGCTCCAGCAGCAGGTCGGCCACGTCGAGGAAGAACGCGCTGCTGTCGGCATGCGCATCGCGCTCGGCCAGGTAGCGGTCATACAGTTGCGACGCCGGGCCCTGGCGCAGGCGCCGGGCGATGGCCGAGTCCGGCTGCCAGGCCGCCAGCTGGATACCGAGCTCGCCCTCGTTGGCGGCAGCGGGCGCAGCGACACGGCCACCAGTGACCGTAATTGAATCCAGGGCCTTGTTCGATGCAGGCGCCGAGCGACGTGCACGCGCGCTGCTGGCTTCCATGCGCTGCTCGGCGGCGGCGGCCATCGGTGCCGGGGCAGGCGGTGCCGCAGGGGCCGGCGCGGCGAGCATTGCCACCGGCGCCGATTCCATCGCATGGTCCGCCGAGGCCACTTCCAGTGCCCCGCCCTTCGCCTGCGGTGGCACACCCTTCGGCCAGCTGCGGCTCCACCACTGCTGGCGCTCCTTCCAGCGTGCCGCCACCTCATCCAGGCGCTGGCGATCAGCAGCGGCGCGATCTCTTACCTGCACTGCAAACCTGGCGTCGTACCCGGCGCGCAGCGTGCCCGAAGGGCGGATCGCATAGCGCAGGTAGTCCTCCAACGTCTCCAGCACGATCAGCGAGGTGTCCGGGCCGACCAGGCCAAACTGCTGCGACAGCCGCTGCATCGCCTCGCGGTTGCCACGGCGGTCGGCGGCCAGCTGCTGCAGGCGCGCCTGCGCCCACAAGCCCGCCAGCAGTTCTCCGTCGTTGCTCTTCTGCGTGGCGGGCAGCGCCTGCCATTCGCCGCCACCCACGCGCACCCGCATCGGCACACTGTCGGCCGCCAGTCGTGCATGCAGCCACAACCAGCCCTGGGCTTCACTGCGACGATCGATCACCACGTCCTGCACGCCGCGCCCTGCATCGACCTGCACATCCAGCGGCGACGACAGCAGCTCGCGCGCCGCCGCATCAACATCCTCGCCCAGCGCAACGAAGCGGCCGCCACGCGCTTCGGTCCAACCACGCAGTCGCACGGCATCGGTGCGCGCACCGGCGCTGCTGACCGCAAACAGGCGTTGATCCGGCGCCATCGCCGGCAGCTGTTCCGGCCCGTAGGTCAACAGCCCATCGCTGACCAGCAGGTACTCCTTCACGCCCGGCTGCGACTGCCACTGCGCCAGCGCGCTGGCACCGTCCGGGCGCACCGCCTGCAGTGCTGCGCGCAGCTCGTTCCAGTTGCCGGCGCGGATACGGAATCGACGCACCGGCTCGGCGCGATCGCGCAGTACGGTCAAGGCCACGGTGCCGTCACCCAGCGCGGCGAAATAGCGATCCAGCAGGGCGAACTCACGCGTGCGATCGCGCTGCCCCGCCGAACCAGAGCCGTCCCACAGCAGGCCGATCTCGCTGGGCAACGTGCGGGGCGTACTGCTGGCCGCCACCGGCAGCTGTGCCAACAGGTAGTGCCCATCCTGCCAGGGCGCCACCTGCACCTGTGCGTGGCGGGCTGCCGGCAGGTTCCACTGGAGTTGCTTCGGCAGCTGCGCACCCTTGCCCTGCCACTGCAGCTGGCCCGCGCTGATGCGGAATGGCGCAGTACCTGCGGTGGCCGCGTCGGGAGCATGCACCTTCAGTTCAACCGAGGCTGCACCGGCGGCGAACTGCAGCGGCAGCGTCCACTGCCAGCCTTGGCCGGCGAAGGCCAGCGGTTCGCGGATCACCAGCTGCACACGCCGACTGCCACCGGCCGGCAGCGGGTAGACGCGCAGGCGGAACTGGTTGCCGGCGGTCTGTTCCAGCAGGCCCGGATCGACACCCCGGCGGGCGATTTCCTCGAACACCTGGCGGCCGCGGTCCTTGGCCACCGGCACCGCGTCACGCATCTCGCCGTTGATATCCAGCGCGAAGCCGGTGATCTGCTGGCCATCAGCCAGCGGGAACTGCAGCTCACCCTCCAGCACACGACGGTTCGGGTTGTGGAATTCCAAGGTGATCCGGGTCTGGGCAACGCCGGCCTGGACCTCGCCTTCGATGCGGGCGTGTCGCAGTTGGACCGCCTGCTCGGCAGCCGGGGCAATCAGCAACGGCGTGCTGGCCTGCGGCCGGGAGATCGGCGGCGACTGTGCGCCAGCGGGCCAGGCCGCGAGGGCCAGCAACAACACAGTGCAGCAACGGGCGAAGACCATGACCGGACTCCAGTGGGATCGTGGATCGTTGAACGCACCAGCAACCGTAACGGGGTTGGCGGGGCCCCAAAAAGGGGACGGAGGGGATTAAGTCGCAATTGGCAAACAAGGCAAAAGCGGCTTAATCCCCTCCGTCCCCTTTTTCTAGGCGGGCAGGCAGTGTTCGATGATCAGCTGGATGGCGCTGCCGCCACGGTAGTCGTCGCAGGCCAGTCGGTAGGCCAGGTGGACGTGACGTGATGGCGCGTTGCCGTGCCAGCCGCCGAAATGAATGGCGTTGATCGTGCCGGGTACGCCCGGCAGGCGCAGTTCCAGCTTGAGGTGGCGTTCCTTCAGTACTCGCCAGTTGGCCACTTCGAAGTGGCCGTCGAACAGTGGCTCGGGGAAACCCTGCCCCCACGGCCCGGCCAGGCGCAGCGCATCGGCGTGGCGATGGTCCAGCTCATCCGCCGCCAGTTCGCCGTCACTGAGCACCTGCTGCTGCAATGCGGCCGGATCGAGCATCTCCAGCACCACGGCGACGAAGGCGGCCTTGAAGTCATCGACGTGATCCAGCCGCATGCTCAGCCCGGCCGCCATGGCATGCCCACCGAAGCGCTCGATCAGGCCCGGATGGCGCGCATCGACCAACGCCAGCGCGTCACGGATGTGCAGGCCGGGAATGGAGCGCGCCGAGCCGCGCAGGGTGTCGGCGCCGGGTTCGGCCGGGGCGAAGGCGATCACCGGGCGATGCAGGCGATCCTTCATTTTCGATGCGACCAGGCCGACCACGCCTGGATGCCAGTCGGCATCGAACAGGCAGGCCGCCACCGGTCGCTGACCGGCCATGTCCAGCACCACGCGGGTCAACGCCTGCTCGGCGTCATCGGTCATCGCCTGCTGCACCGCGCGGCGTTCCGAGTTGATCTGCTCCAGCGTCTGCGCGATCTCCCGCGCCTGGCGCGGGTCTTCGGTCAGCAACAGCGCGATGCCCAGCGCCATGTCTTCCAGCCGGCCCGCGGCATTCAGGCGCGGGCCGAGCGCGAAGCCGATGTCGGTGGCGGTCAGCCGCGCCGCATCACGGCCGCTGGCTTCGATCAGCGCTCGCAGGCCGACGCAGCCCTGCCCCGCGCGCAGACGGCGCAGGCCCGCGCTGACCAGTGCCCGGTTGTTCGGATCCAGCGCCACCAGGTCGGCGACGGTGCCGACCGCCACCAGGTCCAGCAGCGTGGTCAGGTCCGGCCCCTTGCCATCGGCGAAGACGCCGGCCTCGCGCATGTGCCGGCGCAGCGCCATCAGCACGTAGAAGATCACACCGACACCGGCCAGCGACTTGCTGGGGAACGCATCACCGTCGAGATTGGGATCGACGATGACATCGGCCGGCGGCAGCTGCGGCCCGGGAAGGTGATGGTCGGTGACCAGCACCTGCCAGCCCCGCGCTTTCGCCGCGATCACGCCCGCATGGCAGGCGATGCCGTGGTCGACCGTAACCAGCAGGTCCGGCTGCAGCGCGGCCAGCTCCTCCACCAGAGAAGGTGACAGGCCGTAGCCGTGCACCATGCGGTTCGGCACCGCGTGGAAGACGTGTTGCGCGCCGAGCATGCGCAGGCCCCGCACGCCGACCGCACAGGCGGTGGCGCCATCGCAATCGAAATCGCCGACCACCAGGATGCGCTTGTCGTTGGCGATGGCCTCGATCAGCAGACCCACCGCATCATCGATGCCGGTCAGCAGCTCCGGCGCGTGGAGGCTGCCCAGCTTCGGCAGTGCCAGCTCTGGCGTACCGGCGCCGCGGCTGGCATAGAGTCGCGCCAGCAGTGGCAGCGTGCCGTCTGGCCAGCTGCCCGGTACGACCGCATCGCGGCGGCGGATCATCGGCGTATCAGAGGACGGCTGCGCAGCATCGGCGGCAAGGGACATCGGCATCGCCGGGTTGCGGAAGACGTCCCCATGATAGCGCGGGGTCGGATCTCGCTGCCCGCAGGAGGCTCCACCCCGATCGCCGGCATTTGGAATCTGCCAGCCTATCTTCCATGCTTGTCGGCCCGGAAATGGACTTCAACGCATGCATCGCACGCTCCTTCCCGCGCTGCTGGGCCTCGCCCTGGCCCCGGCCACCCACGCCGCCACGCCCGAACCGAAGGCCGGCGTGCAGTTCCAGCACAACGACTGGTCGCTGGCCTGTGACAACACCCGCACCTGCCGCGCCGCCGGCTACAGTCCGGAACAATCCGGCAATCTGCTCAGCCTGATGCTGGAACGCGCGGGCGGCCCGGGTACGAAGGTGCTCGCGCGGCTGCGCAATGGCGAGGATGGCGAAAGCGCGACGCCGACCGGGGCGCTGCGCCTGCGCCTGAACGGCAAGGACCTGGGCCCGGTGCGCGACACCGGCGACGGAGATCAAGTACTGCTGCAGCAGGGACAGACCGATGCGCTGGTCGCCGCGCTGCCACGCCACGCACGCATCGACATCATCGACGGCAAGGGCAGGGCGTGGCCGATCTCCGACAGCGGTGCAGCGGCCGTACTGCTGAAGATGGACGAGGCCCAAGGCCGGCTGGGCACACCCGGTGCGCTGGTGCGGCGTGGCGACAAGCCCGAAGCGAGCGTGCCTGCGGCGTTGCCGGTGCCAGTGATCATGCGCGGCACGCTGATGGCACCGCGCGCCTCGGACGCGGCACTGGCGAACGCACCGGGCCTGCGCAAGGCGCTGATCGCCAGCCTGCCGAAGCCGGATGAGTGCGGCCGCCTGAGCGAGGGCGGGACAGACGAGATCGAGATCCAGCGACTGGACGCCCAGCATGTACTGGCAAGCACCAGCTGCTTCATGGGTGCCTACAACTTCAGCAGCGGCTACTGGGTAGTGCAGGACAAGGCGCCGTACCAGGCGAAGTTCGTGACCTCCAACGCGGAGGACTTTGATCGCGATGACGCGACGCTGCGCGGGCGCTTCCGTGGGCGCGGCATCGGTGACTGCTTCTCCGGCCACGACTGGGCCTGGGATGGCGCGCGATTTGTGAAGAGCGGCGAGTTCACCACCGGGCAGTGCCGCGGCGTGGCCGGAGGGCATTGGCAGCTGCCGACCGTGGTCAGCACGGTGAGGTGATTGTTTGCAGGGCTGCGCCCTGCACCTGCCGAAGCAACATCCGAAGCAACAGCAACAGCGGGGAGTCCGTGGGTTGGCGGGGCGGTGTCGGATTGCGGGGACGCCGCAAGTACGTCCCTGTAGGCTTGGCAGCCGCATCCATGCGGCTGACACCCCGCAATCCGACACCGCCCCACCTTCGACAGGTTCACGCCGCTGCTGGTAGGTGTCGACCTTGGTCGACACATCTTTCAGATATCGATAGACAAAATGGGGTCAGAGCCGTTTTCCCTAGGAAAACGGATCCGACCCCGCTCGGCCGAGGCCCCGATCAGTCGTGAAGCTGGCGCGGCTTCTTCCAGAACTGCCAGCGCTGTCCGCGATCCAGCTGGAACTGCAGGCCGTCCTCGAAATCCAGCACCAGCCGCTGCAGCTCGCCGCGCTTCAGCGCGGCCAGCAGTGGACGGATCGCATCGTTGCCGAGCTGCTGCAGCGAGCGCAGCTGGCGCAGATCAACCAGTGCATCCACCGCCTGCTCACCATCCACGGCTACGCCAGCCGCAAGAGCCAGGCCCTGCAGCAGCGCGTCGCGGCTGCGCACCTGCGCATGCGGCGTGCTGACCGACACCGGCATCACGCCACCGCCCCAGAACCACAGCGAATTGATCGGCTGTTGTCCCTGCGCGGCGCGCTGCTGGTTCCAGGAATGGTTGTGCAGCAGTACCTGCGCTTCGGTCATCAGCGCCCGCCACCGGCGGCCGCCCTCGCCTTCCGGCAGGTGCGAGAACAGGTCATCGCCCAGCACCTCGTCCGGACTGTCGAAGTCCGGCAGGGCCAGGTCGATCGGAAGCCGCAGGTACCAGCGCGAAGGGTCCGGTGCGTCGAGCACGAATCCGGCATCGGCGAACAACGGCTGCAGCACCGGCAGCAGGGCCAGGCAGTCGGCCAGGGTCGGTCGCAGCGTTTCGCCGTAGGCCATCATCCGCGCGCCATGCATGTCCGGCACCATGCAGGCCGGATCGGCACGCAGCCAGCTGGCGCCAGCGGCATCGCCGACGTCGCGCTGGCGGGTCAACGCGGCCACCGGCCATTGCGGCGCGGCGACCGTGAAATGGCGCGTCAGCTGCGCGCGTTCACCCGGTGCGACCTGCACCGTCGTGGCGCGGCCAAGCGCGCGCGCCACATCGTCCGGCAGCGCAGCCGCGGCAAAGCGGCTGCGTGCCGGCAACAGCAGGGTCGCCGTTGCCACCGGGTCAGTCCACGTAGCTGACGCTGACGATCTCGTACTCGCGCTGGCCGGCCGGGGCGTCGATCACGATCGAATCACCTTCCAGCTTGCCGATCATCGCGCGCGCCACCGGCGAGGAAATCGCGATCAGGCCCTGCTTGATGTCCGCCTCCAGGTCACCGACGATCTGGTACTTCTTCTCTTCGTCGGTTTCCACGTCGGCCAGCGTCACGCTGGCGCCGAACACCACCTTGAAGCCGGCATTGAGCTTGCTCACGTCGATGATCTCGGCGTGCGACAGCTCGCCTTCCAGCTGCTTGATGCGGCCTTCGATGAAGCCCTGTTCCTCGCGCGCGGCGTGGTACTCGGCATTCTCCTTCAGGTCGCCATGCTCACGCGCTTCGGCGATGGCCGCGATCACCTTCGGGCGCTTGACCGACTTCAGGTGATCCAGTTCGTCGCGCAGCTTCTGCGCACCCTTCATCGTGATGGGGGCTCTCATGCATTCAACTCCTTGTGCAGCTCCTGCAGCGACCAGACGGGGCCGGTGCCGCGGAATTCCAGTGAATCCACCAGCGCCTTGGCGCCGGCAATGGTGGTCGAGTAGGTGACGCGATGCTGCAGCGCCTCGCGACGGATCGAGAACGAGTCGTTGATCGCCGAGCGACCTTCGGTCGTGTTGACGATGTAGACGATCTCGCCGTTCTTGATCGAGTCGACGATGTGCGGACGGCCTTCGACCACCTTGTTGATGATCTCGCAGTCCATGCCGTGCTGCTGCAGCCACGCGGCGGTGCCACGGGTCGCAACCAGGCTGTAGCCACGCGCCAGCAGCGCCTTGGCCACCGGCAGCACGCGCTTCTTGTCCGGATCGCGGACCGAGACGAAGGCCTTGCCGACCGGCGGTGCCTTGATGCCACCGGCTTCCTGCGCACGCGCGAAGGCGGCGTTGAAGCTGCGGCCCACGCCCATCACCTCACCGGTGGAGCGCATCTCCGGCCCGAGGATCGGGTCGACGCCCTGGAACTTGGCGAACGGGAAGATCGCTTCCTTCACCGAGTAGTAGTCCGGCACGATTTCCTTGGTCGCGCCCTGCTCGGCCAGGCTCTTGCCGGCCATGCAGCGCGCGGCGATCTTGGCCAGCGGCATGCCGGTGGCCTTGGACACGAACGGCACGGTGCGCGAGGCACGCGGGTTCACTTCCAGCAGGTAGATGGTGTCGGCACCTTCGTCGCTGGTCTGGATCGCGAACTGGGTGTTCATCAGGCCGACCACGTTCAGGGCCTTGGCCAGCTCCACCACCTGGCGGCGCAGCTCGGCCTGGGTTTCAGCCGACAGCGAGTACGGCGGCAGCGAGCACGAGGAATCGCCCGAGTGCACGCCGGCTTCTTCGATGTGCTCCATCACGCCACCGATCAGGACGTTGCCCTCCTTGTCGGCGATGATGTCGACATCGCACTCGACAGCATTGTCGAGGAAGCGGTCCAGCAGCACCGGCGAATCGTTGGACACCTTCACCGCGTCGCGCACGTAGCGGGCCAGATCGGCTTCGCCGTAGACGATTTCCATCGCACGGCCGCCCAGCACGTAGCTCGGGCGCACCACCAGCGGGTAGCCGATCTCGCGGGCCAGCAGCAGCGCTTCCTGGTCGTTGCGGGCGATGCGGTTCGGCGGCTGCTTCAGGCCCAGCTTGTCGACCAGCTGCTGGAAGCGCTCGCGGTCCTCGGCCAGGTCGATCGAATCCGGGCTGGTACCGATCACCGGCACGCCGTTGGCTTCCAGCGCGCGCGCCAGCTTCAGCGGGGTCTGGCCGCCGTACTGCACGATCACGCCCTTCGGCTGTTCCAGTTCGACGATTTCCAGCACGTCTTCCAGGGTCAGCGGTTCGAAGTACAGGCGGTCGGAGGTGTCGTAGTCGGTCGACACGGTTTCCGGGTTGCAGTTGACCATGATGGTTTCATAGCCATCCTCGCGCAGCGCCAGTGCCGCATGCACGCAGCAGTAGTCGAACTCGATGCCCTGACCGATGCGGTTCGGGCCACCGCCCAGGATCATGATCTTGTCGCGGTTGCTCGGCGCGGCCTCGCACTCGTCCTCGTAGGTCGAGTAGAGGTAGGCGGTACCGGTGGAGAATTCACCGGCACAGGAGTCCACGCGCTTGTAGACCGGGCGCACCTTGTGCGCACGACGCAGCGCGCGGATGGCGGCTTCGTTGGTGCCGGTCAGCTGCGCCAGGCGTGCGTCGGAGAAGCCTGCGCGCTTCAGCTTGCGCAGGCGTGCGGCGTCCAGTGCGTCGATGCCACCGGCGGCGACGTCAGCTTCGGCAGCGATGATTTCCTCGATCTGGTCCAGGAACCAGTGATCGATGAACGACAGCGCGTAGATCTCTTCCACGCTCATGCCGGCGCGGAATGCATCGGCGACGAAGAACAGGCGCTCCGGACCCGGTGCCTTCAGTTCGCGGCGCAGGGTCTGCAGGTCGTCTTCGTTGCCCAGGTCCAGGCCGGTCGGGTCGAAGCCGACCTTGCCGGTTTCCAGGCCACGCAGGGCCTTCTGCACCGACTCCTGGAAGGTGCGACCCATCGCCATCACCTCGCCCACCGACTTCATCTGGGTGGTCAGGCGGGCGTCGGCGGCCGGGAACTTCTCGAAGGCGAAGCGCGGGATCTTGGTGACGACGTAATCGATGGACGGCTCGAACGAGGCCGGGGTCA
The DNA here is from genome assembly GCF_059371575.1 of Stenotrophomonas sp. YJH_SMC_4. Lineage (NCBI taxonomy): Bacteria > Pseudomonadati > Pseudomonadota > Gammaproteobacteria > Lysobacterales > Lysobacteraceae > Stenotrophomonas > Stenotrophomonas sp. YJH_SMC_4. The sequence continues at coordinate 45,834 of NZ_JCAFUR010000003.1, forward strand.
GGCCGCCGGTGATCTCGTTCTTCAGTTCGTCCAGGGTGTAGCCCACGGCCAGCTTGGCGGCGACCTTGGCGATCGGGAAGCCGGTGGCCTTGGACGCCAGCGCCGAGGAACGCGACACGCGCGGGTTCATCTCGATGACGACCACGCGGCCGGTCTTCGGGTTGATGCCGAACTGCACGTTCGAGCCACCGGTATCGACGCCGATCTTGCGCAGCACGGCGATGGAGGCATCGCGCAGGCGCTGGTATTCCTTGTCGGTCAGGGTCTGCGCCGGGGCCACGGTGATCGAGTCACCGGTATGCACGCCCATCGGGTCGAGGTTTTCGATCGAGCAGACGATGATGCAGTTGTCCGCGGTATCGCGGACCACTTCCATCTCGAACTCCTTCCAGCCCAGCACCGACTCTTCCACCAGCACTTCGGTGGTCGGCGACAGTTCCAGGCCGCGGCTGACGATTTCGACCAGCTCTTCGCGGTTGTAGGCGATGCCGCCACCGCTGCCGCCCAGGGTGAAGCTGGGGCGGATGATGGTCGGGTAGCCGACGCGGGTCTGGATCTCCAGCGCTTCGTCCAGGGTGTGGGCGACGGCGGCGGTCGGGCAATCCAGGCCGATCTCACCCATGGCCACGCGGAACAGCTCGCGGTCTTCGGCCATGCGGATCGCTTCGCGCTTGGCGCCGATCAGTTCGACGTTGTATTTCTCCAGCACGCCGTGGTCGGCCAGGTCCAGCGCGCAGTTCAGCGCGGTCTGGCCACCCATGGTCGGCAGCAGCGCATCGGGCTTTTCCTTGGCGATGATCTTCTCGACCGTCTGCCAGTTGATCGGCTCGATGTAGACGGCATCGGCCATCTCCGGGTCGGTCATGATCGTGGCCGGGTTGCTGTTGACCAGCACCACGCGGTAACCCTCGTCACGCAGGGCCTTGCAGGCCTGGGCGCCGGAGTAGTCGAACTCGCAGGCCTGGCCGATGACGATCGGGCCAGCACCGATGATGAGGATGGTCTTGAGGTCAGTGCGCTTGGGCATTTTCTTCTCTAAGTCAGTACAGCGTGACAAGGGGGAGTGATCGCACGCTGTCGATCAGGAATCTTGAACCGCAGCGCCGCGCCAGGGGCAGCAGCGATGCGGGGTTTACGGTCCATCGCGACGCCACCGGGGGGCCGGCGGCGTACTGATCACGCCTTGGCCTGCTCCATCAGCACCACGAAGCGGTCGAACAGCGGGCCGACATCGGTCGGGCCCGGCGACGCTTCCGGATGGCCCTGGAACGAGAACGCCGGCACGTCGGTGCGGGCCACGCCCTGGTTGGTGCCATCGAACAGCGAGCGGTGGGTCACGCGCAGGGTCGGCGGCAGGGTCGCTTCATCGATCGCGAAGCCGTGGTTCTGCGAGGTGATCATCACCCGGCCGCTGTCCAGGTCCTGCACCGGGTGGTTGGCACCGTGGTGGCCATGGCCCATCTTCATGGTCTGCGCGCCCGAGGCCAGGCCCAGCAGCTGGTGGCCCAGGCAGATGCCGAAGGTCGGGATCTTCACGTCGATGAAGGTCTTGATCGCTTCGATGGCGTAGTCGCACGGTTCCGGGTCGCCCGGGCCGTTGGACAGGAACACGCCATCCGGCTTCAGCGCCAGCACTTCGGCGGCCGGGGTCTGCGCCGGCACCACGGTCACTTCGCAGCCGCGCTCGGCCAGCATGCGCAGGATGTTGGTCTTCACGCCGAAATCGTAGGCCACGACCTTGTACTTGGCCGGCACGCTGACGAAGGCATTGGCATCCAGGTCCAGCTGGCCCTCGGTCCAGGTGTAGGTCTTCTCGGTAGTGACGACCTTGGCCAGATCCATGCCCTTCAGCCCCGGGAACTTGCGGGCGGCTTCCAGTGCCTTTTCCACGTCGATGTCGCCGGCCATCAGCGCACCGTTCTGCGCGCCCTTCTCGCGCAGGATGCGGGTCAGCTTGCGGGTGTCGATGCCGGCGATGGCAACCACGCCACGCTGGATCAGCCAGTCCTGCAGCGACACCTGGCTGCGCCAGTTGCTGGGGCGACGCGGAACATCGCGCACGATCAGGCCGGCCGACCACACCTTGGACGCTTCATTGTCCTGGTCGGTCATGCCGGTGTTGCCGATATGCGGATAGGTCAGCGTGACCATCTGCCGGGCGTAGGACGGGTCGGTCAGAACTTCCTGATAGCCGGTCATGGCGGTGTTGAACACCACCTCACCGACGGACAGGCCGGGCGCGCCTACTGATTCGCCCTCGAATACGGTGCCGTCTTCGAGGACGAGGATTGCGGCTTGGGTCACGGGAATCTCACTTTGGCTACCGAGGGGGCTGCCGAAGTCACGCCTGCGCTTCACGGAAATCCGGTTGCAAAAAAGCGCGGACGTGCGGTCTGGGACCGGTCCGGCTTTCGTGATTCGGCGAGTGCGAATTGTAGCGCTGCCGGGGCGCTCGCGCCAGCGGTTATCGCGCTTCATGAACGGGCGATTGCGCATTCATTTCAATCCGGCGGCGTATGCGGGCCGGAGGTGGGGTCGGATCCTTTCCCGAATCGGAAAGGCTCTGACCCCAGGCGCCCTCGGATGGGGTCAGAGCCCTTTCCGCAGGAAAGGGATCCGACCCCAGGAATCAGCCCGCCCTACTGCAGCAGGTCCCGTACCCGGTAGCTGCCCGGGGCGCGGCCCTGCAGCTGGCGGGCGGCGAACAGGGCGCCGCGGGCGAAAATGTCGCGGTTGGTGGCCCGGTGCACCAGCTCGATGCGCTCGCCCAGCCCGGTGAACTGCACCAGATGCTCGCCGACGATGTCACCAGCGCGCAGGCTGGCATAGTGCGGCTCCGCCCCGCCCCGCTGCGCGGCCGCGCCCAGGGTCAGTGCAGTGCCCGACGGCGCGTCCTTCTTCTGGGCGTGGTGAGACTCGACGATGTCACAGTCCCAGCCGGCCAGCGCCTGCGCCGCGCGCTCGACCAGCTCGTCCAGCACCGCCACGCCCAGGCTGAAGTTCGAGGCCCAGACCAGCGGGATCCTCGCCGCCGCCGCCTCCAGCGCCTGGCGCTGCGTGCTGGAGATGCCGGTAGTGCCCGAGACCAGCCCCGCACCACGTTCCACGCACAGTGCCAGCATCGGGTCGAAACCCTCCGGCAGGCTGAAGTCGATCGCCACGTCGAATGCCGGCGCACCGGGCAGCTCGCTGGCCGCGAAGAACGGTACGCCATCGACCACGCGCTGGGCCGGCGCACGACCCGTCACCGCAGCGGCGATCTGCAGGGTTTCGGGATGTTCGGCGGCCAGCCGCAGCAGGGCCTGGCCCATGCGCCCGGAGGCACCGTGGATGAGCAATCGCAGGGGAGTCTGGTTCATGCCTGCAGGCTAGCGGCAGCACGCCCGCTCCGGCAAGCGCCATCGCTGCTACGCTGCATGCCCTTTCATGCAATGGATGGCAGTTCCCTCATGCAGATCAGTGAACAGCTGGTGCTTGTCACCGGTGCCGGGCGCGGACTTGGCCAGCACATCGCCCGCGCCTTCGCCGCGCAGGGCGCGCGCGTCATCATCAACTACCACCGAAGCGAAGGCGCTGCACGTGCTCTGGCTGCCGAGCTGGGCGGACAGGCGATCGCGCTGCCGGCCGATGTCACTGAGCGCGCCGAGGTCGATGCAATGCTGCAGCACGCCCTCGCCCACTTCGGCCAGGGCGTCACCACCGTAGTCAACAACGCACTGGCAGCGTTCTCGTTCAATGGTGATGCCCGCGACGGCGCCGCCGACATCGGCTGGCCGGCGTTCCAGGCGCAGTTCGACGGCAGCGTGCGCGGCGCGCTGAACACCGTGCAGGCCGCCCTGCCCGGCATGCAGGCCCGTCGCTTCGGTCGGGTGATCAACATCGGCACCAACCTGTTCCAGAATCCGGTGGTGCCCTATCACGACTACACCGCCGCCAAGGCCGCACTGCTGTCGCTGACCCGTACCCTGGCCGGCGACCTCGGCCCGCATGGCATCACCGTGAACATGTTGTCCGGCGGCCTGCTGCGCACCACCGATGCCAGCGCCGCCACGCCGGAAGCAGTGTTCGACTACATCGCCGCCAACACGCCACTGCGCAGCGTCACCACGCCGGCCGAGTTCGCCGATGCCGCGCTGTTCTTCGCCAGCCCCTGGTCGCGCGCGGTGACCGGTCAGAACCTGGTGGTCGATGGCGGGCTGGTGCGGGACTGAGTCGATGCGCATCTCCGAAGTCAGCCGCCTGACCGGCGCCAGTGCCAGGGCCATCCGCCTGTACGAGGCGCGCGGACTACTGCCGCCGGTGCCACGCCTGAACCGCTATCGCGACTACAGCGAACAGGACGTGGCCTGGGTGCAGCTGATCCGCCAGGCACTGGGGCTGGGCATCACCCTGGCCGCGATCTCACGCCTGCAGGGCCGCGATGGACGGCTCGACTGGCCAGCGGTACTGGCCTTGCTGGAGGAGCAGCGCGGCCGCATCGCCGACGAGCGGATGCGGCTGGCACAGGTCGAGCGCGACCTGCAGCTGGTCAGCGACGAACTGCAGCAGTGGCTGCACTCCGGCAGCGGCGACTGCATCCTGGAACCCAGCGGCTGCACCACCCCGGTTTGACTCTGCCCCTGGGGCAGACCCCAACCTCGCGCACTTTCCATTGCGCGAGGTTGCCGTGTCCCGTTCCATCCTGATCCTGCTGGGCCATCCTGACCGTGACAGCCTGTGCGGCGCCCTCGCCCAGCGCTATGCCACCGCCGCCGAGAATGCTGGCCACCGGGTGCGCCTGATCGCGCTGGGTGACCTCCAGTTCGACCCGGTACTGCGCCACGGCTACCGTCAGATCCAGCCGCTGGAAGCCGACCTTCAGGACGCCGCGGAAGCGATCGAGGCCTGCGATCACCTGGTGCTGGTCTACCCCACCTGGTGGGGCGCGATGCCGGCACTGCTGAAGAGCTTCTTCGATCGCGTGCTGCTGCCGGGGTACGCCTTCCGCTACCGGCGCGATTCGGTGTGGTGGGACCGGCTGCTGGCCGGGCGCAGCGCGCGGGTGATCACCACGCTGGATACGCCGCCCTGGTACTACCGCTGGATCTACCGCGACCCGGGCATCGCCCAGATCCGCGCCACCATCCTGCAGTTCTGCGGCATCCGCCCGGTGCGTGTCAGCCGCCTTGGCGCTGTACGCAGCAGTACACCGGCACAACGCAGCAAGTGGCTGGCGCTGGCGGCGGAGCTGGGCTCACGGGCCAACTAGCCAGAAGAGCGTGCGAACCAAGGTTCGCACCCACCCGGGGCGTTCGCACGCACCTGGGGCGCTCGTTGCGGGTGTCGCGTTTGCCAATTGACCGCCAGGCACCGCGCCTCAAGGCTGTGGCCCCCTGTTCCGGCCCGGGCAAAGCCCATGAAATCCTCGACTGTCTTCAGCAAGTGCGCCAGGAAGACCGGCTTTGCCGGGACCACGACTACCCGCTACCGCTTGCTGGATGACGCCCTCCTTGTCGTGAATCACCAGCGTGCCAGCGAAAGCCGGGGTTTCTATGTGAATGCTGGACTCTACTTTCCAGAGCTGCTCGAGCATCCCCTCGCACCTGACGATCTTGAAACGGCTTTCAGGTACCGCTCCAGCATTCCCACGCCCCACGTCGACTGGCGGATCGAAGAGACACCAGGCCTGCGCCGGGCCTTCATCCAGCAGGATCTTGAAGACCTGCTGCAGGCTGGTAACCGCGACGGACTGAAAGGCCTGCTGCTCGATGCCCTTGCCGACGTGGCCGGCTTCGCGGCAACCCATGGGAACCGGGAATCGGTGCGGCGATTGAATCGGGATGGACGCTTCCGGGCGATCATCCGCAGAGAGGTCTGAACCCCGGAAGCGTGCGAACCAAGGTTCGCACCCACCAGCGCAGGAGAAGCAGCGTCAGTGCCGCTTCGGCGGAGTCGGCCCGCAACTGTCGCAACCGCCACAGGCACCGCCACTTCCGCTCGCCGGTGGCGCGACCTTCCGCCCCAGCGCCTGCAGCCAGGCGGCGCGACCGGGCTTCAGCAGGGCCAGCGCCAACGCACCGCGCAGCTTGCGCACGGTACCGGGGAACTGCTTCTTCAGCACCACCCAGGCACTGACCAGCACGGCCACCGCGATGATCAGGTACTGGATCAGCAGCCCGGCATCCATCAGCCGCCTCCCAGCGCCCTGGTCACCTGGTAGGTGATCAGCGCGGCCACGTAGGCCGCCGCGAACAGGTAGAACGCAGCGAAGCCCATCTGTTTCCATGAGTTGGTCTCGCGCTTGATGGTGGCCAGCGTCGAGATGCACATCGGGGCGTAGATGTACCAGACCAGCAGCGACAGTGCGGTGGCCAGCGACCAGCCATCGCTGATCAGCGGGGTCAGTGCCTGGCTGGCGGCATCGTCATCGGCTGCCGACAGCGCATACACGGTGGCCAGCGAAGACACCGCCACCTCACGCGCGGCCAGGCCCGGGATCAGCGCGATGCAGATCTGCCAGTTGAAGCCCAGCGGCGCGAAGAACACCGCCATCGCATGGCCGATCTGGCCGGCGTAGCTGTAATCGATGGCCGGCATGGTGGCGCCGGCCGGGGCGGCCGGGAACGACAGCAGCACCCACAGCAGGATCGTCAGCGCCAGGATGATGCCGCCGACGCGCTTGAGGAAGATCATGCCGCGCTCGTACAGGCCCACCGCCAGGTCGCGCACGTGCGGCAGGCGGTACGACGGCAGCTCCAGCATCAGCGGGTGTTCGCTCTTGTCGCGGCGCCACTTCTTCATGATCCACGACATCGCCAGCGCACTGAGGATGCCGGCGGCGTACAGGCCGAACAGCACCAGGCCCTGCTGGTTGAACACGCCCCAGACCGTCTTCTGCGGGATGAACGCGCCGATCAGCAGCGCGTACACCGGCAGGCGCGCCGAACAGGTCATCAGCGGCGCCACCAGGATCGTGGCCAGCCGGTCACGCGGATCCTGGATGCTGCGGGTGGACATGATGCCCGGCACCGCACAGGCGAAGCTGGACAGCAGCGGGATGAACGAGCGGCCGGACAGGCCGGCGGCCGCCATCATGCGGTCCAGCAGGAACGCCGCGCGCGGCAGGTAACCGGATTCCTCCAGCACCAGGATGAAGAAGAACAGGATCAGGATCTGCGGCAGGAATACCACCACTCCACCGACGCCGGCGATGATGCCGTCGGTCAGCAGGCTGGCCAGCGGGCCTTCCGGCAGCACGCTGCCGACGAACTGGCCGAGCCAGGCAAAGCCGGCCTCGATGCCATCCATCAGCGGCGTGGCCCAGGCGTACACCGCCTGGAAGATCAGGAACATCACCACCGCTAGGCTGATCAGGCCGAACACGGGGTGCAGCAGCCAGCGGTCCAGCGCGTCATCGATCTTCGCGGTACGTGCGGGCATGCGCACGGCCACCGAGAGGATCTGGCGCACCTTGGCGTGGTAGTCGATGCCGCCTTCCGGGCCCGGCACAGGGGCATCCAGGTGCGGCACCATCGCGTCCAGGCGCTCGACCAGGGCCTTGGCGCCCTGCTTGCGCACCGCCACGGTCTCCACCACCGGCACGCCCAGCTCGCGCTCCAGCGCGGCCACGTCCACCTGGATGCCGCGGCGCTGCGCCGCATCGACCATGTTCAGCGCCACCACCATCGGCTTGCCCAGCTCGCGCAGTTCCAGCGCGAAACGCAGGTGCAGGCGCAGGTTGGTGGCGTCGATCACGCACAGCAGCACATCCGGCGCGGCTTCGCCCGGGTAGAAGCCCCGGCACAGGTCGCGGGTGATCGCTTCATCCAGGCTGGCCGGTTGCAGGCTGTAGGCACCGGGCAGATCGAGTACGGCGAATTCGCGGCCGGACGGCGCACGCAGGCGGCCTTCCTTGCGCTCGACGGTGACGCCGGTGTAATTGGCGACCTTCTGCCGGCTGCCGGTCAGCTGGTTGAACAGTGCGGTCTTGCCGCTGTTGGGATTACCGACCAGCGCGATACGCAGCGGGGCGGTAGTGGCAGTGGCGGTCATGCACGTCGTTCCTGGCTGGCGGCGTCGACCACGACGCGCTTGGCTTCACTGATCCGCAGCGCGAACCGGGTGAACCCGACCTGCACCAGCAGCGGTTCGCCCCCCACCGGACCCTTGGCCACCAGGCGTACTTCCTCGCCCTTCACGAAACCCAGCTCGCGCAGGCGACGGGCGATGGCATCGTTGGCATGCAGGTCCTGCACGGACTCGACCACGGCCGAGGTGTGCAGCGGCAGTTCGGACAGCGTCATCTAGCGTATTCTCTGCTGGATGTAAATGGTTCTCGATTCTAACATTCCCGCGTCGCGTCATGGCCCATGACCAATGGCCCGCTATGATCCATACAGGTATGGAGTGACCCTGGAATCCCATGAACGATGCTTTGCAGATCGAGCGCAGCGGCGCCGTCCTCACTCTCTGGCTGAACCGGCCGGAGCTGCACAACGCCTTTGACGCCGGGCTGATCGCCCGGCTGACTGCCGCACTGGAGGCCGCCGGCCACGATGCTTCGGTGCGCGCGGTGGTGCTGGCCGGCCACGGCGCCTCCTTCTCGGCAGGTGCCGACATGCAGTGGATGCGCGGCATGGCGGCGGCCAGCGAAGCCGATAACCGCGAGGACTCGCTGGCCCTGGCCCGGCTGATGCGCACCCTGGACGAGCTGCCCAAACCGACCCTGGCCCGGGTCCATGGCGCGGCCTTCGGCGGCGGCGTCGGCCTGGTCGCCTGCTGCGACATCGCCATCGCCAGCACCTCGGCCCGCTTCGGCCTGACCGAAAGCCGCCTGGGCCTGCTGCCGGCGGTGATCTCGCCCTATGTGATCGAAGCCATCGGCCCGCGCCAAGCCCGCCGCTGGTTCGCCACCGGCGAGCATTTTGACGCCGACACCGCGCTGCGCATCGGCCTGGTCCACCAGCTGGTCGAGCCCGAACGCCTGGACGAGGCCGTGCAACGCCAGCTGGCCCTGCTCGACAAGGCCGGCCCGATCGCCTCGTCCACCGCCAAGCAACTGGTCCGCCAGGTCCGCGACAGCCATGACCGCGACACCCTGGATCGCGATAACGCCGCCCTGATCGCGCGCCTGCGGGTGTCGGCCGAGGGCCAGGAAGGCCTGGGCGCCTTCCTCGACAAGCGCGCCCCCCATTGGGTCACGGAAGCCTGAACATGCTCGATCATCTTGGTTTGACCAGCGCCGACCTGGCGCGCAGCAAGGCCTTCTTCCTGCAGGCACTGGCGCCACTGCAGATCGGCGTGGTGATGGAAGTGACCGCCGAACAGACCGGCGCGCACGACCACATCGGCTTCGGCAGCGACGGCAAGCCGTTCTTCTGGCTTGGCAATGGCGGCACCGCCAGCCATGGCGTGCATGTGGCCTTCGCCTGCGCCAGCCGCGACCAGGTGGACGCCTTCCATGCCGCCGCCCTCGCCGCCGGTGGCCGCGACAACGGCGCCCCGGGCCTGCGCTCGTGGTATCACCCGGACTACTACGGCGCCTTCGTGCTGGACCCGGATGGCAACAACATCGAGGCGGTCTGCCACCGCCCTGCCAATGGGGCAACCGCATGAGTGACTACGTCCGCATCGTCGAGGTCGGGCCGCGTGACGGCCTGCAGAACGAGAAGCAGTCGGTCTCCACCGGCGACAAGATCGAACTGATCAACCGCCTGTCGGCCACCGGCCTGCGCAGCATCGAGGCAACCAGCTTCGTCAGCCCGAAGTGGATCCCGCAGCTGGCCGATGCCGCCGAGGTCTATGCCGGCATCCAGCGCCGGCCCGGCATCCACTACCCGGTACTGGTGCCGAACGAACAGGGCTACGACCGCGCCCGTGCGGTGGGCGTCGAGGAAGTAGCGGTGTTCACCGCCGCGTCCGAGGCATTCAACCGCACCAATACCAATGCCGGCATCGATGAATCGCTGGCGCGCTTCGAGCCGATCCTGCGCCGTGCCGCCGCCGATGGCGTGCGCGTGCGCGGCTACGTCTCCACCGTGCTCGGCTGCCCCTACCAGGGCGAAGTGCCGCTGGCTGATGTGGTGCGCGTTGCACGCGCCCTGCACCAGATGGGCTGTTACGAAATTTCGCTGGGCGACACCATCGGCGTCGGCACCCCACGCAAGGCACGGGCGATGCTGCAGGCGGTCGCTGCCGAGATTCCGATGGAAGCACTGGCCGTGCACTTCCACGATACGTACGGCCAGGCCATCGCCAACATCGCCACCTGCCTGGAAGCAGGCGTGCGCGTGGTCGACAGTGCGGTGTCGGGTGCCGGTGGCTGCCCGTATGCCAAGGGCGCCAGCGGCAATGTGGCCAGCGAAGACGTGGTCTACCTGCTGCAGGGCCTCGGCCTGGACAGCGGCGTGGACCTGCCGGCACTGGCCGAGACCGGCCGCTGGCTGGCCGGCCTGCTCGGCCGCGCCACCGCCAGCCGCACCGGGCAGGCGCTGGCCGCCGCCGGTTGACCGCCGCACTGCGCCGCCCCGCAAAGGCGGCGCAGTGCACAACAGCGGCGGTCGCGGCTTCCGTTAGAATCGGCGGTTCTCGAACCTGCAGGACCGTTCAATGCAGCTGTCTTCCGTACGTGCCGTGATCACTGGCGGCGTCTCCGGCCTCGGCCTGGCCGTGGCCCAGCACCTCGTCGCCCAGGGCGGCAAGGTGGCCCTGTTCGACCTCAACGACGACAAGGGCGCTGCCGCCATTGCCGGGCTGGGTGCCGACAAGGTCCGCTATTTCAACGTCAACGTCAGCGATGAGGCGGCGGTGACCGCGGCCATCGACCAGGCCCACGATTTCCTCGGCGGCCTGAACGTGGCGATGAACTGCGCCGGCATCCTGGGCGCCGGCCGCGTGCTGGGCAAGGAAGGCCCGATGCCGCTGGCCGGCTTCCAGGGCACGGTGATGGTGAACCTGGTCGGCAGCTTCAACGTGGCCAAGGCCGCGGCCAACCGCATGCAGCACAACGAAGCGGGCACTGACGGCGAGCGCGGCGTGATCATCAACACCGCCAGCATCGCCGCCTATGAAGGCCAGATCGGCCAGGCCGCGTATGCCGCCAGCAAGGGTGGCGTGGTCTCGATGACGCTGCCCATGGCACGCGAACTGTCGCGCTTCGGCATCCGCGTCAATACGATTGCTCCGGGCGTGTTCTGGACGCCGATGGTCGACGGCATGCCCGAAGCCGTGCAGCAGTCGCTGGCCGCCTCGATTCCGTTCCCGTCGCGCCTGGGCAAGCCGGAAGACTTCGCCAGCCTGGTCGGCTTCATCCTCGGCAACACCTACCTCAACGGCGAGACCATCCGCCTGGACGGCGCTACCCGCCTCGCTCCGAAGTGATTCCCCACGGGCGCCGGGACGGCGCCCTCCCCCAACGACCTAGATCACCATGAAAGCCAACGACATCAAGAAGGGCAACGTCGTCGAGTACAACAACGGCGTGTACCAGATCCGCGACATCGAGCGCAGCTCGCCGCAGGGTCGCGGCGGCAACGTCCGCTTCCGCTTCATCATGTACAGCGTGCCGGGCGGCAACAAGCTCGATGCCAGCTTCGATGCCGACGACAACCTGGTCGAGGTCGAACTGCTGCGCCGCCAGTCCACCTATTCGTACAAGGACGGCGACGCGTTCGTGTTCCTCGATGACGAGGACTACACCCCCTACACCCTGGACGCGGACGTGATCGGCGACGACGCTGGCTACATCACCGATGGCCTGACCGGCATCTACGTGCAGGTGATCGACGAGCAGCCGGTGGCGATCCAGCTGCCGGCCTCGGTGGTGCTGGAAGTGATCGAGACGCCGCCGGAACTGAAGGGTGGCACCGCCACCAAGCGCCCGAAGCCGGCCAAGCTCAACACCGGCATCGAGATCATGGTGCCGGAGTACATCGTCAACGGCGAACGCGTGCTGGTGAACACCGCCACCGGCGAATTCGCGGGCCGTGCCGACTAATCGCCTCGCGCTGATCGGCTGCCTGTCCCTGCCTGCGGCGCATTCGCCGCAGGCAGGCCATCGGATGTAGCAGTCGTGTAGCACCGAGCCCACGCTCGGCTGCTGTGCGTTGGACAGGGACTGCAGCCGAGCGTGGCTCGGCTCTACAGGTAGCTTACGGCTGCTTCGCGCCGAAATTGCCGCAGCCGTGGTACTGGCGGGTGCCGATGGTCAGGTTCACCTTGGCATCGAACGCCTCGCCACTCATGTCGTCCTGGCAGGTCGTGCGCTGGAAGCTGAGCTTGACGTCGGTGCCATCGGACGCCTTGCCACTCCAGCCGTCAGCACCTGCGGTGGGCTGGGCGACATCGAAACGACGCTCACCGTAATCCACTTCCACCTGCAGGCCCGGCGTGTCGCCGTCGACAACCGCCAGCCAGCCCGGCTCATTGCCGGTGGCACGGAACGCGGCATTGCCGGCGCTGCCATCGCCTTCAGTGGCTTCGACCGCATGGCACTCGCGATCGGCTTCGCCCTTCAGGCTCAACAGGCCGTCATCGCTGCCCTTGGTCCAGAAGCTGTTGCCCTTGCCATCGCCGTACTTGGCACCCGACGCCGCACGCTCGGAGCTCATGGCGAAGGTGCGTTCGCCGATCACCACCGTGGCCGCATCCTCGCCATTGAAGGTCGCGCGCACGCTCAGATCACCACACTGGTACGTGGTCTCGCTGCCACCTTCGGTGCTGGCGCTCGGCTGCGGCGCGGCAGGCGGGGCGTCATTGCCGCCTGCGGCGGGCGGCTGGGCCGGCTGGCACGCGGCCAGCACCAACCCGAGGGAGGCTGCCAACAGACTGGGAACTACACGCATGGCTCGACTCCTTGTCGACACTACAGAGAGGCTCGACCCTACCACCTGTCGGTGAGCGGGGCCTGAAAGCGGCCTGACCGCACTCATGCGGCCAGTACCGCCATCGACAACAGCTGCGCGCCGCTTTCGCCGGAACTGCAGGTCCACACCCGCAGCAGGCGCAGTTTCAGCTCGCGCTCCTGGCCCTGCCCGCGCACCGACAAGCGCACGTCGCTGGACAACAATGCCAGGCGTCCGCACAGCAGCGTTTCCACCGCGTACGACTGCAGGCTGCGCACGTGCAGGTTTCCGGCCAGCCAGTCGCCCAGCCACGGCAGGTCGAGCAAGCGTCCGCCCTGCCCGTCCATCATGAACAATGCCGGCGATACCAGCGCGGTCAGCGCATCGTGGTCGTCATCCAGCAATGCCTGCCGCAGGCGCTGTTCCAGCGCTGCCAACTGCCGCTCATGCAGGTCTTCAACGATGTCCCGTTCCATCCACGGATCCTTCCGGCATCGGCCGGCGCCTGCGCAGGCGTTGCGCGATCCACTGCCGCGCGCCCTGCACCACTACATAGAAGACCGGCACGAAGAACACCGCCAGCACCGTCGCACTGACCATGCCGCCGAACACACCGGTTCCAATCGCCTGCTGGGTTTCCTTCGACGCGCCCTGCGCCAGCATCAGCGGCACCACGCCCAGCGCGAATGCCAACGAGGTCATCACGATCGGCCGCAGGCGCAGCCGCGCCGCCTCCAGCGCCGCTTCAACCAGGCCGCGACCCTGCTGCTGCAGCTGGCGCGCGAACTCGACGATGAGGATCGCGTTCTTCGCCGACAGCCCGATCACGGTGATCATGCCGACCTTGAAGAACACGTCGTTGGGCATGCCGCGCAACAGCACCGCAGCAACCGCACCGAGCAGGCCCAGCGGCACCACCAGCATCACCGCCAGCGGGATCGACCAGCTCTCGTACAGTGCCGCCAGCACCAGGAACACCACCAGCATCGACAACAGCAGCAACCACGGCGCCTGCGCACCGGACTCCCGCTCTTGCAGCGACTGGCTGGTCCACTGCAGGGCAAAACCGGACGGCAGCTTCTCCGCCAACCGCTCCATCTCCGCCATGGCCTGGCCGGTCGACACGCCGGAGGCCGGTGCACCGGACAGGTTCAGCGCCGGGAAGCCGAGATAGCGCTGCAGCTGCAGCGGCGCCTCGGTCCAGTGCGGCGTCACCAGCTCCGACAACGCCACCATGCCGCCTTCGCTGTTGCGCACGTACAGCTTCAGCACGTCCTCCAGCTCCATCCGATGGGGTGCATCGGCCTGCAGGATCACCTGCTGCAGCCGCCCCTTGTTGGGGAAGTCGTTGACGTACTGCGAGCCCATCGCCGCCGACAGCGTGCTGCTGATCTGCTCGAACCCCACGCCCATCGCCTCGGCCTTGGCGCGGTCGATGTCCAGCCGCACGCTGGTACCTGCCGGCAGGCCATCGGCATGCACCTCCGACAGCAGCGGGCTGGCCTCGGCCAGCTTCAGCAGCTGCTGCAGGGCCGCACGCAGTTCGGCCTGGCTCTGCCCGGTACGCGCCTGCAGGGCCAGCGAGAAGCCGGACGAACGGCCCAGGCTGTCGATCGCCGGCGGCATTACGCTCATCACCTCGCCCTCGGCAATCGTCGCCATCGCCTTCTGCGCGGCCTCCACTTCGCCGGCCGCGGTGGCCCCTGCACGCTCGCCCCAGTCCTTCAGCATCGTGTAGGTCAGCGCCGCGCTCGGGCCGGAACCGGAGAAGCTGTAGCCGAGGATCGACTGGTTGGAGCCGATGCCCGGGCGTGACGCCACGTGCCGTTCGTAGGCTTCGACCACGGCCAGCGTGCGTTCGGCGGTGGCTTCGGCCGGCAGCTGGATCGAGGTCATGAAGTAGCCCTGGTCCTCTTCCGGCAGGAAGGCGCCCGGCAGCCAGTGCAGGCCCAGCAGCAGCGCCGCCACCAGCGCGGCGAACACGCCCATGACCCGCCCGCTCCGCTGCAGCACCGACGCCACGCCACGCTGGTAGCGCCCGGTCATCCGTTCGAAGCCACGATTGAAGGCGCCGAACAGACCGCCCCGACCATGGTGGCCATGGGTGTTCGGGCGCAGCAGGGTCGCGCACAGCGCCGGCGTCAGGCTCAATGCCAGCAGCGCCGAGAACAGGATCGACACCGCCATCGCCACGGTGAACTGGCGGTAGATCGCACCCACCGAGCCGCTGGCCAGCGCCATCGGAATGAACACCGCAGTCAGCACCAGGGTGATGCCGATCACCGCACCGGTCAGTTCGCGCATCGCCTTGATGGTGGCCTCGCGCGGCGGCAGGCCTTCCTCGGCCATGATCCGTTCCACGCCCTCGACCACCACGATGGCGTCGTCGACGATGATGCCGATTGCCAGCACCATGCCGAACATGGTCAGCACATTGATCGAGAAGCCTAGCGCCAGCATCACCGCGAAGGTGCCCAGCAACGCGATCGGTGCGACCAGTGCCGGAATCAGCGTGTAGCGCCAGTTCTGCAGAAACAGGTACATCACTGCGAACACCAGCAGCATCGCCTCCAGCAGCGTCTGCACCACCTTCTGGATCGAGATCTTGACGAACGGTGCGGTGTCGAACGGAATGCTCGATTCCACGCCGCGCGGCAGCAGCGGCGCCAGCTCGGCCATGCGCTCGCGCACCGCCGACGCGGTGCGAACCGCGTTCGCGCCAGGACGCAGCTGCACGCCGGCGGCGGTGGCCGGATGGCCATCCTCGCGGGTGCCCCAGGCATAGCTCTGCGCGCCCAGCTCGACGCGGGCGACATCGCCCAGCACCACCCGCGAGCCGTCGGCCCCGGCGCGCAGCACGATGGCAGCGAACTGCTCCGGCGTGGACAGCTGGCCATCGGCACTCAGCGGCACGGTGATGCGCTGGCCCGGAACACCCGGAGAATCGCCGATGCGCCCCGGCGAGATCTCCAGGTTCTGCTGCTCGATGGCAGCGGCCACGTCACCCATGGTCAGCCCATAGCCGGTCAGCCGGGTCGGGTCCAGCCACACGCGCATCGCCTGCTCGGCACCGAACAGCTGCACGCGGCCGACGCCATCGATGCGGCGCAGCTCCTCGATGATGTTGCGCGCCATGAAGTCGCCCAGTGCGGCCTCGCTGACGCTGGCATCCGGCGAACGCAGGCCGACCAGCATCAGGAAGCCGGAATCGGCGGCCTCCACGAACAGGCCGTTCTGGCGCACGCTGCGCGGCAGGCGCGGCTCGATCGCCTTGATCCGGTTCTGCACGTCCACCTGCGCCAGCTCCGGGTTGGTGCCCGGCTTGAAGGTGGCGGTGATCGAGGCTTCGCCGGACGTGTCCACCGACGACTCGAAGTACAGCAGGTGCTTGACGCTGGACAGCTCGCGCTCGATCAGGCCGACCACCGCGTCATTCAGCGTCTGCGGGCTCGCACCCGGGTAACTGGCATAGATGCTGACGCTGGGCGGGGCAACCGCCGGATAGCGCTCCACCGCCAGCCGCGGGATCGCCAGCACACCGGCCAGGATGATGAAGATCGCCAGCACCCAGGCGAACACCGGGCGATCGATGAAGAAACGTGCCATGTTGGATTTTCCTGGAGGGACCGGCCCGGTAGAGGCTCAGCCCTTGCTGCCGGCCTGCACCGCGCCGGCGCTGGCGACCGGCATCTGCCAATCGCGCGCATCGACCACCACGCCTTCCTGCAGGCGTTCCTGGCCTTCGACCACCACCTTTTCGCCCGCCTTCAGGCCGGTGCGCACCAGCCATTGGCGATCGACACTACCGTCCACTTCCAGCGTGCGGATCACCGCCTTGCCATCGCCACCGATCACCCAGGCATAGGCCTGGCCACCGGCACTGCGCAGCACGGCCTGCTGCGGCACGGTCAGTGCGCTGGCCGGCGCACCCCGCGGCACCTTCGCGCGCACGTACATGCCGGGCAGCAGCTGGCGCTGCGGGTTGTCGACCAGGATGCGCAGGATCACATCACCGGTGCGCGCATCGACATTGATACCGGAGAACAGCATCTGGCCACGTTCGGGCAGCGGCTTGCCGGCCGCACCGATGATCGTCACCGGCAGCTCGCCGCCACCGGCACTGCGTTGCAGCGACTCGAGCTGCGCCGCTGGCTGGCGCACATCGACGTAGACCTGGTCGATCTGCTGCACCACCGCCATCGGCTCGGCATCGGCCACGCCGACCAGTGCACCTTCGGTCACCAGCGCTTGGTCGATGCGACCGGCAATCGGTGCACTGACCGTGGCATAGCGCAGGTCGAGCTGGCGGCGGGCCAGGATCGCGCGCGCCTCGTTCACCGCGGCACGGGCCTGTTCGTACTCGGCACTGGCATCGTCGCGGTGCTGCTGGCTGACCGCCTGCGCGGCCGCCAGCGCATGCAGGCGCTGCGACTGCACGCGGCTGCGGCCCAAGGCGGCCTCACTGCGCTGCAGCGCGGCCAGTGCCGAGTCGACATCGGCACGGAACGCCGCCGGATCGATCTGGAACAGGGCCTGGCCGGCGCGCACTTCCGCACCCTGCTCAAACAGCCGGCGCTGCACGATGCCGCCCACCTGGGCACGGATCTGTGCGGTGCGTACGGCGGCCACGCGGCCGGGCAGTTCGTCATCGCGCTGTACGACCTGCGGGCCGACCGTGACCACGCTGACGCGCGGTGTCGCTTCGGGCGTGGCTTCGGGGGCGGAGCAGGCCGTCATGGCCAGGGCGAGGGCCGCGATCAACGCGACCGGAGTCCTGAAGGTTCTCATTGCTGTGCACAATGCCGCGCGGGCGGCTGATAGGTTCTGAAGCGTGCAGTCTGCGGGGCGATGATGGGGTTTCGATGGAGGAACTGTGGAGATACGATGGAGGCAAGCACCTTAAGGCCCCGCCCCTGCATGCATGCCTCCCCTGCCCTCGCCGCCCTCGTCCTGATCGTCGAGGATGAGGCCGAGATCGCCGATATTCTTACCGCCTACCTGGAACGCGAAGGACTACGCACCCTGCGTGCCGCCGATGGCCACAGTGCACTGGACCTGCACCGCAGCGCCCGCCCCGACCTGGTCCTGCTCGACGTACAACTGCCGCGGCTGGATGGCTGGAGCGTACTGACCCAGCTGCGCCAGCGCGGCGAAACGCCGGTGATCATGCTGACCGCGCTGGACCAGGACCTGGACAAGCTGACTGCGCTGCGCATGGGCGCCGACGACTACGTGGTCAAGCCGTTCAATCCAGCCGAAGTGGCAGCGCGCGTGCGCGCCGTGCTGCGGCGTACGCTGCGTGGCTCGCGCGTGGACGCACCGACCGCACTGCGCGCGGGCCCGTTGCTGATCGACTCGGCCACCCATGCCGTGCATGTGGAAGGCGACGGCTACAGCCACGAAGTGCTGCTCACCCTCACCGAGTTCAAGCTGCTGCACTGCATGGCGCTGGCGCCGACCCGCATCTTCAGCCGCAGCGAACTGATGCACGAATGCCTGCCGGAAAGCGAGGCGCTGGAGCGCACGGTCGACAGCCATGTCAGCAAGCTGCGCCGCAAGCTGGATGAAGTGGGCATGGTCAATGTTCCGGCCAGCGTGCGCGGTGTCGGCTACCGGTTGATGGCCGACCGCTGATGGCCGGCCTGCGCCGCTCCGGGCTCAGTCGCCACATCATCGTCTCGATGTCGCTGATGGTGATCGGCGTCATCGTGATGATGATCCTGTCATCGTGGCTGCTGTACGCGGTGCTGGTCGAGTTCTTCCCCGGCAGTGCCGAAGAGCCGGAAAGCTGGCTGCCGACCGGGCCGGAGCTGGCATGGATGGTCGGGGTGATCCTGACCGGCCTGGCACTGGCCATCGCCGCCTCGTTCCGCCTTGCCCACCGCATCCTGTCGCCGTTGAATTCGCTGGTCGACAGCGTGCGCGCGCTTGCCGGCGGCGACCTCGGTGCGCGCGCCAGCGCCCAGGAAAACTCGCCCGGCGAAGTGGCCACCCTGGTCGAGGATTTCAATGCGATGGCGCGCCGCCTGCAGCACATGGAGAGCGAGCGCGCGATGTGGCATGCGGCCATTGCCCATGAACTAAGGACTCCGGTGACGATCCTGCGTGGTCGCCTGCAGGGGCTGGCCGAGGGCGTGTTCCAGCCAGACGAATCCCAGTTCCGCAGCCTGCTGGCACAGGTCGAAGGCCTCTCACGCCTGATCGAGGATCTGCGCGTGTTGAGCCTGTCCGACAACGCGCGGTTGGACGTACGCCGCGCGCGCACCGACGTGGTGGCCGAAGTGCATTCGGTGATGACCCTGGTCGACCCGCAGTTCCGCGCCGCCGGCTTCGTGCTGGAGCTGGAAACCAGCCGCGAGGAACACAACGCGCACTGTGACCCGACACGCTTGCGCCAGGCCCTGCTGGCACTGCTGGAGAATGCGCGTCGCTACGCCAGCCCGGGCAAGGTGCGGATTGCCGTGCACGACACGCCCGGACACGTGCAGGTGGCGATCGAGGACGAAGGCCCGGGCATCGACCCGGAACTTCACACCGACATCTTCACTCCGTTCATGCGCGCCGACGGCTCGCGCTCGCGCCAGGGCGGCGGCAGCGGGCTGGGCCTGGCGGTGGTCAAGGCCATCGCCGATGCACATGGCGGGCGCGTCTACTGCACGCCCGGCAGCGCCGGCGGCAGCCGCTTCGTCATCGAGCTTCCGCGCCAGTAGCCGGCAGCCTGGCCTGTTCGCGCAGGTGCGCGCCGAGTGTGGTCAGATTGGCGTCGATCGCATCCATTTCGTCGCGCTGCGGCGCCGGCAGCGTCTGGCGCAGCTGTACGCGCAGCGCCTGCCACGCCGGCACCGCCTGCGCACTGGCGGTGGCCACGACCTCGGACAACAGCGCCTGCTCATCGGCAAGCGGCAACCCGTAGCCATCGTCGACCAGCAGCGTACCCGGGCGCAGCCATTGCCCACCCTGCTCCAGCAGCTGGCGCAGGCCGCGCGTCTCGGCACTGTCCGGTGCCGCCAGCAGGCGCCGTTTCAGCACATCGCGCGCGCGCAGTTCGGCGCGGCGTTGCGCAGCCTGTTCCAGCAGCAGCAGCCCGGCGCTGGCACGCAGGTCACCCTGCAGCAGCCAGGGCGCACGCTGCTGTGCGGGCAGCTTCAGCCAGGCGCGCACATCGCGCACCGGCAGATCCAGCTGCGAAGCCGCCACATCGAACAACTGCTGGTAATGGTCGCGTGCCGAGGCGAAGTAGTAGCCCTGCGCCTGCGCGGAATCCCGATCAGCCAGCACCTGCTCATCCAGTACCTGCAATCGCGCCAGCCGACGCTTCAACCCGCGCGGACTCAGCTGGGCCAGCCCGGCCTCCCCCAGGCGCGGCACGCCCGCCTGCAGCAGCTTTGCGGTTTCCACCGCGCAGTTGTTGCTGACGAAGTAATAGCGCCCGTCGTAGCTCCAGTGCACCTGTGCAGTGCGCTCGAGCAGGCCGGCGATCTCGCCGGGCGACAACTGCAACGGCAGCGACTGCAACCCACGCAGTTCCACCTTGGTGTACTCGTCCACCACCTGCTGCAGCGGCAGCACGAACAGCCGCGAGGGATAGCCGCCGGTCAGGCCACGCCAGTTGGAAATCTGCACATCACCCACGAATGCGCGGAACGACAGCACGCGGTGGTGCTCCAGGTCCAGGCGGCAGTCCGGCCCCGGCGCACGGCCCGGCCGGCAGATCACCAGCCGCAGCATGCTGTGCCCCCAGCGGCTCATCGGCTGCGCACTGCCTTCGGCGAACAGGTAGTCCACGGCGTAGACGCGCGAAGGATCGAGCTGCAGCAGCGATGCCGCACCCTCTTCCGATTCGGCCTGCAGCAATGGCAACGTGGCCGCGCAGTGCGACTGCGGCAGCGATGGCGGGGTTCCGAAATGGGCCTGGTACCACTGCGCCAGCGCCGGGCGCCGGCAGGCAAACTCGCTGTCGAGCACGAAATGCTCGGCGTTCACTGCCAGGTACTCGGCCGGATCCTTCAGTTCATAGGCATCCGGACTACGGTCACGGAAGTCGTTGCCACCACGGCCGAGATGCCAGGGCTTGCGCTGCCATCCGGCCAGGTCGCGCCAGCGCGCACTGCGCGACCAGTTCGCGCCGCTACGGTCTGCAACATGGGTCAGTTCATGCACCAGCGCGCTGCGTCGTGCACGGCGTGCGCCGGGCACGGCATCATCCAGCAGCTCGCGACGCAGGTCGATGCGGCCGGCGAAAGCGCGACCGTGCACATCGGCCGGCAGGTGGTCGCTCCAGCGCACCTGCACGTGTGCTGGCAGTGAGCGCAGCAGGCCATCTGGCAGCAGGGACTGCACGTCGGCCAGGGTCTGCATCGCCACCTGCTGCTGTGCAGGGCTCAGCCCTTCCGGATCCAGGCGCAGGTCGCTGCTGGCATGTGCGGCCGGAACGGCCAGCAGTAGAGCCAGGCCATGCCTGGCTGCGTTCCGTGCAGATGTCATGGCGTTGCCAGCCAGCGGCCGGCACTACCCGGGATCAACGCGCCAGCAGCGCGCGGGCCAGTTCCAGGTCGCTCTGCTGCTGCGCGGCAGCGCTCTGCTCACGCAGGTGGACCAGCGCGGCCTGCAGGCGGGCGCCACGGATCTGGCCGTCGCTGGCGATGAACGCGGCGGCATCGTCGCGTGCGGCCTGCACCACCTTGTCGTCGCCCGAGCTGCTGGCCGAAGAGCCCGACGATGCACCGGTGGCGGAACCGGCCGAGGTGCCGGCGAAGCTGGAAGCGAAGCCGGCCAGCGGCAGGGACAGCAGGGCGAGCAGCAGAAGCGGACGGGTCATCGGTTCGAAGCCGGTTGTGAGGATGCGTGGAGCGTAACGGGTGCGTGAAGGATTTGCCCGGCTCAAACGTCGAACAGCTTGCCGGGATTCAGCCGCGCTTGGGGATCGAACGCACGTTTGACCGCCTTCATCAGGGCGATCTCGGCCGGGCCGCGGGTGCTGTCCAGGTAGCCCTTCTTGACCAGGCCGATGCCGTGTTCAGCCGAGATGCTGCCATCGAACCGGGCCAGCACCTGCGCCAGCAGCTTGGTCACATGCTCGCACTGCGCCACGAAATCGGCGTCGCTGGTGTCATCGGGCTTGAGCACGTTGATGTGCAGGTTGCCGTCACCGATATGACCGAACCACACCACATCGAAGTGCGGGTAGGCCTGCCCGATCAATGCCTGGGTCTCGGCCAGGAACGCCGGCATCGCCGAGATCCGCACCGAGACGTCGTTCTTGTAGGGCTTGTAGCGCGCCAGCGATTCGGTGATGCCTTCGCGCAGGCGCCACAACTGGGCGGCCTGGGCATCGCTGGCACTGATCACGCCGTCGCTGACCCAGCCGTTGCCCATGCAGTCCTCGAAGGCCGCCATCGCCGCCGCTTCCTGCGCTTCGTCGTTGGCGGCGAACTCGGTGACCACGTAATACGGGTGCACCTCGTCGAACGGTGCCTGCGCACCATGCGCCAGCACGTGCTCCAGCGCGCGATCAGTGAAGAATTCGAAGGCCTGCAGCTGCAGCCGTGCGCGGAACGCGGCGAATACCTGCATCAGCACTTCGAAGCTGGGCAGCGCCAGCAGCATCACGTTGCTGGCCGGCGGCGGATCGGTCAGCTTCACCGTCGCTTCGACGATCACGCCCAGCGTGCCTTCCGAACCGATCAGCAGCTGGCGGAAGTCATAGCCGCTGGAGTTCTTGATCAGGCCCTTGTTGAGCTCCAGCAACTCGCCACTGGCGGTGACCACCTTCAGCCCGGCGATCCACTCGCGGGTGTTGCCGTAACGGATCACGCGGATGCCACCGGCATTGGTGGCGATGTTGCCGCCGATCGTGCAGGAACCACGCGCGGCGAAATCCACCGGGTAGATCAGGCCGTGGTCCAGCGCGGCGTTGTGCACGGCCTCCAGCGGCATGCCGGCCTGCACCACCAGGGTGCGATCGACCGCGTCGTAGGCCAGCGCCTTGTTCATCCGTTCCAGGCTGAGCACCAGCTCGCCGTTGGCAGCCACCGCGCCACCGGAGAGGCCGGTACGGCCGCCGGACGGCACCACGGCCACGCCCTCGCCTGCACTCCAGCGCATCACCGCCTGCACTTCCTCGACCGTGGCCGGCAGTGCGATCGCCAGCGGCGCCGGCGTCCAGCGCCGGGTCCAGTCGCGCCCGTAGTGCTCCAGGTCGGCCGGGTCGGTCTTCAGCTTCAGGCCGGGACAGGCCTGCTGCAGCGAGGCAATGCGGGAATCGGTCATGACGGTCCAGCGCGGGGCGTGAAGAACGGGCAAGCGTGCCAGCGGCACGCGCCAGCGTCCAGCCCCGCCGCGCTGCAGATAGCTACGGATGCAACCAATTGCGCACTGCACCATGGGCGCTTCGATCTGGCATAGTGGTCAGCCCCTGTCCCACTGGCCGTGTCGCCCCATGTCGCCGAAGAAGACCTCGTTCCCCAAGCAGGATATCCGCGTGCTGTTGCTGGAGGGGGTCAGCCAGACCGCCGTGGAGGTGTTCAGCGCCGCCGGCTACAGCCAGATCGAGGCGCACACCAAGGCGCTGCCCGAGGACGAACTGAAGGCGCGCATCGCCGAGGCGCACATCGTCGGCATCCGCTCGCGCACCCAGCTCAGCGCCGAGGTGCTGGCCGAGGCCAAGCGCCTGATCGCGGTGGGCTGCTTCTGCATCGGCACCAACCAGGTCGACCTGGACGCGGCCGAGCTGGCCGGCATCCCGGTGTTCAACGCGCCCTATTCCAACACCCGCAGCGTGGCCGAGCTGGTCATTGCCGAGGCGATCATGCTGACCCGTGGCATTCCGCAGAAGAATGCCGAGTGCCATCGCGGCGGCTGGTCGAAGTCGGCCAGCGGCAGCCATGAGGTGCGTGGCAAGACCCTGGGCATCATCGGCTATGGCCACATCGGCACCCAGGTCGGCGTGCTGGCCGAATCGCTGGGCATGCAGGTGATCTTCCACGACGTGGAAACCAAGCTGGCGCTGGGCAATGCGCGTGCTGCGGCCAGCCTGGACGACCTGCTGGCCCGCGCCGACATCGTCACCCTGCATGTGCCGGAGACCCCGGCCACGCAGTGGATGATCGGCAGCACCGAGCTGGCGAAGATGCGCAAGGGCGCGCACCTGATCAACGCCGCGCGCGGCACCGTGGTCGACATCGATGCGCTGGACGCGGCGCTGGCCAGCGGCCACGTCGGTGGCGCCGCGCTGGACGTGTTCCCGGTCGAGCCGAAGGGCAATGGCGATATCTTCGAATCGCCGCTGACCCGCCACGACAATGTGATCCTGACCCCGCACGTGGGCGGCAGCACGCTGGAGGCGCAGGACAACATCGGCGTGGAGGTGGCGGCCAAGCTGGTGCGCTACAGCGACAACGGCAGCACCCTGTCGGCGGTCAACTTCCCGGAAGTGACCCTGCCCGAACACGAAGACAGCCTGCGCCTGCTGCACATCCACCAGAACGTGCCGGGCGTGCTGTCCAAGGTCAACGAGATCTTCTCGCGACACAACGTCAACATCGACGGCCAGTTCCTGCGCACCGACCCGAAGGTGGGCTACGTGGTGATCGACATCACCGCCAGCGAGGCACAGGCCGCCGCCGTGCGCGACGAACTGGCCGCGATTCCGGGCACGCTGCGGACGCGCATCCTGTATTGAAAAAAGGGGACGGAGGGGATTAAGTCGTTTGCGGCACATGCGCTATAAACGACTTAATCCCCTCCGTCCCCTTTTTACCTCAACGTGCCAGCCACCGGCGCGCCATGCGCTGCATGGACTCGTCCGATTCCGGATCGGACACGACTTCGGTCACCGGCCGCCATGCCAGGTCAAGTGACTCCTCGCTGAGCACGAAGGCTTCGCCACCCAGCGCGCGGATTACGAAACGCACGTCGTAGTGCCAGTGCCCCGGCACGTCCTTGCGCTCCGGGATCCAGTGCTTGTCCAGATCGAAGATCGCCGGGTCTTCCAGCACCAGGCCGCTCAGGCCCGACTCCTCTTCGGCCTCCTTCAGCGCCACCTGGGCCAGGTCACGGTCGCCGTCGGCGTGGCCGCCCAGCTGCAGCCAGCGTTGCAGCTTGCGGTGGTGGGTCAGCAGCAGGCGCTGGCCATCGGCACTGACCAGCCAGCAGCTGGCGGTGAAGTGGCCGGCCAGGCGCTCGCGGCGGAACGGATCTTCCGGATCGTCCAGCAATGTGCCGAATTCGGCAGCCAGTGCGTCGTGGGCAGGCTCACGGCGGGCATAGTCCCGCAGCAGGCCACGCAAGCGATCGTCAAGCACGGCAAGGGTTTCGGCGGTCTGGCGCATGAATGGGGGCGGTCTGGAAAAATACTGCTCATTATCGCCGTTCATTGTTGCGATTGCGCTTGTGCGTTGGCTTCAGCTTTGGCTAAGGTACAGCGGGCCGTTCGCGCGGCCTTCACCATTCCAGGGTTGCCGGCAACGTATCGGCGGCCCACCCCATCCGATCACTAGGAAGTACTGCATGCTGAAAGCTCTGTTGAGGGTCAAGCCGGTTGAACCGGCCGGGCACGTCGATGCCGGCGAACCCATCGAAGGCAGCCTGGACGGCGAAGCCACGCTGAAACGGACCCTCACGGCTAAACACCTCATCCTGCTTGGCGTGGGTGCGGTGATCGGCGCTGGTATCTTCGTGCTGACCGGCCAGGCCGCGGCCAACCATGCCGGCCCGGCGGTGATGCTTTCGTTCGTGCTGGCCGGTTTCGCCTGTGCCCTGGCGGGCCTGTGCTACGCCGAGTTCGCGGCGATGATGCCGGTCTCCGGCAGTGCCTACTCGTACTCCTACGCCACCCTGGGCGAAGGCATGGCCTGGTTCATCGGCTGGTGCCTGGTGCTGGAGTACCTGTTCGCCTCGGCCTCGGTCGCGGTGGGCTGGTCGGCGTACCTGATCAGCTTCATCACCACCACCTTGCACATGCCGTTCCCGGACCTGCTCAGCGCCGCGCCCATCGCCTGGACCGGCAGCGAGTTCGTCTCCTCCGGCAAGCTGTTCAACCTGCCGGCGGTGCTGATCGTGGCGGCGGTGTCCGGCCTGCTGTACGTGGGCGTGACCCAGTCGGCCTTCGTCAACGCCATCATCGTGGCAATCAAGGTCACCGTCATCTGCCTGTTCATCGGCATCGGCGCGGCCCATATCGACCCGGCCAACTGGCAGCCGTTCATCCCGGAAAACACCGGCGTGCCGGGTGAGTTCGGCTGGAGCGGCATCTTCCGCGCCGCCACCATCGTGTTCTTCGCCTACATCGGCTTCGACGCGGTCTCCACCGCCGCCGGTGAAACCAAGGACCCACAGCGCAACATGCCGATCGGCCTGCTCGGCTCGCTGGCGGTGTGCACGATCGTCTACATCATCGTCTGCGCGGTACTGACCGGCATGATGCCGTACCACCTGCTGGGCACCGACAAGCCGGTGGCCACCGCGCTGGAGCCCTACCCGACCCTGTCCTGGCTGAAGACGTTCGTGGAAATCGGCGCCATCGCCGGCCTGTCCTCGGTGGTGCTGGTGATGATGATGGGCCAGACCCGCATCGCCTACACCATCTCCCGCGACGGCCTGCTGCCGAAGTTCTTCGGCAAGGTCCACGCCCGCTTCCGCACCCCGTACGTCGCCACCATCGTGGTCGGCGTGATCGCTGCCGCGCTGGCCGGCCTGGTGCCGCTGAACGTGCTCGGCGAACTCGTCTCGATGGGCACCCTGCTGGCCTTCGCCACCGTCTGCGTCGGCGTGCTGGTGCTGCGCTATACCAAGCCGGACCTGCACCGCCCGTTCCGCGTGCCGATGGTCTGGATCATCTGCCCGCTCGGCGCTGCCACCTGCCTGTTCCTGTTCTGGCAGGCGTTCGTGGTGCATTGGCACCTGTTCGTTGGCTGGACCCTGCTCGGCCTGCTGATCTACCTGGGCTACGGCATCCGCAACAGCAAGCTTGCCAAGTCGCCCTGATCCGCCTACGGGCCGGCCTCGCGCCGGCCCGTCCGTTTTCCCCGCGCGCCGCCCGTGGCGCGCTTCGACAAGACCACCACACATGTTCAAGCAACTGTGGGCCACCAAGCACCCGCATGCCGCCCATGAAGAGGCCAACGGCCTGAGCCTGCGCCGCCACCTCGGCCCCTGGGGCCTGACTGCCCTCGGTATCGGCGCGGTGATCGGCGGCGGCATCTTCGTCATCACCGGCCAGGCCGCCGCCAACCACGCCGGCCCGGCCATCATGCTGTCCTTCGTACTGGCCGCCATCTGCTGCGCCTTCTGCGCGCTGGCCTATGCCGAATTCGCCTCGATGGTGCCGGTCTCCGGCAGCGCCTACACCTACACCTACGCCACCTTCGGCGAGCTCTCGGCCTGGTTCATCGGCTGGATGCTGGTGCTCGAGTACGGCGTGTCCGCCTCGGCGGTCGCAGTCAGCTGGACCGGCTATTTCCTCAGCCTGCTCAGCCAGTTCGACATCCATCTACCGGCGGCGCTGGTCAGCGCCCCGCTCGATGCACAGCTGCGCCCCACCGGCGCGATCGCCAACCTGCCGGCCGCCGCGCTGGTACTGCTGCTGACCTGGCTGTGCTACGTCGGCATCAGCAAGTCCTCGGCGATGAACATGGCAATGGTCGTGCTGAAGACCGGCCTGATCCTGCTGGTCATCGTGGTCGGCTGGAAGTACGTGGACACCAGCAACTGGACGCCCTTCATCCCGGCCAACGAAGGCCCCGGCAAGTACGGCATGGAAGGCGTGCTGCGTGGCGCGGCGATGGTGTTCTTCGCCTACATCGGTTTCGAAGCGGTGTCGGTGGCGGCGCAGGAATCGAAGAATCCGCAGCGTGACATGCCGTTCGGCATGATGCTGTCGCTGGTGATCTGCACCGTGCTCTACATCGCGATGGCTGCGGTGATGACCGGCCTGGTGCCGTTCCAGCTGCTCGGCACCGACGAGCCGGTGGTGACTGCCGTGGCCGCGCATCCGCAGCTGGGCTGGCTGCGCTGGGTGGTCGAGGTCGGCGCGCTGGTCGGCCTGTCCTCGGTGGTGCTGGTGATGATCATCGGCCAGCCGCGCATCTTCATGATCATGGGCCGCGACGGCCTGCTGCCGCCGGTGTTCACCAGGATCCACCCGAAGTACCGCACTCCGCACATCAACACCGTGATCACCGGCATCGGCATCGCGCTGCTGGCGGCGCTGTTCCCGCTGGACATCCTCGGCGAGCTGACCTCGATGGGCACGCTGATCGCGTTCGCCGCAGTCTGCGCCGGCGTGCTGATCCTGCGCCGTACCCAGCCGGACCTGCCTCGCCCGTTCCGCATGCCGATGGCGTGGCTGATCTGCAGCCTGGGCGTGCTGAGTTGCCTTGCCCTGCTGTCGGCGATGACGATGCACAACTGGATGCTGATGGGGGTGTGGACGTTCGTCGGTTTCGTGATCTATTTCTGCTACGGGTTCCGGCACAGCCGCCTGCGGGTGAAGTAAAGGGATTGCAGGGCCTGCGGCCCTGCACCCGCCTTTGAAGCCGGAGCAACGGCAACGGCAACAGCGGGTCTGAGGGTTTGGCGGGGAGGGGCGAGATTGCGGGGGGCGCTGCAAGTACATCCCTGTAAGCTCGGTCGCCGCATCCATGCGGCTCACGCCCCCGCAACCTCACCCCTCCCCACCTTCGACACTCTCCCGGCGCGTCCGGTGGATCCACGCCATGCGTGGATATCATCTGTACCGTGATTGTGCCGGCGATCGGATGAGAATCACCTGCGACCAAACCAGATGGTCTTCTGTATCCAACCGGCGCCGCCCATGCAACCCATGAAGTACTCATGGTTACCGTTGGAGTTGACGTCCACGGTGTAGCGCTCGGTCTTTGGCATCAGCATCTTCTTGTATTTGCCATCCACGTCGCATGTCTCGCCTTCCTTGCAGACCGTCAGCACCTCGATCTCCTCGGTGCGCTCGACAACGTCCATCTTATCCGGCCACTTCTCGTTGGCCTCTGCCCTGCAGCGCCACCGCGACTCTTCCAGCGGATCAGCATGATCACTGAAGCGTGCCCATTCGGTCGCACAACCTCTGGTCAACAGCGCAAGCCCCGCAGCCACGGCCAGTCGCATACACGTAGCCATCTCCATCATCCTTCTCGATTTCCGGTCGCAGCACGCGCTCGTACTTTCCGTCCACGTCGTACGTGTTCTTGTCCTGCCCCCCTGCTCGTCTCCAGCCTCAACCCCTGAACGGTTCGCATAGCTAGGTCATTCTCCGCTGGCCACTGTTGCCTCGAGTCCGTTGAGCAGCAACCGGTCGAGCCGCTGTCGTCCGCTGCGCCGGCCCCGCCTAGCGGCGATTGAACCAGATGAGCTGCTGCTGCCAGCCGGCACCGGCCATGCAGGCATTGAACTCGCTGCTGCGGTCGGACGCGTTGACGTCCACGATGTAACTCTCCTCTTTCGGCATGGGTACCATGTTGTACTTGCCGTCAATGGCGCAGACTTCATCAAGCCTGCAGGGCACCTTGCGGTCTTCGTAGACGGTGCGCGTGGCCACTTCATTCCTGACCGGCCAGTGATCGTCGGCCTGCGCCCTGCAACTCGAATGGGCGGGGCCGAATGACCGCGCACCCGCATCCATCTTCACCCATTCCATCGTGCAGCCACTGCTGGCAAGCATGATGCCAATCGCCCCCATCATCCCCATCGCGCGCGCGATCATCGAAGTACTCCTTTCCTTGGCGCTCGCCGGAACTTCTGCGGCAATCCGATGATGTTTCGCGGCAAGAGGGCTGTCCACGACCGGAATCGCTTCCAGCGGGAGCGCTGCCCTCCCCATTCAGCCAGCGCTGTGCTTGCCTCGATCCACCCCCTGCGCGCCGCCTGCCAGCACGCCGCTTCGCGTTGCCCACGCAGCAGGCAGGCGGTCGCCGCGCGGGCCCAGCATCGGGCCGGATCACGTAAAATGCCGTCCATGGACACCACCACCTTCCCCTACGACACCGCCCGCCTGGGCGAACTGGCCCAGCTGCTGATCGACAACGTCCGCGAACTGGCCCAGGCCGGCTGGACCCCGGCCACCAGCAGCAACTTCTCCCACCGCCTGGATGACCGCCACGCCGCGATCACCGTCTCGGGCAAGGACAAGGGCCGCCTGATCGAGGACGACATCATGGTGGTGGACTTCGATGGCAAGGCCGTGGGCCGCCCGCTGCGCCCCTCCGCCGAGACCCTGCTGCACACCCAGCTGTACCGCCGCTTCCCGGAAATCGGCTGCGTACTGCACACCCATTCGCCGGTGCAGACCATTGCCTCGCGCCTGTACGCGCCGCAGGGTCATGTGCACCTGGAAGGCTACGAACTGCTGAAGGCCTTCGCCGGCAACAGCACCCACGAGATGGCCATCAACGTACCGGTGTTCGCCAACACCCAGGACATGAACGTGCTTTCGAAGCAGGTCGATGATCTGCTCGACCGCCAGAACCTGTGGGGCTACCTGATCGACGGCCACGGCCTGTACGCCTGGGGCCGTGACATGGCCGAGGCGCGCCGTCATCTGGAAGCCTTCGAATTCCTGTTCCACTGCGAACTGGAACTGCGCAGGCTGCGCGGCTGAACCCGCGCGCAGGTGCAGATGCCGATCCGGAATCTGCACCTCGCCCCCACCCTGATACCCTGTCTTCCCCCCGAGACGTTCAAGCTGCCGCCATGAGCCGACTGCGCATCTACGACGACACCCGCCCCGAATCGCCGCTGCTGGACACCCAGGACGGCGCGGTCATCGCTGCCGAACTGCAGAAGATCGGCGTCACCTTCGAGCGCTGGCAGGCCACCGCACCGGTTGCGCCCGGCGCCAGCCAGGAGGAAGTGTTCGCCGCCTACCGCGCGGACATCGACCGCCTGGTCGCCGAGCGCGGCTTCAAGAGCGTGGACGTGGCCTCGATCGCCCCGGACAACCCGAACCGCGCCGAGCTGCGGAAGAAGTTCCTCGACGAACACTTCCACAAGGAAGACGAGGTGCGCTTCTTCGTCGCAGGCTCCGGCCTGTTCACCCTGCACGTGGGTGACAAGGTCTATGAGATCGAGTGCGTGAAGGACGACCTGATCGCCGTGCCCGATGGCACCACCCACTGGTTCGACATGGGCGATGAACCGAGCTTCGTGGCGATCCGCTTCTTCACCGAGCCGGACGGCTGGGTGGGTCATTTCACCGGCACCGACATCGCGCAGAAGTTCCCCCGTTACGTACCTACCCAGGCGTCCTGATCCATGCAGCCCCGCGTCATCCTGACCGACATCGAAGGCACTACCAGCAGCATCTCGTTCGTCAAGAACGTGCTGTTCCCCTATGCCCGCAAGGCCTTGCCGGCGTTCGTCGCCGAACATGGCCAGCAGCCGGAGGTCCGCCGCTGGCTGGACGCGGTGGCTACCGAGATCGGCGGCGCCTGCCAGGACAGCCTGGTGGCCGAGACGCTGCAGGGCTGGATCGACCAGGACCGCAAGCACACCGCGCTGAAGGCGCTGCAGGGCCTGATCTGGGATGAAGGCTACCGCCGCGGCGACTACACCGCGCACTTCTACCCGGAAGTGGCGCCGGTGCTGAAAGGCTGGCATGCCGCCGGCCTACCGCTGTACGTGTACTCCTCCGGCTCGGTGCCGGCGCAGAAGCTGTTCTTCGGTTTCAGCGATGCCGGTGACCTCAGCCCGCTGGTGTCGGGCTGGTTCGATACCGAGATCGGTGGCAAGCGCGAGGCCGACAGCTACCGCCGCATCGTGCAGGCGATCGGCGTGCCGGCCGGCGAGATCCTGTTCCTGTCCGATGTGGTGGAGGAATTGGACGCCGCCCGCGAAGCCGGCCTGCAGACCCGCCTGATCGATCGCCTGGATGATTACCCGATGCCGCGCATCGGCCAGGCCGCCAACGGCCACGAGCGGGTCGAGAACTTCCAGCAGATCCAGCTGTAAAGAAGAGATGTGTGCGGACCAACGGTCCGCACCTACCCGTCTCCGCGTCTGGTGGATGCCAACCTTGGTTGGCATGTTCGGTGTGTGCCAACCAAGGTTGGCACCTGCCAATGCGGGATACGCCGCCCTCAACGATCGAGGTGTGCGGACCAACGGTCCGCACCTACCCGTCTCCGCGTCTGGTAGATGCCAACCTTGGTTGGCATGTTCGGGGTGTGCCAACCAAGGTTGGCACCTACCAAAACAGGATGTGCCGCCCTCAACGATCAAGGTGTGCGGACCAACGGTCCGCAGCTGCCCGTCTCCGCTTCTGGTAGATGCCAACCTTGGTTGGCATGTTCGGTGTGTGCCAACCAAGGTTGGCACCTACCAAAACAGGATGTGCCGCCCTCAACGATCGAGGTGTGCGGACCAACGGTCCGCACCTACCCGTCTCCGCTTCTGGTAGATGCCAACTTTGGTTGGCATGTTCGGGGTGTGCCAACCAAGGTTGGCACCTACCAAAACAGGATGTGCCGCCCTCAACGATCGAGGTGGGCGGACCAACGGTCCGCACCTACCCGTCTCCGCTTCTGGTAGATGCCTGCCTTGGTTGGCATGTTCGGGGTGTGCCAACCAAGGTTGGCACCTGCCAATGCGGGATACGCCGCCCTCAACGATCGTTGAGGGTCTTCAGCTTCATTGCTTCGCGCAGGGCAGTCAGGTCCACCGGGCCGCGCACCGCAATGTCCCGGGTCTCGCCCGGCAGCAGGTCCAGCAGGTTGTCTTCGATCTGCACATCCAGCGCGCCGAAATCGATCCACGTCGCGCGCACGTAAGTCGCGCTTTCCAGGCGCAGACGGTAGTGATCGCCTTCGATGGACAAGGTGGCCTTCAGCTTCTGCCGCGGCAACACCTGGTCCTTGGCTTCGACGAATCCGACGATCTGGCGGGCACTGACCGCCCCGTTCTGCAGCAGCTCGAACACGGCCACCGTGCGCTTCGGATCGGCACTGGCCAGCAGCTCGGCATCGCGGAAATCACCAATCGAGGTGACGCCCGCCGCCGTCAACGTCACCGCGTCCTCGCGACGACGCAGCACCTTGCCATCCACATCCATCACCCGCAGCCGCCAGCGTGCATCTGCGGCAGCGCCATCATTGATCAGGCGCACCCGCGTACTACCCTCATCACGCAATGCCGCCAGCGTGACCGGCGCGAAGAAGCGCCGCGCGGCAAAATGCAATGCCTTCCAGCGACCGAAGTAGTCCACGCTGGACCATGAAGCACCCGGCCAGACGTCGTTGAGCTGCCAGTACAGCGAGCCCATGGTGTACGGCCGCGAAGCGCGATGGTGCAACGCGGCCAGCGCGATGCCATCGGCCTGCATCACCTGGCTGAGGTAGACGAAGTCCTCGAAGTCCTTCGGCGTGCCGTAGCCCAGTTCGATGTAGTGCAGCAGGCGGCTGTTGCCCTCGCCGGCCATGAATTTCTGGTGCGCGCGGATCACCGGGCTGTCGATGCGCTGCTCGGCGCGGGTGGCGATCTGGTCCACGGTGGCCAACGGCGGCCATGCCTGCAGGCCGTACTCGGACATGAAGCGCGGCGTCTCGCGCAGGTAAGCCTGCACCGGCAGCGCCGGATTGCCCCAGACCTGCCAGTAGTGCTTGTCGCCACGGGTCGAGTCGTTCGCCTTTTCGTCAAGGTCGTTGCTGGGCGAGCTGGACCAGTACGGCACGCCCAGGCCCTCCTCACTCACTACCTGACGCAGATCATTGCCGAACAGGTCGACATAGCCCTGCCAGACCTTCTCGGCAAACGCCGGGTCGGCCGCCTTCAGGTCGCGGCCGTGGCCCCAGTCCTTCCAGGCGGTTTCTTCCTCGTTGTTGCCACACCACAGCACGATGCTGGGGTGATGGCGCAGCCGGCGCACATTGTCGCGTGCCTCGGCCACCACGCTGGCACGGAAGGCCGGATCGTAGCCCGGCTGCATGCCACCACCGAACATGAAGTCCTGCCAGACCAGCAGGCCCAGTTCGTCGGCGATGTCGAAGAAGGCATCGTCCTCGTAGTAGCCGCCACCCCAGTTGCGCAGCATGTTCATGTTGGCGTCGCGTGCGGCGGTCAGCACCTGGCGCAGGCGCGCGGCATCGACGCGTGCGGGGAAGGCATCGAACGGAATGACGTTGGCGCCCTTTGCGAAGATCTCCACGCCGTTGATGACGAAAGCGAAGCCCTGCCCGCCCTTACCGTCTTCCTCGCGGCGCAGTTCAACCGTGCGCAGGCCGATACGCTGCTCGCGCACCAGCGCTGCATCGGCGCCACCGTCCAGGCGGGCCTGCACGGTGTAGCGGTCCTGTGCACCGTGGCCGACCGGCCACCAGCGCTGCGGCTTGGCCAGTTCGACCGGTACTTCGACAGCGTTCTGGCCGGGCTTCAGCAGCACCGTGCGCTGCACCTGGGCCACGCTGCGACCCTGCGGATCGCGCACATCGACATGGACCACCGCAGAACCGGCAGCGTTACCCTGCTCCACCTGCAGCAATACCGCCAGCCTCGCCTGCTCCGCGCTCAACGCATCGGTACGCACGGCAAGATCGGTCAGGCGGTGCGCATCCCAGGCCTGCAGGTCGACCCCGCGCCACAGGCCGGCGGTGACATAGCGCGGGCCCCAGTCCCAGCCGAAATGGTAGGCCGGCTTGCGCGCGAAGTTGCCGACCATCGCTTCCTTCGGCTCATCGCCATACGGCGACGGGTAATTGCCAGCGATCTTGTGCGGCATCGCCTGCACACCCGGCAACAGCGTGCGGATCGGTGAGCGGAACACGATCTGCAGTTCATTGCCGCTCGCGCGCAGGCGCCCTTCCACGCGCGCACGCCAGGTGCGGTGCGCATTGTCCGCGCGCAGCAGCGGCCTGCCGTTGAGGCTGACTTCGGCATAGGTATCCAGCCCATCGAAGCGCAGCTCGGCATTGGGCTTGGCCAGTGTCGCCGCATCCACGTCGAAGCGGGCGCGGTACTCCCAGGCAGCCAGCCCGATCCATTGCAGCTCTGCCTCAGGCGCACCGACGTACGGATCGCGGATCAGCGCGTGGGCGAGCAGGTCGGTGTGCACGCTGCCCGGCACCTTCGCCGCACGCCACTGCTGCAGGCCCGGGTGGGCGGCGCCCTGCGCATCGCCGGGCAGCATGCGGAATTCCCATCGCGCCTGCAGCGGGGCTGCAGTTGCCGGGAAGGCGGAGACTGCGATCAGCAGCAGGAGCAGACGGACAACGAGGGAAAGACGATGCACGCGGAGCTCCTGTTTTCCGCCGGGCGTCGCCCGGCGCTACCGATTCCGGATTGCCAGGCATGGCCTGGCACTACTGCATTCAAACGATCTTCAACGCACCACGTTCAACACTTCGTAGCACGCACCCATGGTGTGGTAATCCACCTTGCCGGCCGGGCTCTTCTCGTCGCTGTACTTGCGGTTGTCGGCATCGAGGATGCGGAACCAGGCGCCGTACTGATGGTCGACGAAGTGCTCCCACGAGTACGCCCAGATGCGCTCGTACCACTGCCAGTAGCGGTCATCACCGGTGCACTTGGCCATCAGTGCGGCGGTGGCCAGCGTTTCGGCCTGCACCCAGAAATACTTGTCGTCGTCGCAGACGAAGCTGTCGCCGCCGATCGGGGCACCGTCCATGCCCGCCTGTCGGCGCGTTTCCGGTGCGAAACCGTAGTACAAGCCACCGCGCGCCTCGTCCCAGCTGCGCGCCACAGCCACATCGAACAGGTGCTGCGCGGTCGGCACCAGCCAGTCGGCCTGCACGTGGCGATCGAGGATCAGCAACAGCTTGGCCCATTCGGTCTGGTGGCCGGGCTGGAAGCCCCACGGGCGGAACAGGTGCTTGGGGTCGTCCAGGTTGTAGTCCCAGTCGATCTCCCAGTTCTCATCGTAGTGCTCCCAGACCAGCCCGCCGGCCTTGGCCGCCTGGCGGCGGGTCATGTTGTCGGCCAGCTGCAGCGCACGCTCGACATAGCGCTG
The DNA here is from genome assembly GCF_059371575.1 of Stenotrophomonas sp. YJH_SMC_4. Lineage (NCBI taxonomy): Bacteria > Pseudomonadati > Pseudomonadota > Gammaproteobacteria > Lysobacterales > Lysobacteraceae > Stenotrophomonas > Stenotrophomonas sp. YJH_SMC_4. Next base: position 81,624 of record NZ_JCAFUR010000003.1, read on the forward strand.
CTCACCACTGGCCTCGAACGCCGCCAGCATCGCCTCGCACATGTGCATGTTGGCGTTCTGGCCGCGATAGCCGGTGAAGTTCCACTGGCCATCGGCCTCGTCCTTGTACAGGCCGTGCTGTGGCTCCCAGAAGCGCGCTTCCAGCAGCTGCCAGGTTTCGTCCATCCACTCGCGGGCCTGCTCGACACCGGCCTTCAGCGCGCAACTGTAGGCCAGCAGCACGAACGCCACGCCGTAGCAGTGGTTCATGTCGTCCTCGACCTTGCCATCACGCAGAGTCCAGGCGTAGCCACCGGTGGCCGGGTTGCGGTGCACCTCGCGCAGGTAGCGCACGCCGTGCTCGACCGCCTCGCGGTACTCGGCATTGCCGAATTCGCGGTAGGCCATCGCGTAGTTGAAGACGAAGCGCGTGCTGCTCACCAGGTGGCGGTGGCTGGCATCGTAGACGCTGCCGTCATCCCGGAAGTAGTGAAAGAAGCCGCCGTCCGGATCGATGCAGCGCGGATGGTAGAACGCCATGGTATCGGCGATGTGCGCGCGCAGGAACGCGGGCGAACGGAAATCGGGCGAGGTGCTCATGCGGTAATGTCCTGTGCCTGCAGCAGCTGCTGCACTTCATCGAGCGAGGGCATTGCGGCGAACGCGCCCTTGCGGGTAACAGCCAGCGCCCCCACGGCGGCGCCGAAACGCAGCGTGGCGGTGATCGCCTCCGGGTCCTGGCAGAACGCAGCGAAACCAGCGCCCGCCCCACCGCGCTCCAGCAGGCCGACCAGCACGCCGCCGACGAAGGCATCGCCAGCAGCCGTGGTGTCGACCGTGGCCACGCGGAAACTGGTGACCGTGCCGTGGTTGTCGCGGGTGTACCAGTGCAGCGTGGCAGCACCGTCGGTGACGATGACCCAGCGCGCCTGCGCGGCCAGCAGGCGCCGCAGCACCGTCGCCTCGCCGTCACTGCCCAGCGGCGCGGCCAGGTAGTCCAGTTCCTCGCGCGACAGCTTCACCAGATCGGCGCGTTCCAGCGCCTGCCACAGGCGCGGCGTCGGATCCTCGTTCGCCGGCCACAGCGCGGGACGCAGGTTCAGATCGAGGCTGACCACCGCGCCGGCCGCACGTGCACGGTCCATGCCGGCAAAGGTCGCCTCGGCGATGCCCGGCTCGGTCAGGCTGTTGGAGCAGACGTGGAAGCACTGCGCGCTGTCGAGGCAGGCGGCCTGGAAATCGCTGTCACGGAACAGCAGGTCTGCCGCTGGCGGGCGGTAGAAGCTGAAGCTGCGCTCGCCACTGGCGTCGAGGGCGACGAAGGCCAGCGCGGTCTTCGCCGCATCGGTACGCACGATGTAATCCGTGCCCACGCCGTGCTCGACCAGGCTGTCGGCCAGGAAGTCACCGAACATGTCACGGCCGAGCATGCCGACGAACTGCGTCTTCGCGCCCAGCCGCGCAGCGGCCACGGCAACGTTGGCCGGCGCCCCGCCGGCGTACTGCAGGAACGCCCGCGGCGTATCGGCCGAGGCCGGCGGCTGCGCTAGTAGATCGATCAAAATTTCGCCGAAGCAAACGATGGAACCCATTCCGGACTCAGCCTCCCTGCGTTGCGGAAGCCGGCGTACGTGCGCCGACCAGTCCGTAGAAAATGATGTAGCCGTAGCACAGCAGCGGCAGGATGAAGCTGGCCTGCACACCGATGTGGTCGGCCAGCACGCCCTGCAGGTACGGCACCACCGCACCGCCGACGATGGCCATGATCAGCAGGCTGGAACCCTTGTTGGTCAGCGGGCCCAGGCGCTCGATGCTCAGCGCGAAGATGGTCGGGAACATGATCGAATTGAACAGGCCGATCGCCACCACCGAGTACAGCGCGATGTTGCCGGAGGTCAGCATGGTCGTGACCAGCAGCCCCACGTTGACCAGCGCGAAGATCGCCAGCAGGCGGCTGGGCGAGAAGCGCGCCAGCAGCGCCGAGCCGGCGAAGCGGCCGATCATCGCCATCGTCCAGTAGGCCGACACGTAATGCGTGGCTTCCTGCTCGCTGAAGCCGCCGATGTTGGGCATCGACAGGTAGTTGACCAGGAAGCTGCCGATCGAAACTTCGGCACCGACGTAGAAGAAGACGCCCAGCACACCCAGCAGCAGGTGGCGCTTGCGCAGCGCATCCAGGTAGCTGTGGTGGTGGCCCTGGTCGGCCTGCTCGGTGGCGTCGCTCAGTGCCGGCAGGCGGAACAGGTATACGAACAGCGCCAGCAGCACCAGCGCAACGGCCAGCCCCACGTACGGGCCCTGCACGGCCTGCGCCTCGGCGGCACGGTAGGCCAGCTGTTCGGCGGCCGGCAGTGCCGCGATGTCATCGGCACTCTTCACCGTGTTGGACAGGATCAGCATGCCGCCGAAGATCGGGGCGATGGCCGTGCCCAGCGAGTTCAGCGCCTGCGCCAGGGTCAGGCGGCTGGAGCTGGTCTGCTCCGGGCCCAGCAGCGCGACGTAGGGATTGGCAGCAACCTGCAGCACGGTGATGCCGGTGGCCAGAACGAACAGTGCGCCCAGGAAGGCGCCATAAACGCGCAGCTCGGCCGCCGGCCAGAAGCCCAGCGCACCGATACCGGCAATCACCAGGCCGGCCACGATGCCCTTCTTGTAGCCCAGCGCCGCCACCAGCCGACCCGCCGGCAGCGACATCAGGAAATAGGTGCCGAAGAAGGTGAACTGCACCAGCATCGCCTTGGCGTAGTTCAGCTCGAACACCGCCTTCAGGTGCGGGATCAGGATGTCATTGAGGCAGGTCAGGAAGCCCCACATGAAGAAGATCGTGGTGACCACGGCCAGCGCCTTGCCGTTGGTGACGGCAGGTGCGTTGCCCGAAGATCCCGTTGGACGGGGCGTTGCGGAGATCGGCATGCGGTACGCGCCTCGATGCGCGGAAGGTCGTTGTTGCGTGGAAGGGGTGTATGGAATAAATCAGTTCGGTCGTGCGGCACTGCTTTCGCGGATGCGCAACTGCACCGGCGCGACCGTGCGCCGTGGCGGCGCGTCCGGTTCGTCCAGTCGTTGCAGCAGCAGCGCCGCAGCTTGCCGGCCCCGCTCGCGCGGATCGGCGGTGAGCGTGGTCAACGGCGGCACCGCCACCGCAGCCTCGGAAATATCGTCGAAGCCGGTAACGGCAAAGTCACCTCCCGGACGGATGCCCCGTGAATTCAAGCCCAGCATCAGGCCCAGCGCGACGGTGTCGTTGTAGCAGACCGCCGCACTCGGGCGATGGCCGTCGGCAAACAGCTCATCGGTGCGCGCCGCGGCTTCCAGGCGGTTCGGCGCCGACTCGATCATCCAGCCCGGCGGCAGCGACAGGCCCGCTTCGGCCAGCGCCTGCTGGAAACCGGCACGGCGCTGGTGGCACGAGCTCGATGCGGCGTGGCCGCCAAAGAAAGCGATCTGGCGATGGCCGCGTTCGATCAGGTGGCGCGTGGCCAGATAGGCACCGTGCTGGTTGTCCAGGGTCAGGAAATCCCAGTCAGCGCCTTCCAGTTCGCGGTTGAACAGCAGCACGTTGGCATTGGCACCCAGTGTCTGTCGCAACTGCACGGTATCGCTGCCCTCGGCCGGCGACAGGATCAGGCCGGCCGGGGTGTGCTCCATCAACGTGGACAGCACCGCCTGCTGGCGCTCCGGCGATTCGCCAGTGCTGCCGAGCAGGGTCACGTAGCCGCGTCCGCCCAGCGCCTCGTCCACGCCGGACGCGAATTCGGCGAAGAACGGGTTGGAAAGATCGTTGATCACCAGCGCGATGCTCGACGAGGTACGCCGGCGCAGGTTGGCGGCAGCGCGGTTGTAGACATAGCGCTGCCGGCGCAGCTCGGCCTCGACCTTGGCACGGGTATCGACGTTGACCAGCGGGCTGCCGCGCAACACCAGCGACACGGTCGCCCGTGACACGCCGATGGCACGCGCGATGTCGGTCACCGTCACTGCCTTGCCGGCGCGCTTGCTGGGACTGCTGCCGTTGTCGTTCATCGTCTTCCCGGACTCCGCTGGAGGCTCAAGCCTAATGGATCAGGGCCGTGTCGTGCCGTGCCGTTCGCTGGGTCACCGCGAACGGCACAGTCCGGCTCAGCGCAGCTGGCTGCCCGGTGCCGCGCACCAGGACACCGGCAGGTCCTTCACCGCCGTACCCCAGCCCTGCTCCGGCGCCTTCGCGTCAAGCGCGAACTGCAGGCGCGGGCCCTGCTGCAGCTGGTTCCAGTCCAGCCAGACCGGCGCATGCGCCTGGCCATCGACCTGCACGCCCTGAACGTACTGCAGGCGGCGGCCATCGGCACCCGGCGCGTCGATGCGCAGCGTCCGGCCATTGCCCATGTCCAGTTCCACCTTGCTGAAGCGCGGGGTGTGCAGCAGGAACTGGCCGCTGCCCGGCACCGCCGGATACACGCCGATGGCGCTGAAGAGATACCAGGCCGACATCGTGCCGAGGTCGTCGTTGCCGGTCACGCCATTGGGCGCATTGGTGAACAACTGCTGCGCGGCACGCACCACGGCCGCGGTCTTCCACGGCTGGCCGATCAGCGTGTACAGCCACGGCGAGTGCAGGTCAGGCTCGTTGTTCGGGTTGTAGCGGAACTGGTTGTAGTAGCTGTACGGCCCGACCACCCACTCCTTGCGGGCGGCATTGAGCGGATCGGCCTGCAGCGCGTCCATGGCGAAGAACGCGTCGAGGCGGCGGCCGGCCTGTTCGCGGCCCTGCATCGCTTCGACCAGCCCCGGCACGTCCTGCTGCGCCAGCCACTGGTACTGCCACGCCGTGCCCTCATGGAAACCGTGGTGCGAGCGCGGGCTGTAGTGGCCATCGGCCGGGGTGTACCACTGGCCGTCCTCGGTGCGCGGGCGCGGGAAACCGGTAAAGCCGGTCTCGGCGTCGCGCACCTGCGGGTCCCACACCTTGCGCCAGTTGCGGCCGCGCTCACGCAGCGTCGCCGCGTCCTGCGCATGGCCGAGGCCATCGGCCATCTGCGAAAGCGCACAGTCGGCCAGTGCGTATTCCAAGGTAGCCGAACCGCCGTGGTGCGGATCGACGTCCATGCCCTTGGACGGGAACGCGCGGTCGTAGACCACATAGCCCTTGTCCAGGTAGGTCGGGTTGCCGGAACGGCCGGCCATGCGTGAGTTCAGCGGCGGCGTGCCGAAGGCATTGCGGCGCAGCGCATCCCAGGCCTGCGATTCACGGCCCTTGAGCGCACCAAAGCGCCACAGGTCGACCATGAACGGGGTGACCGGATCGCCGGTCATGATGTTGGTCTCGAAGTTGGCATAGCCCCAGCGCGGCAGCCAGCCGCCCTGCTCGTCAATCGCCAGCAGGGTACGGCCGATGTCGCGCGCCACGTCCGGGCGGGTCAGCGCCAGCCACTGGTTCTGCGCGCGGTAGGTATCCCACAGCGAGAAGTACTCGTAGTAGGTCCAGCCGTCGGCACGGTGGATGCCATCGTCATAGCCGCGGTAGCGGCCGTCGGCGTCGTTGCCGGTCATCGGCTGCAGCAGCGCGTGGTAGACCGCGCTGTAGAACACGGCGCGGTCGTCGGCGGTGCCGCCCTGCACGCGCACCCGGCCCAGCTGCTCGCGCCACGACTGCTGGGACAGCGCACGCATCCGGTCGAAACCGAGCAGCGCGCCGCCCTGCATGCCTTCCGCGCGCAGGTTGGTACGCGCGCCTTCGGCATCCACATGCGATATCGCGCTGATCGCCGTTACCGACTGGCCCTTGGCGAGGTCGAAGCTGAGCCAGGCACCATTCGGCTTCTGTTCGCCTTCCATGCTGTGGCGCGCACCCGGCAGGCCGCCGCCCTCGCCCCAGGTGCCATGCGCCTTGAACGGGCGGTCGAACTCGATGCGGAACCAGGTGGTGTACTGATGGCCGCCGCAGAAACTCTTGGTCACCAGCTTGCCCTCGACCACGCGGTCGCCGACCACATCGACCACGCTGCCGATCACCGAATGGCGCTCATTGGCTTGGCCAACATTGACCAGCACGTGGCCCTCGCCCTGGCGCTGGCTGAAGGTGTAGCGCTCGGCCGCGGCACGTGTACGCGCGGTGGCCTCGGCATCGATGCCGCCGTAGCTGGTCAGGCGCACCTTGTAATAGCCGGCCTGGCCGATCTCGCCGTCATGCGTGTACGAAGCGGCATAGGTCTTGTGGTTGAAGTTCTTGGCGTCAGCAGTATCGAAATCGCCGCCCGGACCGATGCTGCCGGTGACCGGCAGGATCGACACCTGCCCGCCCTGCTCCCAGCAACCGGCGCCAGAGATGAAGGAGTGGCCGAAACCGCGGATCTTCTCGTCGTCGTAGCGCCAGCCCGAATAGTGGCTGCCGATCGGGCTGACCTGGATCAGGCCGAACGGTGCCGATGCGCCGGGGAAGGTATTGCCGTCGTCCTTGCTGCCGATGAAGGTGTTGACCTCGCGTTCCAGCGCCGCCGGTGCGGCCTGCAGCAGCATCGGCATGGCCGAAAGCGCCAGCAGACAGGCCAGGCGCGCCAGCGGGCGGGAGGACAATGGGACGGCGGGAGCGGACGGCACTGGACGCATGTCGGGTTCCTGTAGTCGATGACGCGGAGGCAGACGGCCGGGGCCGTCCGGCACCGTTCCGCTGAGCCCTGCCCTGACCCGCAGAGAGCTCCCCCTGGAATGACGCCCGACCCACCAGACCGTGGATTTAGATCGATTCAAGTAGAGCATGCGGCTTCAGCCGAATGCATTCTGCGGCGCAGCATGAGAGGGGGTGTTCGGCAGGGCTGCGCCCTGCACCTGCCGAAGCCGAAGCCGAAGCCGAAGCAACAGCAAAAGCCGACTATCCGTGGGATGGCGGGGTGGGTCCGGTTGCGGGGGACGCCGTAAACCCGTCCCTGGGGGCTTGGCCGCGGCATCCATGCCGCGGACACCCCCGCAACCGGACCCACCCCGCCTTCGACAGATTTCCGCGATCTGTGGATCCACGCCATGCGTGGATGAATCTCTGTCGGATAACGAAATCGATTGGGGTCAGATCCGTTTTCCAAAGGAAAACGGATCTGACCCCAGCACCCCATGTCGTTCCAGGATCAATCCAACCGTCACCGGGAAACTGTCGAAGGCGGGGCGGTGTCGGATTGCGGGGTGTCCGCGGCATGGATGCCGCGGCCAAGCCCCCATGGACGGGTTTACGGCGTCCCCGCAATCCGACACCGCCCCGCCTAACCCACAGAAAACCGGAGCCGTTCTGGCTTTGGCTTTGGCCTTGGCGTCGAGCAGGTGCAGGGCGCAGCCCTCCCGACCCACCCTCCCCTGCGCACGAAAACGATTTCACTGGTTTCAGCAAACCGTCATCCCTTCGCCACGCCAGTACCATATTGCGGAGCAGCATGCGCCCACGGGCGACCCATGCTAAAAAACGCCCGCCCATCGCTTAGATCGATCCAAGACGACATTGCGATGGCCGGGAGTTGGGGGAGCGGCAACAGGACGTACCAGGCCACGCGTACGGTGCAACTGCCACTGCATGGCGATAGCGACAATGTCACTTCAAATTAGATCGATTCAAGTTGTCCGTGCCACGTCACCGGATCAATCCAGGAGAGAGGGAGAGATGGGAATGAAGCATTCAACACGTACGCATGGCCAGGACGCATTGTCGCTGGCCGTCGCGCTGGCCTTGGCTGCCGCCGTCATTCCGGCAGGCGCCGCCGCGCAGCAGGCCACGACCACCGGCTCGCAGGACGCCACGACTCTGGACAGCGTCCAGGTCACCGGCTACCGCTATGCCATCGAAAAGAGCCTGGAACAGAAGCGCGATGCCAACGCCGTGGTCGAAGTGATCACCGCCGACGACGTAGGCAAGTTCCCCGACAAGAACGTGGCCGACGCACTGCAGCGCGTGCCCGGCGTGGTCATCACCCGCAGCGGTGGTGAAGGCAAGAGTGTCAGCGTGCGCGGCCTTGCGCCGGACCTGACCCTGACCCAGTTGAATGGCAACTACGTGGCCACGTCGGAAACCAACGACGAAGCCACCCGTTCGTTCAACTACACCCTGCTGCCGTCGAACATGCTGTCCAGCGCCGAGCTGTTCAAGTCGCCGGAAGCACGCATCGACGAAGGCGGCATCGGCGGCACGGTCATCCTGCACACCCGCCGTCCGCTGGACATGGAGTCCAACTCGGGCTTCGTCACGCTCGAGGGCACCTCCTCCGATACCCACCACGATATCGACCCGCAGGCCTCGGCCCTGTATTCGTGGCACAGCAAAGATGAGCGTTTCGGCGTGCTGGTCGGCGTGACGCAGCAGAAGCGCACGACCCGTACCATGGAAGCCAGCACCGAGGACTACCAGTGGTACGGCGCCGGCAAGGCACGCGACGCCTATGGCAACGTGCAGCAGCAGGATGGCATCCACTACTGGTGGGGCAAGTCCGGCTTCAACAACCAGACCGGCGGCAACTACAGCGATTTCTTCATGCCGACCTCGGTCAACTTCGCCGTGAAGGAAGAAAAGCGCGAGCGCAAGGGCGGCCAGCTGACCTTCCAGTTCAAGCCGGTCGACAACGTCACGATGACCGCCAACTACTTCCGCTTCGAGCTGCAGGGTGACTACACCCAGAACATGCTGAAGATTCCGGAATGGAGCATGGCCCGCTTCAACGGCGATGGAAACTGGGCCGGCGGCCGCCTGCTCAACGGCCTGGATTTCGACCCCAGCGGCAACACCGTCACCGGTGCCCAGTTCGAAAAGCTGGCCGGAAAGACCTACTACTGCAGCGAAGACCAGGCCAAGGCCGCCGGCCTCAAGCCCGGCGGCTGGGGCCCGGACGACTGCACGATTCCGACACCGCAGCTGACCGGTGGCTACAGCAAGGAAAAGGCGCTGTCGCAGACCGCCGACCTGACCATCGACTGGGACATCAGCCCGCTGTGGAAGGCCTCGTTCACCGGTGGCCGCACCTGGTCTGAAGGTGGTCCGTCGATGAACTTCCGCATGTCGGCCAAGCCGCGCCGCAAGGTCGGCAACGACTACCTGTCCGGTAACCAGTACAGCGCATGGGACCTGACCGGCACGCCGTCTGCCACCTTCTCGCCCGACCTGCAGCAGCAGCTGATGAACGGCATCGCCGAAGTCGACACCGGCTCGACCGATTCGTCGTGGAAGCGCACCGAGGTCAAGCAGAACTACTTCCAGGCCGACGTGACCAAGCTGTTCGAGTCCGGTTGGCTGGATTCGATCCAGTTCGGTGCCAAGTACCGTGATGGCAAGGTCCACCGCAACACCGGCAACACCTACTGGGTATGCCCGGGCCGTGACCCGGCCGACTATGACAACAGCCGCTACCAGAGTGGCTGCGATCCGACTGCCGGCGATGCGCAGCCCGGCTTCTTCCTGTCGAACCCGATCAGCAACATTGCCGGTGGCTTCAATGCCAACGTGTTCCCGGGCATCAACTACCCGGCGTACATCGACTATCTGAACAAGACCTACGGTGGTTCGCACAACCGTACCGAGGAAGACTTCGTCTACAACGTCAACGAGAAGATCTACTCCAGCTACTTCCAGGCCAACTTCCGCACCGAGCGCCTGCGCGGCAATGTCGGCGTGCGTGTGGTGCGCACCAAGCAGTTCGCGCAGTCTTCCGACTCGATCGAGAAGTTCAACGACTACTTCCTGGACAACGCGTCCGGCGCGCCGATGGCGTGCACCGATCCCGCCGCTGCGGCCTACCCGACCTACAGCTGCGAGAGCGGCTTCGTGCGCCTGCCGCATGACCTGGCGCAGAGCAAGACCTACAGCCTGATCGGCGTGGACCGCACCTACACCGACGTGCTGCCGAGTTTCAACATTGCATGGGACATCACCGACACGCTGGTGCTGCGTGGTGCCGCATCGAAGGTGATCGCCCGCCCTGGCTACACCGATATCGCAGCACCGGGCGCGCTGAGCTACTACAGCGAGGAGTACGTCAATGATCGCCGCGTTGCCGGTGGCGCATCGACCGCAGGCTGGGTCGGCCAGGGCAGCAACAAGCAGCTGGAGCCGTTCAAGGCCACCCAGTTCGACCTGGGCCTGGAGTGGTACTTCCAGCCGGGCGCGGTCGCCGGCGTCAGCCTGTTCCGCAAGAACGTGGACAACTTCACCCTGCCGGTGGTGCGCGACACGCCCATGGTCATCAACGGTGAAGCGGTGAACGTGCAGCGCTACGAGACCCAGGCCAATGGCCGCGATGGTGTGTCGCAGGGCGTCGAGCTGTATGGCCAGTACACCTTCGATTTCGGCTTCGGCGTGCAGGCCAACTACACCTACAACGACACCAACCTGGCTTCCATTGTTCTGGACGGGCAGGAAATCGGCTCCTCGCCGCTGGTCGGCAGCGCCAAGAACCAGGCCAACGTGACGGTCTTCTACGAGAACGAGAAGTTCCTCGCGCGCGCCTCGTTCAACCGTCGCGGCCAGGTGGTCGGTGGGCTCAACAATGGCCTCACCGTCTACACCGAGCCGTATGACCAGCTGGACCTGAACGTTGCCTACAACCTGACCCCGGACTGGACCCTGACCGCCTCGGTGATCAATGCCACCAAGTCCGAGCAGCGCGTGCACCTGGGAAGCGACACCAAGTCACGCCTGATCTCCAATACCTATGCAGGCCGCCAGCTGTACTTCGGCGCTACCTGGAAGTTCTAAGGCAACACCGGGTTGCCCGGGCGTGCCCCGGTGCAACCCACGCCCCGCCCTGGCGGGGACGTTCCTCCACGGCAGCCGCGCTGGTACAGGTGGCTGCCGTTTTTTTCTGTCGGCGCCTTGCCTTTCGTTCAGCCCGGCGCTTGACCCTGCCATCGTTGGAAGGTGCACACTGACTCCACCCCAAGAGCACCGAAGGAGCTACAGATGGAATTCCATGTCGATGGCATGACCTGCGGCGGCTGCGCGCGCAGCGTGACCCGTGCGATCCAGCAGATCGATCCCAACGCCAGCGTGGTCGCCGACCCGCCGACCGGCCTGGTCAAGGTGCAGACCACCGCATCGCAGGAAGACGTCTTCGCCGCAGTGAACGACGCCGGCTTCCCGCCGCGTACTGCCTGATCCCCTGCCCCGTCTCACACAGGAAAGCCCGCCCGGTGCCGCTGCACCCGGCGGGCTTTTTCATGCATGCGATATCGAGTCAATGCTTGTGCGTACGGCGCCGCACCGCACCGGTCTTGGCGGTATCGACCGGTACCGGCGTCTCATCGTCCTCACCCAGCCGCTGCAGGATCGGGCACTCCGGGCGCTCGTCGCCCGCGCAGCAATTGATCAGCGACTTCAGCGTGTCGGCCATCTGCCGCATGTGCTCGATGCGCTGTTCCAGATCGACGATGTGCTGCTCGGCCAGATGCTTGACGTCGGCGCTGTGCCGCGAGGTGTCATTCCAGAGGCCCAGAAGATCAGTGATCTCGGCCACCTGGAAGCCGAGATCGCGCGCGCGGCGAATGAAGCGCAGACGGTGGATGTCCGCCTGCGAATACGCCCGGTAGCCCGACTCGGTTCTATCAGCTGCGGGAATCAGGCCGATCTGTTCGTAGTAGCGGATCATCTTCGCCGACACGCTGGAGGCCTTGGCAGCTTCACCGATGTTCATGCGGATCTCCTTCAATGGGTCGCTGCGGCGGCATCCGCCATCGGTGGCTGGAAACGGCGCAGGCGCAGCGCGTTGCCCAGTACGAACACGCTGGACAGTGCCATTGCACCGGCCGCGAACACCGGTGACAGCAGCACGCCCCAGACCGGGTACAGCACGCCGGCGGCCACCGGAATCAACCCGGTGTTGTAGGCGAAGGCCCAGAACAGGTTCTGCCGGATGTTGCCCAGCGTCGCCTTCGACAGCGCGATGGCATTCGGCACCCCCTGCAGGTTGCCCGACATCAGCACCACATCGGCCGATTCCACTGCGATATCCGTGCCGGTCCCGATGGCCAGGCCGACATCGGCTTCAGCCAGTGCCGGCGCATCGTTGATGCCGTCGCCGACGAAGGCGACATGGCCATGCGTGGCCTTCAAACGGCGCACCGCCTCGACCTTGCCTTCCGGCAGCACCTCGGCCACCACTTCGTCGATGCCGAGCTGGCGCGCGATCGCCTGCGCGGTACCAGCGTTGTCACCGGTGATCATCGCCACCTTCAGGCCAAGCTGATGCAGTGCCGCGATTGCGGCCGGCGTGCTCGGCTTGATCGGATCGGATACCGCGATGATTGCGGCCAGGCGGCCGTCGATGGCGGCATACAGCGGCGACTTGCCCTGGGTGCCCAGCTCTGCCGCCAGCGTCGCGAACAAAGCGATGTCCACGCCCAGGTCGCGCATGAAGCGATCGGCACCGACCTCCACCCGCGCACCATCAACGTTGGCACGCACGCCCATGCCGGTGACCGATGCGAAATCGACCATCGACGGCAGCGCGATGCCCTGCTCGGTGGCTGCATCGACGATGGCGCGGGCAATCGGATGCTCCGAGCGCGACTCCACCGCCGCCACCGCCGCCAGCACCGTGCCGTGATCAAAACCGCTGGCGATCTCCAGATCGGTCAAGCGCGGGCGGCCCTCGGTCAGCGTACCGGTCTTGTCCACCGCCACCACCTGCGCGTCCTTCAGCAGCTGCAGCGCCTCGCCCTTGCGGAACAGCACGCCCATTTCGGCGCCACGGCCGGTCCCGACCATGATCGAGGTCGGCGTCGCCAACCCCATCGCGCACGGGCAGGCAATGATCAGCACCGCCACCGCATTGACCAGCGCGAAGCTCAGCGCCGGTGACGGGCCGAAGATCAACCAGACCAGGAAGGTCGCCAGCGCGGCCAGCATCACCGCCGGCACGAACCACAGCGTGACCTTGTCGACCACCGCCTGGATCGGCAGCTTCGAGCCCTGCGCCTGTTCGACCATGCGGATGATCTGCGCCAGCATGGTCTGCGCGCCCACCGCCGTGGCACGTACCGTCAGTGCGCCCTTCTGGTTGACCGTACCGCCCACTACGCTGCTGCCCGGCTGCTTCTGGACCGGGATCGGCTCGCCGCTGATCATCGATTCGTCGATGTAGCTGCGGCCTTCAACCACCTCGCCATCGACCGGCACGCGCTCGCCCGGCCGCACTTCCACCATGTCGCCGCTCTGCACTTCATTGACCGGGATGTCGACGGTGCGGCCGTCACGGATCACATGGGCGACCTTGGCCTGCAGGTTGACCAGACGCTTGATCACTTCGGAGGTACGGCCCTTGGCGCGGGCCTCGAGGAAGCGGCCGAGCAGGATCAGCGCGACGATGACTGCTGCCGCTTCGTAGTAGACGTTCACCGTGCCCGGCGGCAGCAGCCGCGGCGCAAAAGTCGCCACCACCGAGTAGCCAAACGCCGCGGCGGTGCCCACCGCTACCAGTGAATTCATGTCCGGCGCCAGCCGCAGCAGTGCCGGGAACCCCTTCTGGTAGAAACGGCGGCCGGGAATGGCCAGCACCAGCAGGGTCAGTACGAACTGCAGGTACCAGCTGGCCTGCATGCCGATGGTGGCCATCACCCATTCGTGCATGCCGGGAATCAGGTGCGAGCCCATCTCCAGCACGAACACCGGCAGCGCCAGCGCGGTCGCCACGATCAGGTCGCGCTTCAGTTCGGCGCGCTCGGCATCCTTCTTTTCAGCGGCTTCATCATCGGACTGCACACCGGCCTCGATCGGGCGGGCAGCGTAGCCGACCTTGTCGATGGCCGCAACCAAGGCGGCCGTATCAGTCACGCCGCGCACGGTCGCACGCTCCGTGGCCAGGTTCACGCTGGCCTGGCTCACGCCTGGCACCGCCAGCAGCGCGCGCTCCACGCGGCCCACGCAGGAGGCGCAGGTCATGCCTTCCACGGCCAGTTCAACGGTGGCGGGGGGCACGTCGTAGCCCACCCGCTCCACCGCCTGGATCAACGCGGCCCGATCGACCGGACCGGACGGGCGGATATCCGCGCGCTCGGTGGCCAGATTGACCGAAACACTGCCCACGCCTTCGACCCTGGACAGCGCCGCCTCGACCCGGCCGACACAGCTGGCGCAGGTCATGCCCTCGATGGGCAGGCTGATGGTGGAGGGGCTGGCGGGGACGGCAGCGGTGCGCGGCGTGCTCATGATCGGATTCCCGGGATTCCTTCTGGATGCGGACAGGCTAAACCTTGCCATCGTGGGAAGGTCAAATCCAGCCACCCCGGGGTTCATGCTGGGGTTCATCCACGCATGGCGTGGAACTGCTGAGCGGACGGAGGCGCCAGGCGGATCAGGCCCGGCGCCCCCTGCGGGTCTGCTCAGAAGGTGAACACGTACTCCAACGCGAACTCGCGGCCGACCGCGCCAAGCAGGCGGGTCGGGGCGAAGTCGTAATCCAGCTTGTACGGGTCCTTGTGGTTCCAGCTGGCAGAGTTGAAGGCGTTGTTGACGTACACGTTTACCTTCGCGTGTTCGGTCACCTGGTAGCCCACGTTGAAGTTCCAGGTGATGAACGGCCCCACTCGACCGTAGTAGCGCGCCGTCTGCTGCCCGGCATTGGGGTTCGGGTTCGGCGAGCCGTCCGGACGTGTCGCCGGCTCCAGGCAGTTCAGCGACGGGCTGTCGCTGGGCACGTAGCCGTCGGCGAACGGCAGGCAGCCGCCGGGGTTGTCCAGGCGGTCGGTGCCCCAGTGGTAGCGCACGCCCGGCACCGAGCCCACGCGGTCGGCATAGACATTGGCATTCCAGTTGCCGCGCTGCCAGGCCAGGCTCGCGCGCAGCTTGCTGCGCAGGTCGCGGTCGCGGCGTTCCGGATTCGGGTCGTTGGCGTAGCGCTGTTCCTTGGTCGAGATCTGGTTGGTGTAGTTCAGGCCCAGCTGGAAGCTGCCCCACTGCGCGGTTTCCAGGCGATAGCGTGCGGTCAGGTCGACACCACGCACTTCGCGGCTGGCCAGGTTGAACGGGCCGCGCTCGATCGACACCAGGCGGCCGCTGCTGTCACGGTTCACGCGGGCCAGGATGCCGGCGCAGTATTCGCCACCGGCCGGATTGGCCCATGGCGTGCCATCGATGTTCTTGCCGGTCAGGCAGCCGGCCTCGCTGGCCAGCACCTCATCGGCGCCGACGTCGACGATCATGTCTTCCAGTTTGATCGCCCAGTAGTCGGCACTGACCGACAGGTTCGGCATCACGTCCCAGACGAAACCGACCGTCCACGAATCACCGGTTTCCGAGCGCAGCAGCGGCGTGCCACGCCGGTTCACGTCGAAGGTGTACCAGACATCGGTGTTGCCCACGCCGCAGTTGTTGACCAGGTACGCGCCACTCTGGATGCAGCGCAGGC
Organism: Stenotrophomonas sp. YJH_SMC_4; assembly: GCF_059371575.1. Taxonomy (NCBI): domain Bacteria; kingdom Pseudomonadati; phylum Pseudomonadota; class Gammaproteobacteria; order Lysobacterales; family Lysobacteraceae; genus Stenotrophomonas; species Stenotrophomonas sp. YJH_SMC_4. Next base: position 96,947 of record NZ_JCAFUR010000003.1, read on the forward strand.
GGTCATAGGTCTGCACTTCGGAGCTGCTCGGCTGGCCCAGCAGGTAATGCATGTCCGGCGCATGGAAGCTGGTGGCATAGGAGCCACGCACCAGCAACGATTCAACCGGGCGCCATTCCAGGCCGACGTTCCAGGTGGTTTCCTTCTGGCTGCCGATGTCCAGTGCTTCGCTGCTGTCGTCGGCCTTGTAGTTGCCATAGCGGTCATAGCGCGCGGCCGCAGTGGCGGTCACGCTGTCCAGCAGCGGAATCTTGAATTCGACGCCGGCCGAATAGCGGGTGCGCTCGCCGCCACCGCGATCGACGTTCTGCAGGTCGAAGTCGATGCCTGCGCGTGGGTCGGGGCTGAGGTGATAACCCTGCTGCGCGACTTCAGCCACCGCGGCGAACGAGATCGGGCCGGCCCAGCCCTGGAACAGTTCGCCGGTGATATCCGCCGAGGCCTGGTTGACCCAGGACGCCGCACGGTTCTTCGCCACCGTACCCATCTGCCAGTACTGGTCCGGCGTCAGCGGATTCCACCAGCGCGATTCGTTCAAGGCGTAGATCGCCTCGCCATCGGCCGTGGTGCCCAGCTTCGGGCCGAGGAAGTAGTTGTACGACTTCTGCTTGTCGACCACGTTCTGCCGTTCTTCCACGCGGTAGTACGAGCGCCCCACCGTGGCGCTCCAGTCGAAGCGGTCGGCGAGGCGGCCACGCAGGCCGGCGCTCCAGTCCCAGGACAGTTCGCGGTTGGTGTTGCGCAACGTATCCAGCCCGCCAACCTCATTCGGGGTGAACTGGCGCACGCCAAGAATCGGACGGTTGCGGTTGGCGTCCCAGTAGTAGCCGTTGTCATCGTCGATCAGCGACACGCCGGGCGGATTGGTGCCCCAGATCGCTTCGGAACGGTAGACCGCCAGATTGGTCCAGGCCTGCAGGTCGTTGCTGAAATCGAAGGTGGCATACAGGTTGCCGGACACGTTCTCGGCACCGCCGGTGAGCAGCCAGTTGGCGTAGTCGGCGCTCATGCCGCACAGGCGGCCGGTGTTGGTGATGGTGTTGGCGGCGTAGTTGTAGACCAGTCGATCGGCGGTGTAGTACTCACTGCCGAACTTCTCGCAGGTGCCGGTGGGCGGCGCCAGGCGCTGGCCCGTGGTCGGATCGATCAACGCCAGTCCGGCGGTAGGACGGAAGCCGACCTTGCGTTGTTCCATGTTCCAGGACGGGTACGGCGCATCATCGGCATCGTCCATCTGCGGGCGGTCACGGCCGAACAACGGATCGCGCTTGGTGTACTGCAACGCGTAGGTCACGCTCCAGTTGTCACCGGTCTTGCCGCCGGCCCAGGACAGGTCCCAGGTGTCGCGCCCACCCTCGGTGGAGGTGCCGCCACGCACGCGCACCTCGTCGCCGTCGTAGTTGGTCTTCAGGATGACGTTGACCACGCCGGCGATCGCATCCGACCCATAGATGGCCGAGGCGCCACCGGTCAGCACTTCGATGCGTTCGACTGCGGCAGCGGGAATGTTGCCGTAGTTGGAGAAGTTGGTTTCGCCGCCATAGGGCAGCGGGTAGTCGGCCACGCGACGTCCGTTGACCAGCAGCAGCGAGCGGTTCGGGCCCATCCCGCGCAGGTTCAGGCCACTGGCATTGGGCGTGTGCGAGCCCCACTGCGAGGCGGCTTCAACAGTGCCGGTCGCTTCGGTGAGGGTCTTCAGCGCGTCGTACACGCTGACGAAGCCTTCCTTCTGGATCTGCGCGGCGGTGATCACGTTGACCGGTGCCGGGCCTTCGACGCTGGCGCGCTTGATGCGCGAGCCGGTGACGGTGACCGCGTCGAGATCCTTGGTGGATGAACTGGCGGCCTCCTGCGCGCTGGCAGCCAGGGGCAACAGGGCCAGGACCAGGGCCTGGGACAGCAGGTGACGACGCTTGCGGACGATCTGAGCCATGGGTGGTTGCTCTTCGAAAGTGTGGACGCACGGACGGGTGGTGGCGCGGCACTACAGCTGATCCGGGCACCTGGATCGGTTCAAGACCGTCCCGACGCCCTCCCCTGTGGATCGATCCAAACTAAAGCACAGCTGAACCACGCCGGGCATGCGGCGACGCAGCAATGCCCGGTGCAATGCCGCTATCGGCCGCAGGAATCAAGAACAATCAAAGGGTTGCGAAACATCGCTGAGAGAACAGCGCACACGTCAATGACATGATCGCGACAATCGCGCGCGGAACGGATTTGTCCGGCGCAAGCCAGCGTCCGGGGTCGGATCCCCTCGCAGAGGGCTCTGACCCGATTGCGTCGGGTGGGGTCAGAGCCCTTCTGCGAAGGGATCCGACCCCGGGCAGCTCTCAGCCGTCCAGCGCCTGTCGCAGCGCGGCCACGGTCGCGGTGGCGGTCTGGCTCCAGTCCGGGTCCAGCCCACGCAGGTCCGGGTTCTGGAACTGCATGGCCGAGCGCCGCAGGCCTTTGGCCGAGGCGTGCAGTTCGGTGCAGCCGCTGCGTCGTGCGACGGCGGCGACATTGGCCGGGCCCAGCCCGGCGCCGGCCATCACCGTGATACGTCCCGCCGCCTGGGTGACCAGGCCCGCCAGCACATCGGCACCGGCCTCGGCACTGACCTGGCCGCCCGAGGTCAGCACGCGCTGGCAACCCAGTTCGATCACCTGTTCCAGTGCCGCCGGCAGATCGCGGGCGGCATCGAAGGCGCGATGGAAGGTCACCTGCAGCGGCCCGGCAGCCTGCACCAGTTCACGGCACAGCGCCACGTCGATGCCGCCCTGCACATCCAGCGCACCGATCACCACGCCATCGCAGCCGAGCGCGCGGCACTGCGCGATGTCACGCAGCATCAGTTCGGTTTCCAGCGCGTCGTAGTGGAAGTCGCCCGGGCGTGGTCGCACCAGCACGAACAGCGGAATCGACAGGCGTTCGCGGGCAAGCGCGATGGTGGCGAACGACGGCGTGGTGCCACCCTCGGCCAGGTTGTCGAACAGCTCGATGCGGTCGGCGCCGCCGGCCTGGGCGGCCAGCGCCGAGGCCAGCGAGTTACTGGCAACCTCCAGGGTCAGCCGCGTGCTCACGCCTGGGTGCTCGTGTAGATCGACGGCGAGTCGCGCAGGTCATCCTGGCGCTGCCCATCGCACACGGCGTAGACGAAGCCGCGATGCAACGCGTAGGCGCCCACCTCGCCCTGCTTGTTCATGGCCAGGAAGCACACCTGCAGCGTTCTGCTAGCTTCCGGGCGCTTGCGCACCACGCGGTCGATGGCTTCGCGGCAGGCCTGTGCCGGCGTGCGCCCCTGGCGCATCAGCTCGACCACCAGGAACGAGGCAGCGTTGCGGATCATCTCTTCACCCACGCCCGAGGCGGTGGCCGCGCCCACTTCGTTGTCGACATACAGGCCAGCACCGATGATCGGGCTGTCGCCGACCCGGCCGTGCAGCTTCCAGGCCATGCCGCTGGTGGTGCAGGCACCGGCAAGGTGGCCCTCGGCATCCAGCGCCAGCATGCCAATGGTGTCGTGGTTGTCGCTGTTGCCGGGAATACCACGGCGCTCGGCGTTGATCTGCGGCTGATACTTCTCCGTCTTCAGCCACTCGCGCCAGGCCGCTTCGGCCTGCGGCGTCAGCAGGTGCTTGCGCTCGAAACCCTGCTGCATCGCGAACTGCTGCGCGCCCTCGCCCACCAGCAGCACGTGTGGGCTGTTCTCCATCACTTTGCGGGCCACCGACACCGGATGCAGGATGTCGACCAGCGCGGCCACGGCGCCACAACGGCCATCGCCATCCATGATGCTCGCGTCCAGGCTTAGCACGCCGTCGCGATCCGGGTTGCCACAATGGCCGACGGTGGGGTTGCAGAGCTCGCTCTCGGCCCAGCGTGCGCCTGCTTCCACCGCATCCAGCGCGCTGCCGCCCTGCGCCAGTACCTTCCACGCGGCCTGGTTGGCCGGTACGCCGAAGTCCCAGGTCGAAACCACCTTGGCCCCACCCTGCGTGCGCGCCTGCACGCCCGGCAAAGCCGCCATGCCTGCAGCCAGTGCACCGGCCTGCAGGAACTGCCTGCGATCCACCATCTTCCCCTCCCAGTCTGCAATGCACGGCCGGCCCGATGCCGACCCTGCCGATCAGTCGTGCGTGGGCTGCCGTGCGGCGTGCCAGACCGCTGCGCCGAGCACGCCCAACTGGCCGTGCTCCACGCGCCATACCGGCACCTGGCGCAGCACCTCGGTCAGCACGCCCTTGTTGAGGAAGCGCTCACGGAAGCGGCCATCGGCCAGGAAATCCTGCACATGCGCGGAAATACCTCCGGCGAGGTACACCGAGCGCGCACCGACGGCGATCGCTGCGTCGCCGGCCAGGCTGCCCAGCCACGCACAGAACACCTGCAGCGTTTCCACGGCCAGCGCATCCTCGCCGCTGCGTGCGGCGCCGATCAGTGCCTCGGTGCTGGTCCACACCGGGGTGACGCCGCGCAGTTCGCACAGGCACGGATACAGGTTCATCAGGCCGCTGCCGGACAGCACGCGTTCGTTGTCCACGTGCGCCCAACGCTGCAGCAGCTTGCCCAGCACCTGCAGTTCCAGCGCGTTGCCGGCGCCAAGCGCGGCATGGCCGATCTCGCTGGCCAGCACCGGGCGCTCGCCGTCGGCAAAGCGCAGTGCGGCGCCCAGGCCGGTACCGGCACCCAGCACCAGCGCCGGGAATGCCTGCGCCGGATCAGCATCGCCGTTCAGCGGCACCAGCGTGTCCGGCTGCAGATAAGGGATGGCCAGCGCCACCGCCTCGAAATCGTTGATCAGCTGCAACTCGTGCAGCCCGGACTGCGCGCGGGTGGTCGACAGCAAGACCGTCCACGGCAGGTTGGAATTGATCAGCACATCGCCATCAAGCAGTCCGGCGATGGCCACCACCGCGGTCTGCACCGGCTGGCCAAGGCCTGCGGTGAAATCGGCCAGGATTGCCGCCAGGCTGGGATGCTCGGCGCAGGCGTAGGTGCGATGGCTGCCCAGCAGCGGCGCCTGGCCGCGTTGGGTTTCAGCCAGCGCAAGGCGGGCGAAGGTGCCGCCGACATCGGCAACGACCAGGCGGCGTGGAAGACCGCCGCGGGCGGAGTCGGAGGAAACCGGGGACGCTGCTGCGATGGTCACGCTGGCCTGCTTGGATCGATTGAATCGCCCCGATTCTCAGGCATCGGGGCGGCTTTGCCTAGCGCGCCGATGGTTCAGGTTGGCCTACATGCCTTCCTGTTCGGCCACCTGCACACCATCCACCAGCACTCGCAGCCGCTGCGGGCGGAAGCCGGCGAACAGCAGCGGCCGGGTGCGCTCGACCAGCACTTCATGGCCGGCGATGTGGCGCAGCCACGACTGTACCAGCGAGAACGAGAAGTGGGTGCCCGGATGCAGCGGGTGCTGCACCCAGACCGTCTCGGTGGCGCTCTGCAACTGCATCGCGCCGGTGAACCAGTGGCGGCTGAGGGTCACCGGCGTGGTGCCGGCCATGAAGCGGATATCCATGCGGGGTCCTTTCGCTGGAGCGGTGGTGTGCGGGGTCAGGGCTGGGCAGTCTGCAGGCTGTAGCTGGTGCTGGCGGTGAACACCGCGCCGTCGGGCTGGGTGGAGCGCACCTCGACCTTGTGGCTGCCCACGGCCAGATCGGTCGGCAGCGCGCCACGCCACAGGTGCGGCGATGCGGTGGCCTCCGGCGAGCGGTCGTAGCCACGCAAGTTGTCTGCAAGATCGTCGGCCACGTTCTCCACCATCAGGCGCGGATCGGGTTGGCTGACCTGCTTCATCGGCTGCCAGGCGCCTCCATCGACGCGGTACTCGACCACGCTGGCATCCTCACCCATGTAGACGTTGGCATAGATGCCCCAGGCCGGGTAGGCGCCCCGGCGCAGCACCTTCGGCGCATGCAGGCCGATCTGCTCGCTGGCCGGTTTTCCCGCCACGCGGTACTGCAGTCTGTAGCTGCCATTGCCGGCCACGTCGAGCAACGCATAGCCCTTCGGCGTGCCATCGCTCATGGTGCTGTCCGGCACGCCGGCGGCATTCTTCACGCCTGACCAGAACGCACCGCAGTTGGCACCGACGTTGTATTCGTGCAGCGGCTTGTCGCCGTTCCAGCCCTCGGCCTTGCCATGGTAGACGTGCTGCTGGGTGTGGCTGTGGCCGCTGAGCACCAGCACGTTGCGGAAGTCCTTCAGCAGGTCGAACAGGCGCTGGCGGTCGGCATGGCGGAAGGTCTCGCGCCCCGGCGCCGCGTCGAACAGCGGGATGTGCATGCCCAGCACCAGCAGGCGATCCTTGTGCAGGCCCTTCAGGTAGCTGGTGAGGAAGGCGAACTGGTCTTCGCGCAGGCCGCCGATGTACTTCGGCTTGGCCTTGGGGTCGTACACCACGTCGTCCAGGAACACGAAACTGGCGCCGCCCTCTTCCACCGCGTAGGTGTCCGGACCGTAGATGTTGCGCCAGCTGTCCAGCGAGTGTTCGTCGCTGGCCGCATCGAAGTCGAGATCGTGGTTGCCCGGCACGTGGAACCACGGTACGCCAAGTCCGGTGGTGACCTTGTTGATCGCCGGATACAGGGTCAGGTCGTCGTTGACGATGTCACCCAGGGTGGTGCCCATGCGCGCCTTGGTCTGTCCCACCAATGGCGCGACGATCGACTGCTGGTAGTAGCCGATATCCTTCAGGCTGGCGGTCTGCGAATCGGTGAACACCAGCATCTGGAAGCCGCGCCGACTGTCATGGCGATCCGACTGCAGGGCGAAATCCCAGTTGCGGGTGACGTCGCTGGTCGCGGCGATGCCGCCGTACTTCAACGCCGGCGAACCGTTCGGGCGATAGTGCCGCCAGAACGAAGGCAGGCCGTCGGCCGCTTTCGGGAAGGAATACGCATCGGGCTTGATCACGAACACGGTCTGGCCATCACGCACCGGCAGGCTGTAGCTGCCGTCTGCAGCCGTCTTGACGATGGCCTCGCCGTTGGAGACCTGCACGCCGGCCAGGCCCGGATCGGTCGCACCGCGGCCGGGTTTGCCGTCGCGCTCCAGATAGACCTTGCCGGTGACCACGGTGTCCGCGGCCCAGGCCGGCGAGGTCAGCAACAGGCAGCACAGCCAGGCGGCAGGCAGTTTCATGGGCGGTCCGGGTAAAGAAAGACCGCCTATTGTAGATTCCGTTGATGACATCGCGCACGCGATGACGCATGCCGGTAGTGCCGGCCGCTGGCCGGCAGCCTCATGAACGTCGGGCATCCGGGGCTTGCCGGCCAGCGGCTGGCACTACCACACGTCAACGATGGCGTTTTTCCAGCACCGCGCGCGCATCATCCAGCGACAGCCCGCGCGCGCGCAGCAGCACCAGCAGGTGGTACAGCAGGTCCGAGGCCTCGCCCAGCAACGCCTCATCATCCTGCGCCACCGCCGCCAGGGCGGTCTCCACGCCCTCCTCGCCCACCTTCTGTGCGATACGGCGGATGCCGCCCTCGAACAGGCTGGTGGTGTAGCTGCCCGGCGGGCGTTGCGCCTCACGCATCGCCACCAGCTGGCCCAGCCCGCCCAGGAAATCCTTCGGCGCCTGGTCGAAGCAGCTCTCTGCACCGGTGTGGCAGGTTGGCCCCGCCGGCCGTGCCATCACCAGCAAAGTATCGGCATCGCAGTCGACGCTGATCGACTGCACCACCAGCACGTTGCCGGACTGCTCGCCCTTGGTCCACAACCGTTGCTTGCTGCGGCTGAAGAAGGTCATGTGGCCGATGGCCAGCGTGGCCGCCAGCGATTCGGCGCTGACATAACCGAGCATCAGTACCTGCAGGGTATCGGCATCCTGAACCACCGCCGGCAGCAGGCCGTCACCCTTGGCCCAGTCCAGCGCCTGCAATGCGTCCAACGACGGCCTGACTTCAATAGACATCCCGCACCTCGATCTGCTGTCCGCGCAGGTAGCGCTTCAATTCTGGAATGGCGATGGCGCCGCTGTGGAACACGCTGGCGGCCAGCGCGCCGTCGACGTCGGCCTGGTCGAAGGCTTCGGCGAAGTGCTCCATCGCACCGGCACCGCCCGAGGCGATCAACGGTACCTGGCACAGTGCCCGCGCCTGTTGCAGCTGCACGACATCGTAGCCACGGCGCACGCCATCGCTGTCCATGCAGTTCAGTACGATCTCGCCCGCGCCACGCCGTTGTGCTTCGACGATCCAGTCCAGGGTGCGCAGCGGCACCGCCTGGGTCTTGTCCGGATCGCCGCTGAAACGACGCACCCGCCATTGCCCGTCGGCCTCGCGCACCGAATCGACGCCCACCACCACGCACTGCACGCCGAACTCGTCCGCCAGCTCGGTGATCAGCTCCGGGCGCCCCAGCGCCGGCGAGTTGATCGACACCTTGTCGGCACCGGCAAACAGCACGCGGCGCGCGGTTTCCACACTGTCGATGCCACCGGCCACGCAGAACGGAATGTCGATCAAGCGTGCGATGCGCTCGATCCACGCCACGTCGACCGAACGCGCCTCGGGGCTGGCGCCGATGTCATAGAACACCAGCTCGTCCGCCCCCTGGTCGCGATAGCGCTGCGCCAACTCGGCGATGTCGCCCATGTCGACGTGGTCGCGGAAGCGCACGCCCTTGACCACGCGGCCATCGCGCACGTCCAGGCAGGGAATGATGCGGCGGCTCAACATGCCAGTGCCTCCGCCAGGTCCATGCGCTGCTCCAGCAGTGCCTTGCCGAGAATCGCACCGCCGCAGCCGGCGGCACGCGCCTCGGCCACATCGGTCACGTCACGGATGCCACCGGAGGCCTGCACGGCCACGCCCGGCAGCAGCGCCGACAGGTGCTGGTAGAGGCTGATGTTGGGCCCGGCCAGCATGCCGTCCCGAGCGATATCGGTGCACAGCAGGTGGCGCATGCCGGCGCGCGCGTAGCGCTGAGCCAGCTCATCCAGGGTCACCCCGGCATTCTCGGTCCAGCCGTGCACCGGCAGCTGCCACTGCCCCTGTGCGTCCTGGCGCGCGTCCAGCGCAATCGTGATGCGCTCGGCGCCGAATTCCTCCAGCCAGCCGACCACTTCATCGGGGCGACGCACCGCCAGCGAGCCGACCACCACGCGACCGGCGCCGGCATCGAGGATGCGCGCCACATCGTCGCGGCCGCGCACGCCGCCGCCGGTCTGCACCTGCAGCGATGTCTGCGCGCGGATCGACGACAGCAGCGGCGCCAGCGTGTAGCCACCGGCGCGCGCAGCGTCCAGATCGACCAGATGCATCCACTGCGCACCCTGCGCGGCGAAGGCCTGCGCGCGTGGCAACGGATCGTCGCCATACGAGGTTTCCTGCGCGTAGTCGCCCTGGCGCAGCCGCACCACGCGGCCGTCGCGGATATCCAGCGCGGGGTAGACGATGAAACTCATGCAGCAGTGCCCTCGAGAAAATTGCGCAGCATCAGCGAGCCGGTCTCGCCGGAGCGCTCGGGGTGGAACTGTGCGCCGTAGTAGCGCCCCTGCTCCACCACGGCAGTGAACAGGCCGCCGTGGTCGCAGGCAGCGACGGTGTGGGTATTGAGGGGGGCCGCGTAGCTGTGCACGAAGTAGGCGCAGGCACGCTCCGGCACGCCGCGCAGCAGCAGCGATTCGCGCAGCGGCAGCAGGCGGTTCCAGCCCATGTGCGGCACGCGGATGCCGCAGGCCGGCACCAGCTTGCGCACCACGCCGGGAATCAGGCCCAGTGTCTCCACACCCGCCTCCTCGGAGCGTTCGAACAGCAGCTGCATGCCCAGGCAGATTCCCATCAGCGGCACCTCCAGTCGCCGCAGCGGTTCCACCAGGCCCTGCGCGTGCAGGCGCTGCATGCCGGGACCGGCGGCGCCGACGCCGGGCAGGATCACCCGCTGCGCACCGACCAGACCGTCCGCATCGCGCACCAGCCGCACAGTCGCACCCAGGCGCTCCAGTGCGTAGCGCACCGAACCCAGGTTGGCGCCGCCGGCGTCGATCAGCGCAACGTCGCTCACAGCGCCCCCTTGGTGGAAGGCAGCGCCGTGCCCTGGCGGGCCAATGCCGGGCGCAATGCGCGCGCCAGCGCCTTGAAGCAGGCCTCCACCTTGTGGTGATCGTTGTCGCCGCGTACCTGCAGGTTGAGGTTCAGGCCGCTGGCATCGCACAGCGAGCGGAAGAAGTGCGGTACCAGCTCGGTCGGCATATCGCCCACGCGCTCGCGCTTGAACTCGCCCTCGAACACGAAGTACGGGCGGCCACTGAAGTCCAACGCAGCGCTGGCCAGCGTCTCATCCATCGGCAGCGTGAAACCGTAGCGGCCGATGCCGCGCTTGTCGCCCAGCGCCTCGCGCAGCGCCTGGCCCAGGGCCAGCCCGGTGTCTTCGATGGTGTGGTGCTCATCGATGTGCAGGTCGCCCTCGGCCTGGATGTCCAGCGCGAAGCCGCCATGCTTGCCGATCTGCTCCAGCATGTGGTCGAAGAACGGCAATCCGGTGGAGATGCGTGCATCAGCGGCACGGTCCAGGTCCAGTTCCACGCGGATCTTCGTTTCTTTCGTATCGCGCTGGACCACGGCGGTGCGCGGTGCGTCGGCCAGCGCGTGGGCAATGCCCGGCCAGTCCCACTGACCACCGAACTGCGCGGTGCGCAGCTGGAAACCGCGGATGTTGAGGTTGTCGGCAAACTGCAGGTCGGTGATGCGATCGCCGACCATGCCCGAACGCGCCCAGTCGATGCTGCGGTCCTGCAGATAAGCCGTCATCAGTCCGATGCCCGGCTTGCGGGTCGGCGCATTGTCGTGCGGCCAGCTGCAGTCGATCAGCACGTCACGGAAGGTGATGCCCTGGCTCTCGAAGATCTGCAGCATCAGGTCGTTCGGGCCATCGAAGCTGGCACGCGGGTAGCTGTCGCTGCCGAGGCCATCCTGGTTGGTGACGATCACGAACTGGTAGCCGGCATCCCGCAGTTTCAGCAGCGCCGGGATCACCTGCGGCACGAAGCGCAGCTTCTCGTAGGCATCGATCTGGAAGTCGGCCGGCTCCTCGATGAGGGTGCCGTCGCGGTCGATGAACAGGATCGGGGTCATGCTGCGGCCCTCCGCGCCGACAGGGCCGCGAGCACGCGGTCATTCTCTTCCGGGCTGCCGATACTGATGCGAAGCGCATCGCCCAGCTGCGGCGCGGCGCGCTGGTCGCGCACCACCACCCCTGCAGCAAGCAGCGTATCGAACGCCGCCTGCGCATCGGCGAAGCGGACCAGCAGGTAGTTGCCGGACGAGGCGTACACCCGGCGTACACCGGGCAGGCTGGCCAGTGCCGTTCGCAGGCGTTCGCGCTCGGCGATGACCGTGGCCACGCGCTCGGCGGTGCGTGCCAGCGCGGCCGGCTGCAGGGCCTGCACGGCCAGTTCCGCGCACGGGGTCGGCACCGGATACGGCGCCTGGCAGCGGCGCAGCACGGCAATCAGCTCTGGGACCGCGATCAGCGTTCCAATGCGCGCGGCCGCGAGTGCGTGTGCTTTCGACAGCGTGCGCAGCACCGCCAGGTTGGCGTGCGCGGCCAGCAACGTGGTCGCCGACGGACGCTGCGCGTACTCGACATAGGCCTCGTCCACCACCACCAGTGCCTGCCCGCGCAACGCAACCGCCACCCGTTCGAGCTCGTCCAGGGCGATATCACTGCCGGCCGGGTTCGACGGTGCGCACAGGAACACCAGCTTGGCATTGCGCGCCCTGGCGGTGTCGATCACCGCATCCAGATCGGCGCGCAGGCCATCCTCGCTGTCCACCAGCGGCACTTCAATCAATGCGGCGCCCTGCAGGCGTGCGCAGACGGCGTACATGCCGAACACCGGCGGCGTGACCAGTACGCCATCGCGGCCCGGCACGCACAGGGCACGCACCAGCAGATCAATGGCTTCGTCGCTGCCGCGACCGATCAGCAGCTGCTGTGGCGTCACGCCGTACAGCGCCGCCAGTCCCTCGCGCAATGCCAACGGCTGCGGTTCGGGATAGCGCCGGCTGCTGCCCGCGGCATCAGCGGGATTGGCCCAGGCCGATTCATTGGCGTTCAACCAGACCTCGCCCTGCACCGCCGCACTGCGCGCCGAGCTGTAGCCGGCGAAGGCCTGCAGATCCGGGCGAACCAGTGCCAGCACATCATCGATAGCCGCGTTCATGCTGCCACCTCCATGCGCACTGCGACCGCACGTTCATGTGCATCCAGGCCTTCGGCACTGGCGATGATGCGCGCGCAGCCGCCAATCGCTGCCAGGCCGGCGGCGCTGGCGCTCTGCACGCTGATCAGGTTCTGGAAGCTGGCCACACTGACACCACTGTAGGCACGTGCGGCACCCGCGGTGGGCAGCACGTGGTTGGTGCCGCTGCAGTAGTCGCCCAGTGCCTCGGGGGTGTAATCCCCCAGGAACACCGAGCCGGCCGCCTGCACCTTGTCCAGCCACGCACGCGGATCACGCAATGCCAGGATCAGGTGCTCCGGTGCATAGCGGTTGCTGATCGCGAAGGCTTCGTCCAACGAGTCGACCTGGATCAGCCGCGAGGCCGACAGCGCCTGGCGTGCGATCTGCTGGCGCGGCAGCAAGGCCACCTGGCGCTCGACTTCAGCCTCGACCGCCGCCAGCATCGCGGTATCGTCGGTCAGCAGCAGCACCTGCGAATCCGGGCCGTGCTCGGCCTGCGACAGCAGGTCGGCTGCAACGAACGCCGGGTTTGCACCTGCATCGGCAATCACCAGCACTTCGGAGGGACCGGCCGGCATGTCGATGGCGGCGGCGCCGTCCTGTGCGACCTGCTGCTTGGCTTCGGTGACGAAGCTGTTGCCCGGCCCGAACAGCTTGTCACAGGCCGGAATGCTGGCCGTGCCGTAAGCCATCGCAGCGATGGCCTGGGCGCCGCCCAGCTTGAACACGCGCTGCACGCCGGTCAGGCGTGCGGCCACCAGCACCGCCGGATCCGCGCTGCCATCGGCACGCGGCGGCGTGCACAGCACCACCTGCGGGCAGCCGGCCAGCTGCGCTGGCACACCCAGCATCAGCGCGGTGGACGGCAGCGGTGCGCTACCGGCCGGTACGTACAGGCCCACCCGGCCGATCGGGCGCAGCATGCGTTCGCAGACCACGCCCGGGGCGGTTTCCACCACGTATCCCTGGCCCATGCCGGCGGCGTGGAAGCGCGCGATGCGTTCGTCAGCTTCCACCATGGCCTGGCGCAACTCAGCCGGCACCGCAGCTTCCGCCGCGGCAAACTCGGCTTCGCTCACTTCAAAGGACGACAGCTCGACACCATCGAAGCGTGCGGTGATCGCGCGCAGCGCGTCGTCGCCCTGTGTGCGCACCTGTGCAATCAGCGTCGCCACCGCGTCGCGGGTCTGCTGCGCCACGGTCTGCACCGGGCGGGTCAGCGCCGCGCTGCGCGCGGTCTCATCAAGTCGGGACCAGATCAGACGGTTCATGCCAGCGACCGCTCCACGCTCAGTACCATCAAGCCCTGCGCGCCGGCGCGCTCGAGTTCCTCCATGCGCTGCCAGCTCAGCGGGCCCGGGCACATGGTCTGCAGGCGCAGTGCGCCGCCGTCGGCCGGCAGCCGCACCAGCGGCTCGGCATCGGCCAGCAGCTGCGCCAGCGCGTCGACGCGATCCTCGCTGGCGCGGAACATCAACAGCTTGCGATCCTGGCGCTGCACCACGCCGTCGAGGCGGCGCAGCAGCATCGCGCGCAGCGACGCACGTGCGTCATCCGGCACGCGCACCGCACCGGCCAGCACCGCCTCGCTGTCGAGCAGGTTGTGCACCGGGGTCAACTGGTTGGCGCGCAGCGTGGCGCCACTGGAGACCAGGTCGCAGATCAGGTCGGCGGTACCCAGGCGCGGGGCGATTTCCACCGACCCGGACAGCTCGACCACCTGTGCGTCCACGCCCTGTTCGGCCAGCCATTGCTTGAGGATGGCCGGGTAGCTGGTGGCGATGCGGGTACCGGCCAGCTGCGCCGGTCCCTGCCACTGCCACTCCTCGGGTACCGCCAGCATCAGCCGGCACTGGCCAAAGCCCAGTCCGCGCAGTGCCTGGTAGGCATCCGGCAGGCCGATCTGGCGACGTGCCGCAGCCTGCTCGTCCAGCTCGTTGCGGCCGACGATGCCGAGGTCGCAGACGCCGTCGGCGATCAGGCCGGGGATGTCGTCGTCGCGCACCAGCAGCAGGTCCACCGGCAGCGATTCGCCGTAGCAGAACAGCTTGTCGCGGCTCTCGCGCCAGCTCAGGCCGCAGGCGCTGAGCAGGTTGCGCGCGGGTTCGGCCAGCCGGCCACTCTTCTGGATGGCGATACGCAGCCGGTCTCGTGCCGGCGCTGCCTGGGTTGCACTCATGGGGGAGGTCTCGAAGTTCGGAACGGGGCGCGGATCAGCGCGAGGCAAGGCGGTCGATGGCGGCGGCATAGCCTCGATGGCCATGCTCAAGGGTGCGTGCCACCCGTCCGGTGGTGGTCACGCTGACGCCGGTGCGCTCGTGGATCTCGCGGTACGGCACGCCCTGCTGCAGCAGCGGCACCACCTTCCAGCGGTCGGCCATGGCTTCCAGCTCGGCCGGTGTGCACAGATCGCGCAGGAAGGCCTCGACCTGTTCCGGCTCGCGCAGGGCGGCAAAGGCCCGGGCCAGGGCCTCAAGGTCGGCCTTCGGGTCTTTGGCGGCAATTTCGGGGCGGGCTTTCACGGGGTCGTTTCCATGCATCAATGTAATAGCGCGTTAGTACATTAGCGCATTCTTGCGCACTGCGTCAAATCTGGGGGGATTTGTGGGCAGGGCTGCGCCCTGCACCCGCTAGATGCCGAAGCGACGTCAAATGCTGGATGGCTGAGGGTTGGCGGGGTGGGTCCGGTGGCAGGGGACGCCGTAAACCCGTCCATGGGGGCTTGTCCGCGGCATCCATGCCGCGGACACCCCTGCCTCCGGCCCCACCCCGCCGTCGACAGTTTCCTGCGAGCTGTTGGAACAGCAAGGGGTCGGATCCGTTTTCCGAAGGAAAACGGCTCTGACCCCGGAACGCGGCCCGGAAACGAAAACGCCCACCGGGTGGTGGGCGTTTCGTGGCGTGTCGGCGTGCGGCCAACCGGCCGTTACATCACCTTCGACTGCTCCAGCTCGACCTGCAGGGTGCTGGCCAGCTCGTCGCGGGAGACTTCGAACTGCTGCTCGCGCAGCAGGTCCTTCACTGCCACCACGCCGCGCGCCAGCTCGTCCTCACCGGCCAGCACCACGAAGCGGATGCCGGCCTTGGCGGCGTACTGGAACTGCTTGCCGATCTTCTTCGGCTCCATCTGCACTTCGGTGTTGATGCCACCGGCGCGAAGGCGGCGCGCGATGTCCAGCGACTGCGGCATGCCCTGCTCGTCCATCAGCGCCACCAGCGCCTGCACGCTGCTGCCCTCGATGCCATCGATCAGGCCGGCTTCGCGCAGCTGCCAGAACAGGCGCGACAGGCCGATGGAGATGCCCACGCCCGGCAGCTTCGACTTGCTGTAGTGGCTGGCCAGGTCTTCGTAGCGGCCGCCCGAGCAGATCGAACCGATCTGCGGGTGGTCGGTCAGCGTGGTCTCGTAGACGGTACCGGTGTAGTAGTCCAGGCCGCGCGCAATGGAGAAATTCAGGCAGTACGCGGTTTCCGGCACGCCCAGCGCCTGCACCAGCTGCAGCACTTCGCGCAGTTCGGCGACGCCGGTACGCAGGATCTCCGAAGAACCGGCGTCGGCTTCAAGCGTGGCCAGCTGCGCCAGTGCATCGGCATGGCCCTGCGAACGCACGGCCACGAACGCCAGGATCTTCTCGACCTGCTCGGCCGGAATCTCGAAGCCCTCGCCCACCAGCGTCTCGCGCACGTAATCGGCGCCGCGCTTGTCCAGCTTGTCCACTTCGCGCAGCACTGCCAGCTGGCGCTCGCCCTCGGCCACGCCCAGGCTCTCGAAGAAGCCACGCATCAACTTGCGGTTGTTCAGCTGGATGCTGAAGTCACCGATGCGCAGTTCCGAGAACACCGCGTGGATGACCGCCAGCACTTCGGCGTCGTATCGCACGCTCAGGCTGTCCTTGCCGATCACGTCGATGTCGCACTGGTAGAACTCACGGAAGCGGCCGCGTTGGGCGCGCTCGCCGCGGTACACCCGCTGCATCTGGTAGCGACGGAACGGGAAGGTCAGTTCATGCTCGTGCTCGGCCACGTAGCGCGCCAGCGGCACGGTCAGGTCGAAGCGCAGCGCCATTTCCGGCAGCGAACGGTCACCCGATTCGGCGGCGTTGGCCAGCGCACCGGTGGACTGCACGAAATACACCTGGCGCTCGGTCTCGCCACCGGACTTGGTCAGCAGCACGTCGGACAGCTCGAACACCGGCGTCTCCACCGGCAGGAACCCGAAGCGCTCGTAGTTGCGACGGATCACGTCCAGCATGCGCTGGAACGCAATCTGCTCGCGCGGCAACAGTTCAAGGGTGCCGGGCGGGGTACGGGGCTTGATCACGGGCGGAACTCCTGCTGGAACGGGACGTGGGAGGGGGCGACATTCTAGCGCCCCCGCCTCGGGCAGGGTCGAACGGCCGCTTGAAGTATCATAAGGCCCTCCCCGCCCGCGATACGCCCCCGCAACATGTCACGGCCTTCCGGCGCTCCGCCCGCCACCAACGATCCCGCCTCGCCGTCCTGCAACACGCTGGACTGCCTGCACTGCTCGGTTCGCCACCTTGCGGTGTGCTCGGCGCTGTCGCCCGATGAAGTGCAGGCACTGGAACAGGTCACCGTTTCCCAGCAGGTCAGCATGGGCAGTACCCTGGCCCGCACCGGCGAAGAGCGCGACCATGTCTATACATTGACCGGCGGTGCCCTGCGCCTGGTGCGCACCCTGGCCGATGGCCGCCGCCAGATCAATGGCTTCGTGCTTCCTGGCGACTACCTGGGCCTGAGCGGCAGTGACCACCACCGCTACGATATCGAGGCCATCGCAGACAGCCGCGTATGCCGTGTCGCGCTGCCGCAGATGAAGGCGCTTCGCAGCCGTTTCCCGCACCTGGAACGCAAGCTGCTGCAGCGTGCCTGCCAGGAGCTGGACGCCGCCCAGGATGCCGCGCTGGCACTGGCGCGGCTGCAGCCGGCCGAGAAAGTGGCCGACTTCCTGCTGCGCCTGGCCGCGCGCGAGGCCAAGCTGGGTGGCGATGGCCTGCGCGTCTCGCTACCGATGGGGCGTGGCGACATCGCCGACCATCTGGGCCTGACCATGGAAACGGTCAGCCGTACCTTCACCAAGCTGCGCCAGCAGGGGTTGATCGCCCTGCCCCACCTGAACGTGGTGGAGATCCTCGACGAGGACGGGTTGCGCACGCTGGCCGGTGAAGGGTTGATCTGACCGCATCGCGGTTGGCTGGGTTGCCGGCCAGCGGCCGGCACTACCAGGTGGACGCAGCACGGGTAGTGCCGGCCGCTGGCCGGCAACCACGTCCATCTCCGGTCAACGCAGCAACACCTCGCGCAACGCCGCATACTCCGCGGCCAACGGTTCCGCGTGCGCGGGCCGCTGCAGCAACGCATCCAGCGCAGGCGGCACCGCCACCGTTTCGCCGATCAGCGGCTCGACCACGGCCTCGAACTTAGCCGGGTGCGCCGTGGCCACCACCGCCCAGTCGCCCTTGGCGCCGCGCGCACGCAGGTCCTGCAGCACCTTCACCGCTGTGGCCGTATGCGGGCAGAACAGTTCGCCGTTGCTGGCATGCGCCGCCGCAATCGTCGCGCGGATGGTCACGTCATCCACCGCGAACGCGCGGAACGCAGCGCGCAGCTCGGCGTCATCTCCGAGGTAAAGCCAGCGCAGGCGTTCAAAGTTGCTGGGCGCCCCCACATCCATTGCGTTGGCAACCGTGGCCACACTGGCCTGCGGCTGATAGTCGCCACCGTTGAAGTACGCCGGCAGCACCGCATTGGCATTGGTCGCCAGCACGATCTGCCCGATCGGAACGCCCAGCGCGCGCGCCAGCACTGCGGCCATCGCATTGCCCAGATTGCCGGTCGGCACCACCAGGTTGAGCCGACGACGATGCGCTGCGTAATGGGTCAACGCCGCATGTGCGTAGTAACTCATCTGCGGCAGCAGCCGGCCCAGGCTGATGCTGTTGGCCGAGCTGAGCGGCACCTGCGCCTGCAGGTCACGGTCGGCCAGCGCCTGCTTGACCATGGCCTGGCAATCGTCAAACGCCCCGGCCACACGCAGCGCCTGGATGTTGTCGCCGAAGCAGCCAAGCTGATGCGCCTGGCGCGGTGACACGCGGCCATCCGGGTACAGCACCACCACACGCACGCCCGGCTGGCGGTGGAAGGCTGCCGCCACGGCGGCACCGGTATCGCCAGAGGTGGCGACAACGATCGTCAGGTCGCGGTCCTTGCCGGCCTGCAGCCGCGACAGTGTTCCGGCCAGGAAGCGCGCACCGATATCCTTGAACGCCGCCGTCGGCCCATGGAACAGCTCCAGCACATGGTCACCGCCGCCCAGTGCACGCAGCGGCACCGGAAAGTCGAACGCCTCGCGGCAGATCGATGGCAGCGCCGCCTCCAGAGCATCACCTGCGAAGAACGGTGCCAGCAGATCGGCGGCGGTATCGGCCAGCGTTGCGCCGGCCCGCAGCTCACGTGGCGCCGGCAGCACCTGCGGAACATACAGCCCTCCATCGGGCGCCAATCCTGCAGCGATCGCCGCACTGAGGCCAACGGCCGGGGACTGACCCCGGGTCGAAACAAATTGCATGGGTTCGGTATCCAGTAAAGGGGAAGGATTCAGCACAAACGGGCTCCCGCTGCATCCAGCGGCGACACCCAGGCATCGCTGTCGAAACCGGCGGCGGCAAATGCCGCCTGCACCGGTGCGGCAGCGGCGCGGGCCTGGTCGGCGTCCTCGAACCAGGCGAACACGCTGGGTCCGGCACCGGAGATGCCCGCACCCATTGCATGGGCCGACAGCGCCGCATCGCGGGCTGCTTCGAAACCTGCAATCAGGCCGGCCCGCCGTGGTTCGACCAGCACATCGCGCAATCCAGCCCGCACCAGCGCCGCATCACTACGATGGCAACCACTGAGTACCAGCGCGAGGTTCGCACTCTGTGCCACGAATTCACCCAGCGCGTAGCTGCCCTGCAGCACCTGGCGCGCACGGCGTGTTTCCAGCACCGCGTGCGGATGCACCAGCAGGCTGTGCCAGGCCGCCGGCACAGGAATTGGCAGCAGGCGGTCGGCCGTACACAGCGCAAGACCACCCAGCAGCAGCGGCCCCACGTTGTCGCCGTGGCGGCCACCGCTGGCCACTGCCTCGCCATCGAGCGCAAACGGATACAGCGCCTCACGCGACAGCGGTGCATCCAGCAGCGCGTTGCCGGCAACCAACGCCGCAACGCATGACGCTGCCGAACCGCCCATGCCGGAACCGAACGGAATGCCCTTGTCGATCTCCACCGCGAATCCGAAATCCAGGCCCAGGCCTTCGCGCAGTGACGTCAGCGCAGCGCCGGCGGTGTTCCCGGCTGCCTCCAGCGGCAGCTCGACCGCACTGCCACGGATCGCCTCGATGCGCACCAGCGGTTCATCGATGCGGCGCACGGTCACGGTATCGCCAACACCGGCGATGGCATGACCAAGAATGTCGAAGCCCACCGCCACGTTGGCCACCGAGGCCGGCGCGAACGCACGTGCGATCACAGGCGCGCTCCTTCACCGGCCGCGACCCGCAGCAGGTCGGCAAACACACCGGCGGCGGTGACTTCCGGGCCGGCGCCCGGACCCTGCACCACCAACGGGTTGTCGCAGTAGCGACGGGTACGGAACTGCACCACGTTGTCGGTCAACCGAAGGTTGGCGAAGGCGTGGTCGGCGGGCAGTTCCTGCAGGCCCACCGAGGCACCGTCAGCGCCCAGCTGTGCCACGTAGCGCAGCACCGCGCCACGCGCCCGCGCGTCCTGCAACCGCTGCAACAGGCTGGCATCGGACTCGCCCAGCCGCGCCATGAAGTCATCCACGCTGCCGTCGCGCAGCAGCGCCGGCACCAGGCTTTCCACCTGTACCTGTTCCAGGCTGAGCGCGTGGCCGGCCTCGCGGGCGAGGATCACCAGCTTGCGCGCCACGTCCACGCCCGAAAGATCATCGCGCGGGTCCGGCTCGGTGTAGCCCATCGACCGCGCCTGCGCGACCAGCTGCGAGAACGGCTGACTGCCGTCGAAGCGGTTGAACAGCCACGCCAGCGTGCCGGAGAAGATGCCTTCGATCGCCAGCACCTCGTCGCCCGTATCGACCAGATCACGCAGCGTGGTGATCACCGGCAGGCCCGCGCCCACCGTGGCTTCGTAGCGGAAGCGCGCACCACTGGCCGCCGCAGCAGCACGGATGCGCTGGTAGCGCGGCAGCGGGCCAGCACCGGCCTGCTTGTTCGGGGTCACCACGTGGATGCCGGCGGCCAGCCAGCCCTCATAGCGCTCGGCCACGTCGGCGCTGCCACTGCAGTCGATCACCACCGCATGCGGCAGGTGCGCGGCCAGCAGGTGTTCGGTGAAGCGATCCAGGTCGCTGGGCTCGCCCGCGTCCTGCAATGCCTCCCGCCAATCGGCGTGCAGGCCATCCACTTCCAGCCGCATGCGCGAACGCGAGGCCAGCGCGCGCAGGCGAAGATCCACATTGGCCTTGGCCAGCAGCTGCGGGCGGGCCGCCAGCAGCTGGTCCAGCAGTGCCGCGCCGACGTTGCCCGGCCCGATCACACCGACCGCGAACGTCTGCGGCGACAGCCAGAAGCCCGCATGTGCGGCCCGCAATGCGCGGGTGGCATCGGCACTGTCCACCGCCACAGAAATATTGCGCTCCGACGAGCCCTGCGCGATCGCCAGGATGTTCACCTGCGCGCGTCCCAGTGCCTCGAACAGGCGCGCCGCCACACCGGGCTGGCCGGCCATGCCGTCACCCACTGCCGCCAGCACGCTGACGCCCTCACTGACCTGCACGCGCTGCACCTGCCCTACCGACAGTTCATGCGCGAACGCGTGCAGCAGTGCCTCACGGCCACGCGCCGCTTCGGCGGCGCGCACCACGCAGCAGATCGAATGCTCCGACGACCCCTGCGAGATCATCACCACCGACACCTGCGCCTGGCGCAGCGCCGCGAACACGCGCTCGGCGGTACCGGGTACGCCGATCAGGCCGGTGCCCTCCAGGTTCAACAGGGCCAAGCCGGGGCTCAGGGTCAGGCCCTTCACCGGCCCGCGCGGCGAGCGCTCGGCGCTGATGCGCGTCCCCGGATGCGCCGGCTGGAACGTATTGCGGATGAAGATCGGCAGGCCGAGGCGGATCGCTGGCGACATCGTCTGCGGGTGCACCACCTTGGCGCCGAAATAAGCCAGCTCGCAGGCCTCGTCGTAGCTCAGTGATTCCAGCTGCACCGCTTCGGGCACCAGTCGCGGGTCGGCCGACAGCACGCCGTCGACGTCGGTCCAGATGTGCAGTTCATCGGCATTGAACAACGCGGCGAAGATCGCGCCGGAATAGTCGCTGCCATTGCGGCCGAGCGTGGTGATGCGGTCATGGCGGTCACGGGCGACGAAACCCGTGGCAACCACCCGCGGCTGGGGATGCTGCAGGCGCCACTTGGCCAAGCGGTCGGCACTGGCTTCCCAGTCGACATCCACACCCAGTTCGCCATGGCCGACCACCAGCACATCGCGCGCATCCAGCACCGCGCAGTCTTCGCCCAGCGCCTGCAGGTGGGTGCCAAGCAGCTGCGCGGAGAATACTTCGCCCAGGCCCTGCACGCGGTCGAGTACTTCGCGCGGCAGCTCGCCGATCACCGCCAGCGCCGCCAGCACTTCGGCCAGTTGATCGAAGCGGGCGTCGATCCATTCGACGGTCTCGCCCACCTGCTCGCCCAGCAGGGCCACGGCGGCGCCACGGTGACGCGCGCGCAGCGCATGCCAGGCCTCGCGCCAGCCTTCGTCGCCCTTGGCCGCCAGCTGGGCCAGTTCGATCAGCGCGTCAGTGACGCCCTTCATTGCCGAAACGACAGTGACCTGCAGCGATTCGGGACGGGCCAGCAGCAGGCCCGCAACATGGCGGTAGCGTTCGGCATCGGCCACCGAGGTGCCGCCGAACTTGTGCACGACGATGGACGGTGCAGCCAGATCGGCCGGGGCAACGGGATGAGCGGGGGCGTGGGAAGACATGCAGACCTCGGCAGGAGGCCCCGTCGCATGCAGGTGTCGAGTTTCCCCGCCACCTGTATGGTGCGGGGCCGTGGTTTTCGGGAGTTACACGAAGACGACGGGCCGCACCAGGGCAGTGGTGACGGTGGTGGTGGTAATGGTGGTGGTGG
The DNA here is from genome assembly GCF_059371575.1 of Stenotrophomonas sp. YJH_SMC_4. Taxonomy (NCBI): domain Bacteria; kingdom Pseudomonadati; phylum Pseudomonadota; class Gammaproteobacteria; order Lysobacterales; family Lysobacteraceae; genus Stenotrophomonas; species Stenotrophomonas sp. YJH_SMC_4. The sequence continues at coordinate 119,308 of NZ_JCAFUR010000003.1, forward strand.
CGACCGGCGCAGTCGAACGGCCCGCAGTGGCGGGAGCGATCAGGCTGGCGTGGGCGGCATCAGGAACCATGACGCACAGAAAACACTGTGCGCCGGCCTGCTGTCAAGTGCTGCGATGCAAAAAACCAGTGCCGCGATCATCGCTCAACGTGCCGGCATTTGGTTGCATCTGAGACCAAGGCGGCATCAGCACGCTTGACGCATGCATTCAGCCAGCATGTTCGGCGATCGCCCGTGGAGTACGATGGGCATGCGCGCACAGCATCACGCCGGCCATCAGGAACACGATCGCCAGCGCTTCCAGCAGCGAAGGCCAGCGCTGCTGCCAGGCGAAGGCATACACCAGCGCGAACAGCGTCTCGAACACGATCATCTGGCCGGTCAGGGTCAGCGGCAGCAGGCGGCTGGCGCGGTTCCAGAACGCATTGCCGAGGATCGAGGCCACCACCGCCACACCGGCGCTGATTGCCCAGAAGCCACTCCACTGCGCGGCCGTGTGCCCGCTGGTGTGGCCGATGAAGGCCATCGGCACCAGCAGCAGGGCCAGGCCGCCGGTGGTGACGCCGGCCAGCAGCGACCAGTCGTGGCTCGACAAGTCCGGTCGACGCGCCAGCCAGCGGCTGTTGCCGATCGAGTACAACGCCCACGAGAACAGCGCGCCGAACGCGCACAGCAGGCCGATCAGGCGCTGCCGCCACGGGGTTGCCAGGTGCTCGGACATCAGTGCTTCCCAACCAACCAGGGCCACGCCCAGCACGCACAGGCCCAGTGCCGGCAGCAGCTGCTTCAAAGGCACTGCACCCTGTTCGCGCACGCCGACCAGGGTGACCACCACCGGAATCAGGCCGACAATCAGCGAGGCCGCCGCACCGCCAGCCCACTGCACCGCCGTGGCCAGCAGCAGGAAGTACACCAGGTTCCCGGCCAGGCTCAGCCACAGCAGCCCGATCCATTCGGCGCGACCCAGCCGCGGTGCCAGCCGCTTCCAGCGCGGGAGCAGCAGTACTATGGCGATCAGGCCGTAGACCAGATAGCGGCCGGCCGACAATTGCAGGGCGTTGAACGACTGCAGCACGGCGGGCGCGAGGAAGACCACGCCCCACAGCGCGCCAGCGGCAACGCCATTGGCGATGCCCAGGGCCATCGGGTTGTTGCGCATTCGGGTTCTTCGGGGGGAGAGAACAGGCCGCGCAGTGTAAGCGCTGGCCAGCGGGCGCTCTTGACCGAGGCTATTGCCCTGACCGGCCGCGCGTGCGCAAAGCCGAGCGTGGCTCGACCCTACAGTCCGGCGCCCCGGCGCCACGCTGCGGGAGTCTGGCCGCACTCGCGGCGCAGCGCACGGGTCAGTGCGCTCTGCTCGGAATAGCCCGCGGCCAGCGCGATATCGCTGATCGGCGCCACGCTGGTGCGCAGCTGGTGCTTGGCCCAACGCAACCGGCTTGCGCTGAGCCAGGCCTGCGGGCTGAGCCCGAACTCCTGCCGTAACAGCGCATGCAAACGGCTCTCGCTGACCCCGACGAACGCCGCCATGCGCGCCACCGGCCACGCCTGCCCGAGGTCGGCCTGGACCGCCGCACACAGACCCTGCATGCGCGCGCCACTGCCAGCAGGCGCAAATACCTGCAGCAACTGCGGCAGCAGCGCCGGCATCGGCTGCCCTGCCTGCACTTCAGCCAGGCGTCGGCGCAATGCCAGCGGCAGATGCAGCCAGCGCTGCCGGCACAGATGCTCCTGCGTGCCGTCATCAAGTACGCCCGGAGGACAGTCAACGATCACGAAACCATTGGGACCATCAGCCATCTGGTCATGCGCCTCACCGGCGGCCACGAATGCCCCCTGCAGCACGTCCAGCCGACCTCCGCGGCCTTCCATTTCGAACTGCAGTTCACCCTGCACTGGCAGCACCCACTGCGCGTAGTCATGGCGGTCCAGGCCGGTGGCCTGGCCGTAGTGCCGCAGATGGAAGATGGCGCCCATGCGGGCAGTGTGCGCGTGTAACAACGGCCGTGCAAACCGTTGCTATAGTCGATCCGTCATCCAACGCAGGGAGTGCAGGACATGACCCATCAGCAGGTGTCCCTGGCGCTCGCCACCGGCCTCGGCCTGGCGCTCGCAGCTTCGGTCTCCGCACAGGCGCGTACGCCACCGGCTCCGCACTGCATGAACGCTGTCGGCGTACAGGAAGTGGAGCAGGCATCACCGCGCTCGATCGCACTGCGCGCCGCCTCCGGCCAGCCCTTTCGGATCGACTTCAACGAAGATTGTCCCGGCGTCCGCAGTGCCACCTCGCTGAAACTGGAAGCCCCCGCCGGCTGGGCCTGCGGCCGCCCCAGCGAACGCGTCGTGGTCGACGGCCGCCAATGCACCATCAGCGCAGTCACCCCGCTGCAGAATCGCGACTATGCCAGCGTCGCCCGCGACAGCGAGCGCCTGCGCACCGCTACCCTGCCTGCCGTGACCATCCGCGAACGCAAGGAGGTGCGTCGCAGCTTCGGCGGCTCACCGTCCTACTGCTTTGCCACGCGCAACGTGCGTGCCTGGTCATCCGACCCGCAGGGCATGCTGGTGGAGACCAACCCGCGCCGCAATGGCGGCCATCGCTACTACCGGGTAGAACTCGGCAGCCACTGCCGCCAGCTCGACCGCACGCCGCAGCTGAGCTTCCACTCGGGCCTGCAGAACGGCCTGATCTGTGGCAATCCCGGCGATCGGATCATGACTGCCGAATTCGAGACAGACGATCTGCGCGGTGAAAGCATCGCCCCGCTGCCGCAGTACACGCGCGGCAGCTGCACGATCCAGGCGGTCTACCCGGCCTCCAGCCAGGCGTCGAACTAACCGTCGACGCCGAGGAAGGCGAACGGTGCGCTGGGCACGAACTGGCCCAGTGCATCACCGGCGAAGGTATTGCGCTGGTCCTTGCCGAGGTCGAGCTTGAGTACCTTGCCGGCGAAATCGACCTTGTTCAGATCGACCCAGAAGGTGTTCGGGGTCAATGCCGATTCGAAGAAGTACAGCCGCCGCTTGTGGTCGGCCACGGTGCGCCAGCGCGTGGATGAGATGTTCGGCTCACCCGGCGTGGTGATGCCATACGGCACCGACGCGTTGCGGATCACGCTGAACACGCTGGCCAGGGCCTCCACCGGATCCTCGGCCTTGGGAATGGCGTTGATGTAGAACGAGGCGCGCGCGAAACGGTCAGCAGAGCGGTTGGTGCCCGGCAGCATCACCGTGCCGCCGATCTGCTGCCAGTAGCTGTTGAGCGCCAGCTGCTGCTCGAAGATCGGCGAATTGGTCATCACCTGGTAGCGCCGGTCATGGTGGATCACCTGGCGGCCGCCGATGTACTCGACGATGGCACTGTCGCCGCTGGCATCGGACAGCGAAAGGTGCAGCGTCGCCTGCCGATCTTCACCGGGCACCTTGTCGGTGACGATCGAGTACGGCTCGCGCTTCAACGCGGCGACCGCCTCTTCCACGGTAGCGAAGTTGTCCAGCACATACTGCGCCCACAGCGAAATCGCCAGGCCCGGCTTGTTGCCACGCTGCTGCGGATACTCCGATTCGACCAGCCACAGCAGGTTGGCCACCAGGCCCTTTTCGTTCATGCCATCGGTGGTCGACACGTCGTAGCCGGTGGCCACCACCGAGCCGTAGCGCGCGGTCCACGCCAGCGACTTCGGGCCGGCCTGGCCGGTGCGCGCAATGCCGCGCGGCAGTATGTAGAGGTTGGTCGCCACATCGACCTTCCAGTCCATCGAGCGCGCGGTGATCACATCGCCGTTGTCACCCAGGTACACCGCGCGCGTGCAGGCCAGTGCCGGTGCCACGGCTGCGGCCAGCGCGACCGCCAGCATTCCCCTTCCCATCCACTTCATCCGTGCCATGTCGTTGCACTCCTTTTCCCCGTGATCCGAAGATAGGACCCCAGGCAGGGTGAGACAGGGGTGAAAGCCTCAACGGACGAAGCGGTCGTGCAGCCAGAATCCTGCAAGCATCGAAGGCACGAACCACAGGGCTTCGCGCGACGCCACGGCCACCCCGGCGATGGCCGGGCCTGGGCAATAGCCCGCCCAGCCCCAGCCGATCCCGAACAGCGCGGCACCCAGCAGCAGGCGAGCATCCACACGCCGGGTAACAGGCAGCCGGAAGCGGTCTGCGTACAGCGGCTGCTGTCGCCGCAACACCCACCGCTGCCCGATCGCGCTGACCAGCAGCGCCGAGCCCAGCACCCACAGCAGCGTGGGATCGAAGTCACCGGTGATGTCGAGGAAGCCGAGGACACGACGCGCGTCGGTCATTCCCGAAAGTGCCAACCCCATGCCAAACAATGCGCCCGCCGCGCCGGCGGCCCAGACTGCGCGGCTCATGTTGGGCCTCCGCCATGACGGACCAGGAAGGTGGTCAGCATCGCGCAGGCCATGAACACCAGCACGGCCGCCAGCGATCGCTTCGAAGCGCGGGCCATGCCGCACACACCGTGACCGCTGGTGCAGCCGTTGCCCAGCCGCGTACCGAAGCCGACCAGCAGGCCGGCTCCCATCAACTGCCATGCCGGCAGCGCATCACGCAGCAGCGCACGCGGCGATGCCTCGGGCACCGATTGCCACCACAGCACCAGCCCCGCCGATGCGGTCAGGCCGGCCAGGAAGGCCCAGCGCCAGGCACGCTCGCCCTTGCCTGCGCGCAGGCTGCCTGCGGTGATGCCGCTGATGCCCGCCACGCGTCCGATGGTGGCGAGCAACAGCACCGCGGCGGCGCCGATCAACGCACCACCTGCCGCCGCACTCCATGGCAGGTTCATGCCCTGCCCTCTTCGCTGCCGTACATGGGATTGCCCATTTGTTTAGATTATTCTAAATTAGATCATTCTAAACAAAATGGTCAACCATGGCCCGGACCCAGCTCGACAGCGCCGCGATGGCCGAACACGCGTCGCAGGCAGCCACGCTGCTCAAAAGCCTGGCCCACCCGGCCCGGCTGCGGGTGCTGTGCCGCCTGGTGGAAGGTGAAGCGTCGGTACCGGAACTGCAGGCACTGACCGGCCTGAGCGCATCGGCGTTGTCACAGCATCTGGCGGTGCTGCGCGGACTGGATATCGTGGCGACCCGGCGCGAAGCGCAGGCGATCCACTACCGGGTTCTTGAAGGGCCCGCACTGGGCGTGCTGCAGGCGCTGCATGCGGCGTACTGCGGTGCTGCTTCGCGCTGAATCCGGCGCAGACCATCAGCCTGCGTGCAGCGCCGGCTGCACCACCTGACCGAGCAGGTCCACTGGCGTCGGTGCCAAACGATCGCCCTGCAGGCGCCGGGAGAATCCGGACCGGTCACTGCAGGAAAGCTGGCGCAGCATTGACGCGTCGACCGGCAGCGAACGCATCGGCCAATAGGGAAACTGGCGCTGGCCCAGGCGGCCGCGTCCCAGTCCGGTGATGTCGATGTGGCTTCCTGCCTGCAGGATGCACTCTTAGATCGATGCCATCCGGTGGCCCCTCGATGTACTGCAGGAAACGCTCGCCATCACGCAGCAGCACGCCGGTCACCCTGCCAGCTTGTTGAATCGTGCCGCGTCCTCCACCAGCCGATGCAGGCACTCGGCGGACAGGTCCGGCAGCGCCCGGCTGACGTAGGCGATGGCGCGCAATGGCATGGCGCTTCCCTGACAGAATAGGCGCCCACGCTGGCAGTTGCGGACCAGTCCGCCTCAGTCCGCCGAAACGCTGGCCGAAGCGTTCAGGTTGCCGCCAAGACCGTGCCGTCGCAGCGTCGTGGCAGCATTGCCTCGAACACCACCTGGCCCGCTTCGTTGCGGGCCGCAATGCGCCCGCCGTGCGCGCGGACGAACTGATCGACGATGTACAGGCCCAGGCCCAGGCCCTTGCTCTGGTGGAAGCTGGCCTTGAACGGTTCGAACAGTCGCGGCAACAGCGCGTCATCGATCCGGCCGGCGTTGCTGACCCGCAGCAGTACGCCGCGCGGGTCGCGCCCATCCACCTCCACCCTCGCCTCGCTGCCATGGGTCAGCGCATTGCCGACCAGGTTGGCGGCGACCTGGCCAAGGCGATCCAGATCGCCCTGCAGCCGCGTGTCTCCCTGCAGGTCCAGGTGGATCCGGTCCGCCCCATGCGCGCTGCCCGCCTCGGCGACTACCGCGCGCGTCACGTCGGCCAGATCGCAGGCACTTGCCTCCAGCCTCAGGCCACCGCTGCGGATCCGCGAAAAATCCAGCAGCTGCTCGACCATCCGCGCCATCCGCAGGGTGCTGGCTTCCAGGTACTGCAGGGTCTGCTGCGCGCCTGCGTTGTCTTCCGGAAGCTCCAGCGCCAGCTTGTCGGCACACAGCAGGATCGCCGACAACGGCGTGCGCAGGTCGTGGGTCAAAACGGCAGCCATCGTCTCGTTGAGCTTCAGCGCGCGCTCCAGTGCCTCGTTGCGCGCCTTCAGCAGCTGCCGCTGCTGGTACAGCTCGATGAAGACGTTGACCTTGCTCAGGATCACCTGCGGCGCCACCGGCTTGTGCAGGAAATCGACCGCACCGCTTTCGTAGCCCTTGAACACGCGCAGGGGATCATCCGGAGAGGCGGTCAGGAAGATGATCGGCACGTCGCGGCTGCGATGCGAACCGCGCATCAGTTCGGCCAGGGTGAAGCCATCGATCTCCGGCATGTGCACGTCAAGCAGGGCCAATGCCACCTCGTGCTCGAGCAGCAGCTCCAACGCCTGCGCGCCCGAGCCGGCCAGCAGCAGGTTGACCCCTTCGCGCTGCAGCAGGGCCTGCATGGCTACCAGGTTCTGCGGCACGTCATCGACGATCAGCAGGTTGACCGGGGTCCGCGACTGCGCAGGTTCCGGTGGCAACAGGTTCATGCAAACAACTCCTTCAGGCGGCGACACATCAGTTCAAGGGGCAGCACGGCATCGGCGCCGGCGTACTGCAGGGCGGAAGCGGGCATCATCGACGCCTCGGCTTCCTCGGGACATTGCAGCCAGGCATGGCCACCGGCACGGCGCACGGCGGCAACGCCCTCGCTGCCATCACTGCTGGCACCGGTCAGCAGCAGGGCCAATACCTGCGCGCCGAACACCGCCGCAGCGGAGTCGAACAGCGGATCGATGGCCGGACGGGAAAACAGCACCGGTGCATCCACCGACAACGCCACCGCCCCCTCGTCCTCCACCAGCAGGTGGTAATCCGGCGGCGCGAACGTCACCGTGCCCGGCTGCAACGGCTGCTTGTCTTCGGCTTCGCGCACCGGCAACGCGCAGTACGGCGCCAGCACCTCGGCGATGCGGCTGGTACGGTCACGCGGCAGGTGCAGCACGGCCAGTACCGGTACCGGCAGCTTCGCCGGCAGTGCACCGAGCACCGCCTGCAGGGCCGCCACGCCACCGGCGGACGCGCCGATCACCAGCACGGCCGGACGCACCGGCAGCGTCATCAGGCCACCTTCCGGTACAGGCGGTGCTCTCGCGAACAGACCTCGAAGGCATCGTGGTGGCACCCGAACTGCAGCGACTCCTTGCTGCCCAGGCCAAGGAAGCCCCGGTGCACCAGCGCTTCGCGGAACAGGCCGACGGCACGATCCTGCAGGTCGCGGTTGAAATAGATCAGCACGTTGCGGCACGACACCAGGTGCACTTCGGAGAACACGGTATCGGTGGCCAGGCTGTGGTCGGCGAACACCACGTTGCGGCGCAGTTGGCGGTCGAACACCGCACCATCGTAGGCGGTGGCGTAGTAGTCCGACAGCGACGCGGTGCCACCGGCGGCCAGGTAGTTGCGGCTGAACTGGGCCATCCGGTCGATGCCATAGGCGCCCGCCTCGGCGGTGGCCAGCGCGGCCGGATTGATGTCGGTGGCATAGACGATGCTGCGCTCGAGCAGGCCTTCCTCATGCAGCAGGATCGCCAGCGACCACACTTCCTCGCCCGTGCTGCAGCCGGCCACCCACAGCTTCACCGAGGGATAGGTACGCAGCACTGGCACCACCTGCTCGCGCAGCTCACGGAAATACGCAGGGTCACGGAACATCTCCGAGACCTGCACAGTGAAGAACTGCATGGCCTGGGCGAACAGGTCCGGCTCGTGCAGCAGCCGGTACTGCAGGTCGACCAGCCGCTCGCACTCATAGCGCTGCATCGCCTGGCGCATGCGTCGGCGCAGCGACGACACCGCATAGCTGCGGAAATCGTAGTGGTAGCGCTGGTACAGCGCCTCCAGCAGGACCTTCAGTTCGAGGTCGAACAGCGCCTGTTCGTTCATTGCCGCGAGCACCAGACCCGGCACAGCGAGACCAGCTTGTCGACGTCGATGGGCTTGGCGATGTAATCGTTGGCGCCCGCCTGCAGGCAACGCTCACGGTCGTCCGGCATGGCCTTGGCAGTCAGCGCGATGATCGGCAGGTCCTGCAGGTGACGCTGCGCGCGGATCTCGCGCATCGCGGCCAGGCCATCCTTCTCCGGCATCATGATGTCCATCAGCACCAGGTCGACTTCGCGCTCGGCCAGGCGGTCCACTGCCTCCTGCCCATTGCGCGCGATCTCCAGCGTCACACCCAGCGGCTCGAGCACGCTGGACAGCGCAAAGATGTTGCGCACGTCGTCCTCGGCCAGCAGTACGGTGCGTCCATCGAGCACGGTGTCGCGACGGCGCGCCTCGCGCAGCAGGCGCTGCTGGTCGGTGGGCAGGCTGGCTTCCACGCTGTGCAGGAACAGGGTGACTTCATCCAGCAGGCGCTCGGGCGAACGCGCGCCCTTGATGATGATGCTCTTGGAATAGCGGCGCAGGCGCTGTTCTTCCTCGCGACCGAGCGCGCGGCCGGTATAGACGATCACCGGCGGGAAGCCGACGTCATCGTTGCCGGCCATGTGTTCGAGCAGGTCGTAGCCGCTGCCGTCAGGCAGTGACAGGTCCATCACCATGCAATCAAAGGTGACCGTGCTGAGCTGCTCCAGCGCGCCAGCAAGCGTTCCCACGGCGACGATCTGCAGCTGATCACGGCCCAGCAGCAGTTCCAGGTTGTGGCGCAGCTCGCTGTCGTCCTCGACGATCAGCAGGCGCCGCACGTCGCGCTGGCTGGTCTGTTCCAGCTGCTCGATGGCGCTCACCAGGCGCTCGCGCGTGGTCGGCTTGATCGCGAACCCGATCGCGCCGAGCTCGCGCGCCACCTGGCTGCGGTCCGTTGCCGAGACCACGTGCACAGGGATATGGCGGGTATCGGGGTTGCGCTTCAGGCGCTCCAGCACGCTCAGGCCGGACACGTCCGGCAGGCCGATATCGAGCAGGATGCCGTTCGGTCGCAGTTCGCCGGCCAGGGCCAGCGCCTCTTCGGCCGTCCCGGCCACCACGCAGTCGAAATCCAGTTCATGGGCCAGGGCCACCAGCGCTTCGGCGAACGTAGCGTCGTCCTCGACGGCCAGGATCAGGCGGCCCGGGTGCTGGCGACGACCGCGGTCGTCGGCCACGCTGGGCACCGTCGTCGTCGGCGCCACCGGAGCCCTTGCTGGCACCTGCATCGCCGGCACAGCGGCCGCGACCGGCGAGGCCACGGGGGCTGCGGCGATGTCCGCGGCGCTCGACGCGGGCGCGCCCTGCAACGGCAGTTCCAGAATGAAGCAGCTGCCACGGCCCGGTTCGCTGTCGACCTGGATGCTGCCGCCCATGCGCTCGGCCAGATCGCGCGAGATCGACAGCCCCAGGCCGGTGCCACCGTAGCGGCGACGGGTGCTGCCATCGGCCTGGCGGAAGGCTTCGAAGATGACCTGCAGCTGCTCGCGGGCAATGCCGATACCGCTGTCGCAGACCTCGAAACGGATGCGCCCCTGGCCGGCCGCGCGCACGTGCAGGCTGACCTTTCCATGCTCGGTGAACTTCACCGCATTGGCCAGCAGGTTCTTCAGGATCTGCTGCAGGCGCTGGCTGTCGACCACCAGCTGGCTCGGCGCCAGCGCATCGGCCTCGATCTGCAGGGCCAGGCCCTTCTGCCGCGCCATCGGCTCGAAAGTCTCGCGCAGGCGCTGCAGCACGCTGTCGGTCACCACCACTTCATCAGCCAGCTCGACGTGGCCGGCCTCGATGCGCGACAGGTCCAGGATGTCGTTGATCAGCGCCAGCAGATCGTTGTTGGACGACAGGATCGCACGCGCATACTTCACCTGTTCTTCGGTGAGCGTGCCGTCCTTGTTGTCGGCCAGCAGCTTGGCCAGGATCAGCGAGCTGTTCAGCGGCGTGCGCAGTTCGTGCGACATGTTGGCCAGGAACTCGGACTTGTAGCGCGATGTCGCGGCCAGTTCGTTGCTGTTGCGCACCAGCTGGCTCTGCGCGACCAGCAGTGCCTGCTTCTGCGCCTCCAGCTCGTGGGTCCGCTCTTCCAGCTGGACGTTGCTCTGTTCCAGCTCGGCCTGCTGTTCTTCCAGATGGCTCTGCGACTGCAGCAGGCTGCGGCTCTGCTCTTCCAGTTCCTCATTGGCCACGCGCAGCTCTTCCTGCTGGGCCTGCAGCTCCTCGCCCTGGCGCTGCGATTCCTCCAGCAGCACCACCAGTTGTGCGCGCAGCAGCGATGCACGCAGCGCCATGCCGATGGTCTCGGCGCAGCGCTCCAGCAGCTCGCGATCCAGGTCGCGCTGCGCACCCGCCCGGGCGCGTCCCAGCTCGACGATGCCTACCACGGTGCCGTCACTGCTGATCGGCGCCAAGATGCGCTCGCGCACCGGCAACCGCCCCAGGCTGGTCTGCAGTTCAAGTACGGCGTCGTCGCTGCCCTCCAGGTGACGGATGCACTCATCCCGCGCCACCTGCCCGGCCACGCCCTCCTGCAATGCCAGCGACGCCGGCATGCCGGACGGCAACGCCAGGCCGCCGGTCAGCTGCAGTCGTCCGCCTTCCAGCCGGTACACGGCGCCGACGTCGGCCTCCAGTTGCGCGCCCAGGCTGGTGGCTGCCGCCTCGGCAATCTGCTCCGGGCCGAGGTCGCCGCGCAGGCTCATCGCTACCGCGTTCTCGGCCTCCTGCAGCCACAACGCCCGCATTGCGTCCCGGCGTGCCTGGATCGCGCGGGAGACGATCAGCGCGATCATCAGGAACGCACAACCACCGATGCTTCGGTTGACCAGCGAGAACGCCGAGTTCGAGCTGGCCGGGGCGATGTTGAAACCGATGACCAGCAGGACGCAGGCGAGCACAGCCACGATGAACGGCGCGCGCGCACTGCGCTGGAACACCGTGACGCCCACGGCCAGGAAATACGCCAGCCATACCGCATAACCGAGCGGTACCACCAGCTCCAATGCGATGGTCGCAGCCAGCAGCACGGCGGACGTCATCCAGATCCAGCGGTCACGCGTAGTCGCACCAGGACGCATGCAGGTCGGTTCCAGAACAAAAAGGGTGGGTGATGGTACTCCGTGTCGTATTCAGCCGCACAGGACAAATGGCACGTGTCCCGCCTCCACGCCTCCTTCACACTTGAATGCCTAGCTTCACGTCCCTCACAGGGGTAACACTTATTTTTACGTGGACGCTGCCGCCTCTACGACGTCCGTGCTGACGGACCCTTCCCGCCAACTGCGACTGCTGATCGACAGCGTGCGCGACCATGCGCTGTACCTGCTTGATCCGGATGGCATCGTCTGCAGCTGGAACCCGGGTGCGGAGCGCATCAAGGGCTATTCAGCCGATGAAGTGGTGGGCACCCACTTTGGTCGCTTCTACCTGGCCGCCGACCGCGAGGCAGGAGAACCGCAACGCCTGCTCCGCCATGCAGCGCAGCATGGCCACGTTGCCAATGAGGGCTGGCGGGTACGCCGCGATGGCTCGTCGTTCCGTGCCAGTGTTGTCATCGAGCCGGTGATTGAAGCGGGTGAGCTGCTCGGCTACGTCAAGATCACCCGCGACATCACCGAGCAGTGGCAGGCACAGCGCCTGCTGCGTGATGCCCAACGAGCGCTGCGCAATACCCAACAGTTCGAGGCCGTCGGCCGACTCAGCCGCGGCCTGTCGCATGAGTTCAACAACCTGCTGACCACCATCGGCAACGCACTTGACCTGCTGTCCCTGCGCGTTGGCGGTGACGATGCGCGCGCCGCCGAGCTGCTCGATGCTGCGCAGAGCGCGACCGATCGTGGTGCGCTGCTGACCCGCCAGCTGCTGGCGTTCAGCACTGGCCAGACCCTGATCCGCGAACCACTGGATATCAACGTGTTGATACAGCAGTGGCTGCCGGACCTGCAACGCGCCTGCCCGTCCACGGTGATGCTGGATGCCCAGCTGGCACCCGGCCTGCCTGCGGTCAACACCGATGCGGCGCAGCTGCAGACGGCGCTGGCCAATCTGGTCGCCAATGCCGCCGATGCTACCCTTGAAGGCGGTCGCATCCTGATCGGCACCGCGCTGGAGCATCGCCTCGACCCGGACGCGGACTCCACGCTGCAACGTGGCTATGTCACCCTCAGCGTCTGCGATGAAGGCCACGGGATGGCGGCCGACATCGCCGAACGGGCCACCGAGCCCTTCTTCACCACCAAGGACATCGGCAAAGGCAGCGGCCTGGGCCTGAGCCAGGTGTTCGGATTCACTACCCAGAGCGGCGGCTTCGTCGACGTGTCCACCACGCCCGGTGTCGGCACCACGGTCAGCCTGCTGCTACCCGCAATGGAGGACCCTGCCGATGACCGATGACCCGATCCGCGTACTGATGGTGGAAGACCAGACCGATCTGCGTGAAATGATCGGCCTGGCCCTGCGCGAACTCGGCATCGATGTGGCCACGACCGCCGATGGCCACGAGGCGGCGGAACTGCTCAAGGGCGAAGCACGTTTCGACGTGGTGTTCAGCGACGTCAGCATGCCCAACGGCATGTCCGGCATCGAGCTGAGCGAGCATGTGGCACGCGAACAGCCGCAGGCACGGATGATCCTCTCGTCCGGCTATGCCCGTTCGCAGCTGCCGCCGCTGCCCGAGCAGGTGGAGTTCCTGCCCAAGCCCTATCGCCTGCGCCAGCTGGTGCAGTTGCTCAGGCAGGCGTAAGCCACGGCGCCCCCGCAGGAAACCCCTGCGGTCAACCCATCATCGCCCCCCGCTGGAACGACGCCAGCAGCGTAGAGGCTGCCGCTGCCGGCGCCAGCCGACCGCGTGCCAGTGACCAGGTGATGCCGTAGAAACAGCTCCAGTAGAAGTCCGCGAGCCACACCGCGGTGAAACCGACGTTGAACTCTCCGGCCGCCTGACCCCGCAGGAAGAAGGCCTCGAAGCGCTCGCCGATCGGCGCCCAGCGCTCCGGCAGCAGGTGCAGGTCGCCCAGGCGCTGCTGTTCTTCCATCATCCGTGCGAACAGCAGCGTCACCAGCTCCCAGTCCGCCAGCAGCGTGGCGGTGACCTGCTCCAGCACGTGGCGTGCATCACCGCCCTGGTCGAACCAGGCCGCCGCCGCTTCCACGCGCTCGAAACCGGCCGCGAACAGGGCCTCGTCGATCGCCTCCCGGGTAGGCGCAAACCGGTACAGGGTCGCGCGGCTGATGCCCGCCCCGCGCGCGAGTTCGCTGAGGGTGCAGCGTGGATGGCTGACCAGGGTGGCCGCCAGCGCATGGGGCAGGTCGCGTCGTGTACGTGCTGCGGCAGGTCGCATGAAAAGCGATGGGGTGTGGGCTGGCCCTCACGCTAGCATGAATCATCAATTAATAAATTGAATCAAATATGATTCACACGAATCACGAATGCGCTACAACGGGGGTGCGTCCGGTGCACCCGGGTCGGTGCACGGCAGGGAACGCGTCACAGGCATCGAGGGAGACAACGCCATGCTGCACCCACTACGCGATATCGCCGTGCTGTTCGACGCCAGCGACACCGGGCACCGCGTTCTCAACATCGCCGCCGACCTGGCGCAGGCCCAGCAGGCGCATCTGGTCGCAGTCTCCACGGCCCTGCATCCCACCGACATCGCCAACGGCTTCGCGCGCGGTGCCGGCATCGCCGCCGCGCTGGACCACGAGGCCCGCGCGGATGCCGCCTGCACCGCACAGCTGATGCAGAACCTGCGTGCCGTGTCCGAGCCGCTGCAGATCAGCACCGAACTGCGCATCGTCTCGGACTACCTGGGTGGCGCCGACCTGGCGCTGCAGTCGCTGTACTGCGACCTGATCATCGCCGGCTATCCGCACACACCAGGCGCGCCCTCCGGCTGGCATCCACTGGGCACGCTTCGCCAGACCGGGGTACCGATGCTGCTGGTGCCGCCGCACTGGAAGGGCGAGCAGGTCGGCCGGCGTATCGTGGTGGCCTGGAATGCCAGCAAGCAGGCACGTCGTGCGGTGGCAGATGCCCTGCCTCTTCTGGCCCGGGCGCAGGCCGTGCACCTGCTGATGGTCGACACGCCCAAGGCTGAAGCGGCACCCGGCGCTGAAATGGCCCAGCATCTGGCGCGGCACGGCGTTGAAGTGGAGATCCAGGCGATCAGCTCCAGCCAAGGGGGCGTAGCTGCCACCATTCGCCAGCATGTACTTGATGCCGAAGCCGATCTGCTGGTGCTGGGGCCCTACAGCCGCAGTCGCGTGGTCGAGCGCGTGCTCGGCGGGGTCACCGAGGATCTGCTCGCCGAAGTACCGGCGCCCTTGTTCGTATCGCACTGATACCGCCCTGCCCCGCCCGGCGGTAGCCGGTCAGCGATTGGCCGGTGTGCCGCCGGAAATAGCGGCACAGGTAGGACGCGTCCTCGAAACACAGGCGTTCGGCGATGCGTCCGATCGGCAGTTCGCTGTAGCTCAGCAGCGCCTTGATCTCCAGCACCACCTGGCGGTCGATCAACGCCTTCGGCGTTTCGCCGAAGCATTCCCGGGTCACCTGCGAGAGATAGAACGGGGTAATGCACAGCGCCTCGGCGTAGGACTGCACGTCGCGTTGGCGCGTGCTGCGCTGGCCGACCAGTTCCCAGAAGCTCCAGGCCAGGCGCTCGCGTCGGCCGACCTGCGGCGCCGCCTCGTAGTATGCCGGGAGCAGTGTGGCGAACTTCAGGAAAAAGGTCTGCAGCAGGTTGCGCAGCATCACGTGCCGATGGCGGCCACCGTTGTGCTGGGCATCCATCAACTGCTGCAGCCAACCCTGCAGCAGCGGCACCTCCAGCGGTGACGGTACACAATGAGGGTGCTCGTGCAGGAACTTGAACAGTGCATTGGGCAGCACATAGGCCACCTCCGAGGCCAGCGCTTTCGGCACCAGGCAGGCCACCGCAAGGAAGCCGCGCGAACGCTGCCGCAGCAGCGCCAGCGTATCCTCCGCCAGCACCAGTACGTCGTGCCGCTGCACCGCCACTTCGCGGAAGTTCAGTGCGAACCGCGCACGCCCGGACACGCACACCAGCACCGTCAGATAGGCGTGCCCGAACGACAGCGGAACACCCAAGCCTTCAGCCAGCGTACTGACTTCCAGGCGCATGGATTCGTCCTGTTCCAGAAGCTGGGGAATGCGATCCATGGGCCGATCCACTGGGATATCGCGGCAGAGCATATCCGCCCGAACGAAGAAGTTGTGAAAAGTACCGAAACCATCAAGGTCCCGCCCTGTGCTCCCCGCCCGTCGAAACCTAGCCTGTGCACTCTCTCTCCACCGACGGACCCGCCATGCAACTGGCCACCCAACGCTTGATCCTGCGCCCCTGGCGCGACAGTGACGCCGCCGATCTGTACGAGTACGCCCGCGACCCGCGTGTGGGGCCCATTGCCGGTTGGCCACCGCATGCCAGCGTAGAGGAGAGTGCCGACATCATCCGCACCGTGTTCAACCGACCGGAGGTCTACGCCCTGCAGAGCCGCGAGAACGGGCGTGCCATCGGATGCGTCGGCATCCTGATCGGTGCAGACAGCAACTTCAGCTTGGGCGAGCGCGAGGGAGAGATCGCCTACTGGATCGGCGTACCGTACTGGGGTCGTGGCCTGGTACCCGAAGCTGTACGTGAGGTGATGCGGCATGCCTTCCTGGATCTGCAGCTGGACGCGTTGTGGTGCGGCTACTTCGACGACAACCTGCAATCGATGAGCGCGCAGGCCAAATGCGGTTTCCGCCATCACCACACCGAGGTCAACCAGTTCAACCGCTTTCTCGCCGACTACCGCACCGAACACATCAGCCGCATCACCGCCAGGGAATGGCAGGCACAGCAGACCGTACCACTACCCACATGATCACGGCTCAGCCGTCGCTGCGCTGCATGAAGAACAGTTCCGGCGTCGAGGCATCTTCCACCGGCTGGAAGCCGAAATCGCGGTAGAGCGCGACCGCCGCGACGTTGTCACGATAGACACGCAGGCTCAGGCGCTGCACATCCGGCGACCGCAGGGCCTCGGCACACAACAACTGCATCAGCACCCGGCCCAGGCCGCGCCCACGCGCCTGCGGCGAGACAATGATGCGGCCCAGGTGGGCAGTGCCGGGCGCGGTCAACCAGTACTGGCCGAACCCCATGCACGCACCCTCCCCGTCCAACAGCACCCAACCCGGGCGCTCGGCCAGTTCAAGAGCCTGTGCGAATGCCTCAGGCAGCAGAGGAAACGCAACGCCCGGGCCAGCCCAGCGTTGCGTCGCTGCAACCGAATCGAGCCAGCCAGCGATACGCGGATAATGCCGAGGTTGAACCGGTTGCAACTGTGCGGGCATATGGAAGCCTGTGTGGTCCCGTCAACCTGCCGCGGCCGCTGCCTGGGTTGGAGGCTGATGATCAGGCGCTTGCAGCGGACGTGCTTGCGCGAACTGGGCTGCGGTAACAGTGCGTAAGACGGATGTCCCCTGCAGGAAGCCGCCGCACTCGACGGCGGCGACCTGTCGGCGCTTTACCGGCAGACGTACTCGCGTGCCGACTCGATGGTGTCCACGTCGAGCTCTTCGTATTGGATCTCGACGGTTTCCATGCTGGACGCGGTGACCACCGCGCGCGCGCCAAGATTGCAGGCGGCAGGCAGCCCGCCAGCGTACGCTTGGCCATTGATCGCATACGCCAGGCCGTAGCAGGCCGAGCCGAGCTGGAACGGATTGTGGTTGCAGGCCATGAGCTGACTGTTGGCAAGGTCACTGGAAGCCGTGTAGTTGGACGTCCAGCCACTGCCGGCATCGCTGCCGCAGCTACCCGGGTACCCCTGGATCTGCGCACCGCTGGAGTCGCAGGTGTGGTAGGCGAAACTGCCGAAGAAACTGGTCTTTACGTACGCGGTGCGGCCGCTGTCTACCCATTGTGCCGCAGCAGCGCTCTGGGCAAAGGCGGACAGGCCGAGCAGGCACACGGCAGCAGCGGTGAGAGGTTTCAATCCCTTCAACATGACTATCGTCCTCGGTATTGGCGTAGTGCACGCCTCATGCGTGCCAACCGAGTCTACCCCGCAGGTATACGGGCAAATATGACAGGCTCGACAGTCTGGGCCCTTCTGCGCACCCGATGCCTGAAGGGGAAGACGGCTTCGTGGCGAGCGCCGCCTGTTGACTGGCCATTGTGACCACTGCGACCAAAGCACTGGAAGGTGCCGTGGAACAAGGAGCGCCACTCGATCACCAATCGTCGCAAGTGACTGATTCTGGTGACCCCGGCCCGATTCGAACGGGCGAACTTCCCCTTAGGAGGGGGGCGATCTACCTATACGTACCAACGGTCAAAGGGCAATTTGTGCCAAAGCTGTGCCAAACGGGGCGGGCCTGACGGCTGCAGCCACTCCAAACAGTAGCTTGGGATGCTCCAGCACTACCCCTTTAAATACAGCAACTTAACCATGCAAATCGCTCCGCAAATTGCAATTTCCATGGGCATAAAATGCCTATAGAATTGGGGGTACGCCAAGGATTGCGGAGCGACAAGCGCTCAGATTCTGGCGTCATCAGGGGGATGAATGATCGACGAATTGAGGGGCCACTGGCCCGTTATCGAGCAGCATCCATGGGACTTCCTGTGGGTTTTCGTTATCGGGTTGTCGGCTGGATGGGCAGCGTCCGCACTGTGGCGAAAGCTAACATCAGAGAAACAACCCGCCCCTCGGCAGCCAGGCGCAGTTGCCAAGCTTTTGAAGCGCGCAACTGAGCGTAAGTTCAAGCCGAATGGGATTCAACGCAACTGCGTTCAGGGCTTGCGATTCCATGACCACAGGCACCTGACGGTCGAGCAGCTAAGCCAGGTCATGCAGAACAAGTACCCCGTTTCAGACGTCCAGCAGGCCTTAGAGCAACTGGACGAACAGGGGTGGGTGCATTGGCAGATCAGCGAAGAGACCTTTAGACCCGCCTACACCCTCCAGGGCAAGGGACTTGATTACGCGAGAGAGATGAATTTCCAAGTGCGGGCCCCATAGGCTCACATCCCTCACACCTTTGGGTAATGATCCCAGCGCGGACTCCGTCGCCCCTTTCTCGGATCCGTCGCCCTGGGATTGGCCTCCGCCTGCGGGCGGACCGGCTGGAGTGCCGCCATCACTCGGGCGGACGCAGCCGCTGCCGCCTCGTCCAATCGCTGGGCCTGCTGCTGTTGCTCGCGGGTCGAAGGTAATGCCCGTAGCGGTTCCGTCGGCATGATGGGCCTGCTATCGGTCAGCCGGGCAACGGCCTGGCGCAGAGGCAGGTCGGGATACAGCCTGGCGGCACACCAGCGCTCGGCGTAGCGCTTTGCCTGTCAGACGTTGGCGGCGCGCACTTTCTTCACCTGCCACATTTTCTGGCCTTCCATCCATAGCCGGACCCCAGAACCGCCATCCGGCGTGACGCTGGCCGTCTCGCGGCCGTTGTACCAGAGCGCCCAGCGCTCACCGGTCTGGACCCAGCCAGAGGGGATCGGGGTGGTGCGGAAGCCGTGGGAAGAGCGCATGGCCGGGAGGATACGGCCGGCCGTCGCAAAGCCTGCGACGGGGACAGGATCCGGTCAGGGACCAGTCCGGGTGATGACCACTTCTACCTCGCCACCGCAGGGGCATGACGCGGACTTAATGACGTCCTCGCCGTACGATGGTTCGGTCCGCAGGGAGAAGACTTTGGAGTCCGGGCCACTCCAGCTCCCCCCGGAGTAACCAGAACCCTTTTGATGCGCCGATGGGGTGTCGACGGTTCCGCAGGCCTTGCAGGTCAATCGATAGTGAGTCGAGTCGATGATGCCCATACGCCCTCCGGTTTTTGAACCAGAGCATATTCCTGCCGCTTCCGTCACGCCACTGGCGCTACTGTCTGGCCATGTGCAGCCGATTCGTCCAGCTACCTAGCCTCAAGCGTCAGATCGGTCCTAGGTCCTTCACCACAGCTTGGCCCTGCTGCAAGAAGCCGATCAGCAGACGGCCGCCGGCCACTTGCCGACCAATCTGCTCATTGAGGTAGTGGGCCTGCAGCCGCCCTGCTGTCATCAGATCGTCCTGCAGCATGCTGGGCGCGATGCCCTTGAGTGGGTCACCTGGTGACGCGAACTGGCCACCGATCGGCTGGACCGTGGTCGCGCGCCGACTGTCGCTCTTGGTATAGGCAGTGGCCATCATCCTGCCACTTCCCGACGACCAACCGCCCAGGATGATCTCGGTCCCCCCAGCTGTTCGATTGGCAGGTCAGCCTCCGCCGCGGCCTTCTCGTAGTTCAGCCATAGCTGGTCCATTACAGATCCCATCTCGGCGGACAGCTTCTCAATGGAGAAATCCGCACGGAAGCTGGCCTGCAGGACCAGCTCGTAGGTCTTCAGGAAAAACTGGGCCGCACCTCTCGCCGCCAGCAGCACGTTGTGCTGCGGTATCAGGAGCATCTTGGCACCAGCAGAGTGGGCGCCGGTAAGCGCATCCTCCGCAAGCGTATCTACTGCAATGACAAGCTGGTCACGGCTGATCAGAACATTGAGGATGCTCATGGGGCGCGTCCATTGGCAAGCCGAGACTATGGCTGGAGCACTGCCCAGTGTCCACTGGATCTGAACCGGCGCGGCGCTGCGTAGCTGCTGCACCAGCGGAACGGCCCGCCCGGACCATGTCCCTGCTGATCCACGAGGCAACCCATATACCGTCGTTCAGGGGTCGAGCGGCGGCGATGGAAGTCGTGATGGCCGCCATGCTAGGTTCCAACCGGGTAGAAGGGAGCAACCTCAATGAATCGACGCTGGTGGGGCGTGAGTGCATTATTCGTTACGGCAGTGGCTTCAGCTGCGACAGCCGACACACCCGAGGGTGAACTGAGCGATCCCTACGGCTATACCCGCAGCGTACGCCGTGCTGAACTGGGCGCGCTGCAGGCGATGGGCAAGACGCAGGGCGCTAAGGGGCTGCTTGGCCAGACAGGCTTCTACCGTGTCCGCGGCGAAATCGACCGCTCCAGCAAGGCCGCCGAGCAATGTCTTCAGGCGGTGGCCAACGAGCCCCGCGAACAGGTAAAAGGCATCGAGTACCTATGTGCAGCCTCCTTGGCAGGCAACTTGCTCATCCGGGGCGATATTGCCGGATGGGCGACGCAGATGATCCAAGTTCGAACGCTGCTGGACCGCGATATCCGCCCAATGCTCAAACAGCAAGCGGGCGACATCCACCTAGCGGGCATCAGCGAGCCGCATTTCGAGCGCTTCACAGCTTGGCCACGCACTGCCTTGGCGGCACAAACACCTCCAAGCGATATCCATGTTCCCATCCAATTGCAAAACGAACTGCCGACACTCAGCCTGAAGATGCGCACTAAGGCCGGTGAGCGCGAGCTGCGCGTACACGTGGACAGTGGCGCAGCGCATTCGCGCATCGGGCGCACGCTGGCAGCCGAACTCGGGCTGGAACTCACCGAAGGTTTCATGGTTGCCGATGGAAAGGCTGGGGCGGTGTATGCGCTGGCGTCGCCGGTGACTCTGGACATCGGAAGTGTTCTGGTGCGCGATATCTCCTTTGCAGTGCTGGGCAAGGACGATCTACCGCGCATCGGCCTGGACGTGTTGCGCGCGCTTGGACGGGTGCGTATCAACCAAAACGCCCTTGTGATCCAGGCCGCTGCCAGCCCGGTGCCATGCGCGCGACGGATGGCGACACTATCCTCGCTGTGGGGCGATGCGTATGACGTCCGCTATCCGATCCGTGCCGGCAAGCAGAATGTGCTGGTCAAGGTGGATACCGGATTCAACGGTGGCTTCCAGGCGCGCGGAACGCTGCCCGCCCGCCCACCGGCAGCTGCTATACGGCGCAAGAACGTGATCACCACCGAAGGCAGCGAAGATATCCAGTACGTGGAAGCAACCACGCCGGTGATGATTGGCGACGAAGTTCTGAATCTCCCGATGGACATAGGCCTTTCACCTGGGCCTAGGCCGTTGTTCAATCCCGAGTGGCGCTTGGGTTTTGCTTCAACCCAGCGTTACAGCCTGTACATGGATGTTGCTGGCACCTACGGTTGCCCAGTTGCCGTTCCCGAAGCACCGCCGCTGTTGCCACCGAAGCCAGTTACCGCGCCGCCCACCGGCGACTGATCGGCGCTGGACGAAATCGTCAATTTGCCAAAATCGCAGGGTCGAGCCTGGCTCGACTCTTTGTCGGCGAGCCGCTCCTCACGCGCCCCGGTTGAGCGGCCTGCGGCCCCAAGCGCCGCGCCGAACCAAAAACGCTAGACCCATACAGGGATGTCTGGCCACCCCTCAAGTCAGCCAAAAATGTATGTTCTATGCCCGTTCTGTCCAGTGAACCCGATGCATCCGAGCCAAGAAGATCGTCGAATTGCTAAGGTCCAGCGATTCCGCCTAGGTTTCCAGCGAACAAGGTAGCCCGATGTCCATTCATCAACTGAACGTTTGTGGCTCAGCACAGATGCTCCGCGCCCTCCGAGGTCAACTGGAAAAGGCCGAGGCCCACGCCAAGACCCTCGGATATGATCCGGGCAACTTGCTGTTAGCGCGATTGGCGCCAGATATGCACTCCCTTGCCAAGCAGATTCAGTTCGTATGCACCCAAGCCCGTGAAGTGATCAGCCGTCTCGGTGGCAAGCCCCTGCCGACACTCCAGCCGCCGAGCGACATGGACGAAGCACGTGCGCTCATAGACCAAACGCTGGAGTACTTGACCACCAGCGAAGCGGAAGAGATCGATGCCGGCGCCTCGCGTCATGTCGTGATCGAACTGACTGGTGGCCTTGCATTCGAAATGAAGGGCGATGAGTACGCAACGAACTGGGCAACACCTCAGTTCTACTTCCACCTGATAACCGCGTACTGCATCCTACGCCATAACGGCATCCCTCTGGGGAAGGCAGACTATGTGCCCCACATGTTCGCGTGGATACGAAAGGACGGCTAGCTAGCCGCCGGTGATGGAGGCCTCCCGCGTCAGTCGCACTGTCAACACGTCGCCGCGGAAAACGGCGAGAATCTGCGATTGCCCGTACCTTGAACTGCCCAGCCATGGCTGGGCAGCAGGGGATCACATGAAGACGTAACCCAAAGGACCGTCAAGGATAGCGCCAGGCGCCCCGTCGCAATCCGCGCGAAGGGTATCAAAATGCCGCGACTTCCCCTCCCAGAGATGGCGGCAGCGGTACAGGGGAACAGTACCTGGCAACTGGGCTTGCGAGATGTAGCCCCGTAGATGCGAGTATGGGAGCATCGGCTGCCCCTCACAGTTCACGTCGGTGCTACTGAAGGTGTCCCAGGGAGTATGCGAGACACATTCGCGGATCGGCAAGCTGTTCTCAAAGGGAGTCAAGGAGATGAATCCCAAAGTTCCCTCAATGTGCCACCCATCCCGCAAGTAGAGACCGTAGTCCCAGTTCACGCTCACGTGTGAGCCAAGGTTAGGTCTGTAGATGCGGACGACCTCGCTCAAGGTAACGCCAGGCGGCACAGCCAGCGTCGGGTTCATCTGAACTGCTGCGTTTGCCACACCAGACAGATCGGACTGGCTGGCAGGAGCGGACGCTGCGCTACCGGCTGCCAGAAGCAACGAAATTCCCAAAAGACATGCTTTCACGGACATCTCCATTTCTTTAATCGCGAGCCTCTTGCTCGCCGGACCATCCTAGCGGGGCTTGCAAGTCCGCGACATGACCTAGTTCCCACAGCCAAAAACGTCACTGTGTCAGCCGAACCCCAGCGGCACCTCTGTCAGGTCCACGATGAAGATCGTGGCCCTCTGAGGGCCCATAGTCACGCCGCCGACCGGGAAGGTGTTGGTGATGAGATTTTGCGAGAACGTCTCATGCTTTGACATGAAAATTCTATTGTCGCTGGTCATGTGGAATGCATCGGCGTAGCCAGTACACCGGTCCTGGGATACCGATGCGTAATAGAACCTGGGAGACGGGATGGCGATGCCAATCTTGGTGCCAGGGAAGAACTGGCCGACCTCAACGACTGGATCTGCCCGGTCCCTTGGTTCCGCACACGAAGTCCGACGGCCATCAGCTGTAGATCCCGTAGTGAAGGGTGATGCCGCCCACGGTGTTGGTGATCGACTGGCTCTAGAACATCTCCATCCTGACGTGATAGTTCACCACGTCAGGACCCCAGGACCAGTTGATGCTGTTGCCTGTCACGGTAACGGAGGGGACCAGCATTCCGTACACCGATCGCTGCCCCTCGCAGGTGAAGTAGTAGAAGGGCTCGCCGCCGGAGAAATCATTGACGACGAGCCCGCCATTCGCCTCAGGCGGCGCCACCCATTTGTTGTTGGAGTTCACCGGGTTGTAGAGCGGGAATCTGTACGACCCGATCATCTTGGACAGCTTGGTGGTGACCGTGGTCTCCACGTAGCCATCAGCTCGTCGTATGCGGAGCCCGACTAGGGTCACAGCAAGACCCCCACTTCAACAGCTGGAACTCCGTTCGGGTGATAGACGTAGACGCCTTGATTGACTACGCGCAACTTGTAGCCATCTGGCGTGTTCCCGTTCAGTTCGAAACCACCGTCCTTGCTGATTCGCCAACCGGTTTGCCCTGGAACATAGTTGTCTGACTGGATGACGCCACCAATCATTGCGTTGGTGATCGCCGCATCCGCGATGTTGGCCGTGTTGATCCACGCCGTTCCGATCAGCGCCTGGTTGATGAAGGTCTGGCCGCCCTGGATCACGAACGGTGAGGTCAGCTGCCCGTTGACCAGGTTGACGAACGCAAAGCGATCGGCGGTGAACAGCACCTGGCTCTGGTAGCTGCCGTCCGGCTGGTTCTCGATGCCGATGCCCATGCCGGCCGCGTAGTACTGCCCGTTGGCGGCGATCTGCAGCTTCAGGCTGTACGAGGCGCTGATCTGCCCGTCCAAGTCGACCAGAGCCTGCGAGGTGGCCTGCACCATCGCCCGGGTTTCGCCCACCGCCGCCTCGGTGGTATCCACGTGCCGGCTCAGCGCATAGTCGCCACTGGCAATGACCGTCAGCGTGGTGACCGTGCCTGCAAACGAGTCCTCATCACCTGCGTTCCAGTCCTCATCGCCCGCATGCTCGGCGCTGTACTGCGCGACCAAGCCGTCCACACGGTTCCCCACCGCGGTGACCTTGCCGTCGATCTCCGTAACGTCCAGCTCCAGCTGGTCGATTCGCCCAACCAACGCACCGGCCTCGGCCACAGCATCGCCCACACTCTTCCACTTCGTGCCCGGCGGTTCCTCATTGCCGGGGGGGGCGTCGGTCCACAACCAGATCTTGCCGTTGCGCACCACCGTCTGGCCCGCCTCATACGTGGCATCTGCGTCCCAGATCAACGGGACGATGCTGCTGATGCTCTCGATTTCCGACAGCAGTTCCTGCCTCAGCGCGCTCTTGTTGATGAGGCCGGAGAAATACGCGTCGTACTCGGCCACGTCGGTGCTCGACTCGCCCACCACGCCTGCACCGGCCGGATACCACGGCCCAATGTTGCCGCTGCGATCCACCAGCCGGCCCCAGAAGTAGAACTTCGCGCCGGCGGCCAAGCCATCGAGCCGGTGCCGGTTCTGGGGATAGGCGAAATCGCCCAGCTTCGTCGCGCTTTCCAGACTCGGTCCCGGGCTGCGCCAGATCTCGGTGCGTTCGGTGTCGGTTGCCCCGGGCGGGAACGCCCAGGCCAACTGGATACCGAACACCATCGACGCGGCCGTCAGCGACGTCACCCAAGGCAGTTCCTTCAGCAGCTGCTGCAGCGTCTGCGGGTTGAACTCGGGCTTGCTACCGTGGAAGGTCAGCTCACCCTGCCACTCCCAGCCACCCACCGAGGCAGCCAGCATGCCGATGCGGCTGGCTTCGAGCTGCTCAGCACTCACCTTGCCGCGGTGGCTGATGCGGTCGTTGATCGACTTGCGGGCTGCGGCCTTCACCTGCAGATGGCTGTCGGGCAGCAGAACCAGCACCAGGCCCACCGGCTCCTGGGTTGCCGGGTGGAGGAGTTCCAGACGGCGCTCGGCCGCCACGATGTTGGACAGTTCGGTCATGGTCGGGTCTCCGAAAAAGAAAGAGCCCGCACATGGCGGGCTCCTTATTGGGTAAGTCAGGGAATATCAGCTAACTTATGAACAGCGCATCGTTCTAGATCGATTTCCAGTCAATTCCCGCAATTCGCTTCAAACGCGCCACAGAGTCAGGCTTGATCTGCAGGTCGGTTAAGTCGCCAATAGTCACACTTCGAACGAACGCCATCGCTTCGCCAAGTGACGCAAGTTCTTGGCTTTCCCAGGTACAGGTGACCCAAACCCACGTCTCCTTCTTTGACTGGCGCTTGTGCGTGTACTGGACCTCAATCGGCTTCACTCCCGACACGCGACCTAGGCAGACCATGAGTCGCCGTTGATTGTCGTAATCCGGATCCACGCTGGATACGGTCAGTTCAAGAGCGTGGTTGCCCTTGCGATCAAGCCTCATGAGCGACTCCTTTCAGATTGGCCGTCAATTCTGTGGTTCATTCGTAGGAACATGCAATCTCGCAGGGTTAAGGGCCGCCCGGTGCGGCCACCGTGATCGGCGCCTGATTCAGCGCCAGGGTGAAGGTGTTGAGGATGAAATCCTCATTGCGGCCACCGGGCACGTTGGGACCGGTCACCAGACCCCGCAGATACTCGATGGAGCCGTCGGCGCGTTCCACCTTGAACGCATAGGCGTCCGGGACGTTGGGGGCGCCCGCGGCGCGCAGGGCCACCTGCCCCGGGTCGGTCAGATCCTCGGCCACCTTCACCTGCGGGTCGCCGGCGTTGGTGATGCCCTTGCCCTTCAGGGCAACCAACGTGTCCAGCGTGTCGTACTGCACGATGTTGGTGTTGATGCCGCGCTCGCCGATGCTGCCGACCTTCTTCACCTGGACGAAGGTCAGGGCCGCGAACTCGGTTTCGGTCAGGTCGGCATTCTTGGGGGTGACGCAGATGAAGAGCTTGGAACCTGCGTTGGTCTTTGCTTCAGCGGCCATAGCCGTATCTCCTCGCGATGGGCGTAAAAAAACCCGCCACGGGGCGGGGTCGTTGAAAAGAAAAAGCCCGCTGGGCAGCGGGCTTCTTGTGGCAATCAAATTTCGCCGTAGTAGCTGATCTTGTAGGCCAGCGGGTTGTAAGGGTTAGACGGCCAAGCCAGCGCAACCGACGTTCCAACCCCCAGATCGCCACTGACACTGACAATCACATGCTCTCGCTTGTCGCTGCCATCTGCTGGCAAGATCCGAAGCGATGATTCTTTGGACCCGGCGCCGAGCTGTATTGGAACCAGCCTCCCTTGACCATCGATCATCGTTCCTTGCGCCCCAATCCATTTGGAAAGAGCCCCAGGGAGGCTGTCGGCGTTAAGGATGAACCCATAGGTCGGGCCACAATCATTATCATTGCTGGACGCAGGAGCGAAACTGAGTTGGTACGGCATGGACGTCTCCTATTTTTTAAAGTCAAGTAGACATGGGGACGCCCAGATCTAACGCAAGCGTTACTTTTTCGGTGACAGTTTTGCAGACACCAGTTGCATGGCCTGCGGCCGGGTGAATCCCGCCTCCACGTAAGCCAAGTACTCGGCCCGGACGAATCTCGCCTGCTCAGCGCAGAACTCGTCCAGCAGCTGCCGGTTCCGCTTCATGCGGGTGATGGCATCGCGCATGGCCTGCAGCTCACCCTCGTTCGGGATCTCGTTGCTGCTGACCAAATGGAGATTGGGTGGCGTAGGTCGCATGTGCTCCAATTGAACTGATCGAACCGTCAAATTCTAAGATCGGAGCCTTGCGAGAGAGCGGTGAGCAGCCCATGCAAGTGAAGCACAGCCTTCCTAGCTTCCTTCTCTGCCTGATCGTGGTTGCGCTGGGCTTCGGCCAATTTCAACTTAGCCTCGTCTTCCGCACGCTTGAAAGCCCGCTTCCTCTTCGACGCATCTATTGCAATCTTCAGAGCATCCAGAGCAGCCAGCACACGTCCTTTCGCGCCTGCGTCCAGTTCGCCTTTCTGGAGTAACCCAATGTCGTGTCGAACTGTGTCAAGACATTGAGAGAGATACGCGGAATCGTCCTCGGAGACGTCGTCCAAATTGATACCAGACAGCTCGCTTTTGAGCGCAGCAATATCGTCCATTATTCGCTTCCCATGACTGTCATGGACGATGTTAGCAGGGTTTCAATCAGTGACGCCCCGCCAAGGTATGGTCACCGGATGCATCACCCGCTCCGGATCCTGAATGATGCTGGACGTCCAGGGCTTCCTCTCCACCCGCATGCCGGCGAAGGTCGTGCCCTTGGCGAAGGCAGCGATGATCTGGTCCGTCATCGCGGTACCGACCATGATCCCCTGCCCGGGCCGGTAGCAGGCCGACAGCTGGCCGAACCCCTGCATCAGGAACGGGCCATCGTCCTCGATGCCGTAGTTCTCGGTCCGATTCGGGAACCACTGCAGCTCCAGCCAGCGGGCACCTTTGCCGGTGGGCGGCGTGAATCCCTGCCCCGGGTAGGAGCAGGCCAGGCCCTGCGCCGCAGCGAACTGCCCCGCCAGCGTGGCGAATGCGTCATAGATCGCGGTATCGCTCATCCCATCCGTCCTTTCACGTCGGCGGTGACCTCGGCCACGATGAAATCCCAGCGCTGTGCCGCCGCGCGCGCGAAGCCCTTACCGGTCTGGGCATAAGTTCTGCCCAGGCTGTCCTCGCCCTGAAAGCCGTGCTCCATGCGCATGGCGTACTTCGCTGTCCAGCCAGCCCACACGGTCTGCCCCAGCTCAATGGTGGCGAATACCACCTCCGGCGGCTGTGCCCCATCCGTAGGCATACCCTCGACCGAGGCCGCAACGGAGTTGCGCAGGGTGCCCGTGACGACCGGCATCTTCCCGCCCTGTCCCTCTGGCGTGCCGGCTTCCTCCATCAGCTTCGTGGCCGACTCGCGGAAGATCACGCCCTGCATGGCCTTGGCCTTCTCCGTGAAAGCGCGGACCTGGCTCCCGAACTTATTGGCCACGCTTCACCTCCGCCGCCATGTCAACCCGGTATTGCTTCATGCAGCGGCAGCCGATGGTTTCCTCCGGACCGGCACCGAGCGACGTGTCGCCGGGGAACCGCATCAACGCACCGCTGGGGGTTTGGAACGGCTCTCCGAACCGGCGTACCTGACCATTCATCGCCTGGTGGCTGTGGCGTCCTCCACCACGCCGCTGATCAGGCGCGAGGAATTCGACTGCAGCCAGCTCTCCACGCCACGGTTGCGCATGTCGAACCCGAACCGAAGCAGCGGCGTGTCGTTGGCTGGGTTGTACCGCCCGCGCACCTGCTGCCGCAGCGATAGGGTCGCCCCGCTCTCGATCAGCGCCGACGGTCTGGCCCTGCTGGGGTTCAAGCCGATCAACGCCACCGGCGCGGCGAAGCTGTACGACCAGGCGCAGTTCCCGGACATGTGCCGGGCCATGATCCACGGCCTGCAGGATGCGGCCGACCAGTACCCGCTGGCAGCGTGATGGAGTTCTGGCGCACCAGCGAACTGCGGGCCCTGCGCCAGATGGAGGGCCGCGACGCGATGACCGTTGCGGCCGCCCTCGGGCGCTCGCCCCGCGCGGTCCAGGACATGGCCCGCTGCCAGGGGATGCCGGTACCACGCCAGCCTCACGCCCTGTACTGGCCGGCCACCACTAAGCGCCGCGCCCGGCAGCTCCGGGCCAGCGGCAACACCGTCAACCAGATCAGCGCCGCGCTGCGCGTCGCGTTTGGGACCGTGCGTCGCTGGGTCTACGAAGGAGCAGCAGCATGACCAGCATCCACGTGAAGCCCGTCTTCAGTGGCGCGACCGATCGCGAAAAGGACCAGGCCCGGCAGAAGCTGGCCGGCGACATGGCGCGCTTCGAGGCCGGCGGCGGTAAGGTCCAGATCCTGGGCAACAGCGGCATCGACAAGAGCACGATCGGCCGCCGCCAGGTGGTTGAGGGTGGACACTATCGCCGCGGTGGCAAAAAGGCAGCACAGGCATGAGCCGCCACATCGAACGCCGCGCGCCCAAGGAGACGCTGGGCTTCGCCTGGGGCCGGTTCCCAACCTTCGGCGGCAGCGCAATCACGTGGCGCCTGTACCGCCGCGACCACCGCCGTGCACTGCATATGCACGTGCTGACCTTCTTCGCCCATGACGATCGAGTTGTGATCGCCGGCCACCTGCGGCGCGCGCGCCGCTACCTGCGCGACAAGGTTGACGAAATCGACCTGCAGGCGATGGGGGTACACGCGTGACCTATCAGGTGACCAATCCGTCTTCAATCAACTTACGGCTCCTACTCGGTTCGGCCCTCAAGTTCGAAGGATATGAACTGCAAAGCGACGTTCGTGGCAAGCCCCCGTATCCAATCAAGGTGATTCTTGAGGATCAGGAAGTCCGTAGTCTCTCCTCCATACGCCCACGGCGAATCCGGGCCAACGGCATGCAGTCGAGCTCGCATGTTCCTAACTCGCTCTTCCAATGTCTGGTCAGCGCCAATCAACGTCGCAAGATCAGCACCCAAAGCATCTGGGAGGTTGTGAATTCGATCCTCTACCGCACGGCCGCCGGGCAAGAGTGGCATCGACGCTTCATCCAGCATACCAACCAGCTTGTCGCCATTCTCAATATGTGGCAGCCCAACGAAGCTCACGGCGGAGTCGAGCTGTCTGAGAAGACCTCCGACACGCAGCGCCAGATGGGTCACTTCATGGCGCAGCCTCTTGCCGAGAATACGAGCCTGGGCGTCTCGCAGATCAGCTGCCTCTTGGTGCTGCTGCTGAGCAATGTCCTTCGCCTTCTCAGCAATGTCCTTCGCCTTCTCGGCAATGTCCGTAGCTCGATCCGACGTTTTGTATGCGAGCACTGCCACCACTGTAGTGGCAATCGCTGCTATCGCACCGACAAAAACCGCAGCCCAATCGGCCAAGTTTCCTACGTCGTCCGCCAACGGACAAAACTCAATCGCCATAGACCCTCCCTGATGTTGGAGGGCATTCTGCCATGACCCACCACCGCTGCGACCGCAGGCTACCGAAGCGCACCGAGGGCTTCGCTCGGGGCCGGTCCATCGACAAGGTGCTGGGCGGCCACGTCCTCACCTACCGCCTGTTCCGCCGCGACCTGGCCGGAAAGCTGCACATCGAGACGCGGACGTTCCAGCTCACCGACCACCGCCGGCACATCGCGCTGCAGCTGTTGAACTCCCGCCGCCAGTTGTTCGGCCGAGTGAAGAAGATCGACCATCAGGCGTGGGGAGTGTCGACATGAGCTTCAACTCGCTCATTCGAGACCATCAGCAGCTTCATGCGTGCACTCGCCGCAGCGAATGCTTTGGCAGCACCTTGCACGCTATTGCAAAGAACCTCGAACTGCTCCTCCTGTCCGTCTCGATCGTTAGCTTGTCGAAGCAAGCGCACGTTCTCAGCACACAGGTCAGTAAGGGCAAGCCCCATCGCCAGCTGCTCACAAATTTCCGTTGGAAGGAGATTGAGTCGCCCAATCTCTTTTTTCGACCTTACCAGACCTGGACCGGCAGCCAAACGCTCCAACTTGTCCAAGTTAACTTCGCTTTCTACTGCCCATTCGAGCGAATTCCCCGTGACAAGATGTTCGAGAAGATCTGCATAGGATATCGCTGCAGAAAGCACCTCTGCGTAAATGAGCGCGATCAAAACCGCCTGATCACGACGTCGGACCTCATCGTCACGCTCCTTCATCTGCCGAGCGAGTTCGTGCGATGCGCTCGCCGTTCGATTCGCAGCTTTCGTAACGAGCCAAACCGCGACAGCTCCAGCAGCAGCTACTCCGGCCGCAATCCAATCCGCAACGTTGCCCCAATCTGCTGCCAGCGGACAAATACCCATGGCCACACCTCCTTGATGTCGGAGCGAATTCTGCCACGCGGCTGCCATGCGCAGGAGAATGAGAATGGCTGACCAGCTGCTCACCGCTTGCGCTGGTGCTGGCGGAGGTGCGCTCATGGCTGAGGCAATCGACCACCGCGAGGTCGGCCGGCAGCTGGCCAGCATGTCCGGGGTCGAGCTCGACTCGATCGCCCCCCAGGACGCTCGTCTGTGGGAGGCCCGCGGCCACGCACTTCAGGCGCTCGCTGCCGGCGACATGGACGCCGCGCTGCGAACCATGGGCATGGTGTCCTCGCGGATCATGGACCGAGACGAAGCATGGGAGATCGCATCGAACGCGGTAGCCGTCCGCATTGCTGCCGGCTAGACGCGCGACATGCTGGACAGCAGCACCGAGGCCGGCCGCGCGCCGTGTGGTCGCGGCTACTACCTGCTCTGCTCCGGAGCCATCGCGGTCTGCTACTTCCCGATGGTTTTCATCACCGACATGAACGGCCGCGGCTACCACTTCCATGTCGCCCAGGACCTGCTCAACGAGCGAGATCCCAGCCCCTACGCCATTCGTCGTCCGACCGTGCCGCAGCAACTGGAGATGTTCCGATGATCGCCCAGGACACAACGCACGTGCCTGACCCCGATGAGGACGAGTACGACCGCCGGCGCCTGCCGGGTGCGTACTCCCAAACGCTCCACCACATCCGGGAGCTGCGCAAAGAGCGGGACGCATTGCTACTGCGTAGCCACGCCGGTGACCGATACAGGTCCGCCCAGCACTCACGGTTCATCAGGAACAGCGAGAACTATGCCGCGCGACTTCTGGTGCGAATGCAGCAACTCGGGATGGGTGGATCCGGAGCCGCCTCTATCGCGCCACTACCGGCACTGCCGGCCCAACTGGACCTGTTTGCATGAGCACCGCCACCGAGCAGCTGCGCGCTGCGCTGGCCACGAACTGAAGGAGGACCCGATGGGAGCTGCTGAAAAGCTAGACATCGTCGGAAAGGACTGGCTGACCGTGGACGAGGCCGCGCACTACTGCGGGGTTTCACGAAGCCAGTTCGATTCGAACATCGCCGACTACGGCATCGAACCACGAAATTTCATGGGCAAGAAGCTATACGAGAAGGCTGTCCTCTACTCTGCAATCTACGGCTCCAAGCAATGGTCAAGGTCACAATCTTCTGGCACGATGGCGCCGCGTACCTCAACTGGCGGGAAGGCGGCAAGCGAAGCCGTGTCGCCATTGGTCGCGTCAGCCCACGCGAGGCTGAGGGCGTACGAGCAGCGAAAGAAGCGGAACTGACCCATGGTGTGCGCATCCTCCCCCGGCTGCCCACTGTCAAGGATTTCTTGGAGGCGTACCTGGACTGGTACAAGGCGGAACACCCGACCACGCACGGGAAGGCAAAGAGCGAGGTCCGACTGTTCATTGCTCGCTTCGGCCATCGACCGATCGACACCCTGCGCCCGATGGAAATGGAGTCATACAAGACAGATCGCCTGACCAAGGACAAGGTGGCACCAGAGACCGTGGGCAAGGAAGTGCGTAGGCTGCAGGCCGCGTTCCGGCGTGGCGTGAAGTGGAAGGAACTGGACTTCAACCCGCTGGAGGAAACCCAGGCACCGCGCGGCGTCCGCAGCGTAGCGGTGCGGTTCTACGACCGGGCCGCGATGCGCAAGCTGTACCGTGCGAACCCCGGTCGGGCGCCTCTGTGGCTTTTCATTGCCCACACGGGTCTGCGCCGTGGTGAGCTGGTTGGACTGGGCAAGGATTCGGTGGCAGGGAGCAGACTCAGGGTCGAGAGCGAGCCAGACGAAGATGGCCAGGGGCGCACGAAGTCAGGCAAGTGGCGCGAGGTGCCGCTTAACCGGTATGCGCGCTGGGCGCTGCGCCGCCTACCCGATCCGCTGGTGGCCGTGCACAAAGACACCGTATCCGACTGGTTCGCGTCCAATGCCAAGCGGGCTGGGATCGGCGGCAGCCTCCACCGACTACGGCACACCTTCTGCGCCCACATGGTCATGGCCGGAGTGCCATTGCGACGGGTGCAGATTCTGGCCGGACACGCTGATTACGCCACGACCGAGAAGTTCTACGCTCACCTAACTCCTGAGGGCGACGATGGCGCCGTAGCGAAGCTCAAATACTGATCCGCGGCGTTGGGACCACTGGGACCAAATCCTGTGGATATGCAGGGAACAGTGGGAAATGCTCGCCACTGAGTCTTCCTAAGTTATTGATTCTGGTGACCCCGGCCCGATTCGAACGGGCGACCTTCCCCTTAGGAGGGGGACGCTCTATCCAGCTGAGCTACGGGGCCATGCAGCCGGGAAGTTTACAGGCAACACACCCTACCCTCCAAGCATTCGTGCTCCACACGGCGGCGCTGGCGCGTTGCACCATGGCCGGACAGGCCGCTCTGCTACCATCGGCGATTCAGTTCATCGCGCCCCCCACCTGCCCGCGATGGCACCAAACAACGTAACGAAACACAGGAGTCCGCATGTCTTCCGAGCTGCTCAAGTCCCTTGGCCTGGACGCGATCAACGCTGGCACGTACCTGGGCAACGGGGAGTGGTCGAGCGCGACCAGCGGTGAGCTGATCACCCCGGTCAACCCGACCACCGGCGAGCCGATCGCGCAGGTCCGCGCGACCACCGAGGCCGAGTACGAGACCGTCGTCGCCCGCGCCCAGGAAGCCTTCAAGATCTGGCGTACCACGCCAGCCCCGCGTCGCGGCGAAGCCGTGCGCCTGTGCGGCGAAGCACTGCGCAAGCACAAGGACGCCCTGGGTTCGCTGGTGGCGCTGGAAATGGGCAAGAGCAAGCCGGAAGGCGACGGCGAAGTGCAGGAGATGATCGACATCGCGGATTTCGCCGTGGGCCAGAGCCGCATGCTGTACGGCTACACCATGCATTCCGAGCGCCCCGGCCACCGCATGTACGAGCAGTACCACCCGCTGGGCCTGGTCGGCATCATCTCCGCCTTCAACTTCCCGGTCGCGGTGTGGAGCTGGAACTCGTTCCTGGCCGCCATCTGTGGCGACGTGTGCATCTGGAAGCCGTCCAACAAGACGCCGCTGACCGCCATCGCCTCGCTGAAGATCTGCAACGACGCCCTGCGCGAAGCCGGTTTCCCGGACATCTTCTTCCTGATCAACGATGCGGGCACCGCGCTGTCGGAAAAGATGGTCGATGACCGTCGCGTGCCGCTGATCAGCTTCACCGGCTCGACCCAGGTCGGCCGCACCGTCAACGAGAAGGTCGCGCGTCGCCTCGGCCGCTGCCTGCTGGAACTGGGTGGCAACAACGCCATCATCCTGGACGAAACCGCCGACCTGAAGCTGGCCGTGCCGGGCATCGTGTTCGGCGCCGTCGGCACCGCCGGCCAGCGCTGCACCACCACCCGCCGCCTGATCGTGCACCGCTCGATCTACGCCGACGTGCTGGCCACCCTGGTCAAGGCCTACAAGCAGGTCGAAGGCAAGATCGGCGACCCGACCGATGCGGCCAACCTGATGGGCCCACTGAACAGCGACGGCGCCGTGCAGCAGTTCCTCGATGCCATCGCCCAGGCCAAGGCTGCCGGCGGCACCATCGAAACCGGCGGCACCCGCATCGACCGCGCCGGCAACTTCGTGCTGCCGGCGATTGTCTCCGGCCTGAAGAACAGCGATGCCGTGGTCCAGCACGAGACCTTCGCGCCGATCCTGTACGTGATGCCGTACGACACCCTCGATGAAGCCATCGACATGCAGAATGGCGTGCCGCAGGGCCTGTCGTCCTCGATCTTCACCCAGAACCTGAAGACTGCCGAGAAGTTCCTGTCGGCCGCTGGCAGCGACTGCGGCATCGCCAACATCAACATCGGCACGTCCGGTGCGGAGATCGGCGGCGCCTTCGGTGGCGAGAAGGACACCGGCGGTGGCCGCGAGTCCGGTTCGGATGCGTGGAAGGTCTACATGCGCCGCCAGACCAACACCATCAACTATTCGGACTCGCTGCCGCTGGCCCAGGGCATCAAGTTCGATCTGTGATGGCAGACGTTTCTGCCATGGCTGCGGGTCAGAGCCCCTCCGGGGATCTGACCCCTGCCCAGGGCCGGATCCCCAATGGGGCTCCGACCCTCGACTTCACCGGTCGCCGCGTGCTGATCGCCGGCGGCAGCAAGGGCATCGGTCGTGAAATGGCGCTGGCATTTGCCGGCGCCGGTGCGCAGGTCTCGGTCTGCGCACGTGGCCAGGCCGGCCTGGATGCCCTGCGTGCCGATGCGCAGGCACAGGGCACCCCGCTGCATACCGTCTCCGCCGATCTGGCCGACGCCGGCCAGATCCAGGCCTGGCTGCAGGCCGCTGCCGATGCACTCGGCGGCATCGATGTACTGATCAACAACGCTACCGGCTACGGCATGGCCGACGACGAGGATGGCTGGGCCGCCAGCCTGCAGATCGACCTGATGGCGGCGGTACGGGCCTCGCGCCTGGCACTGCCGTGGCTGCGCGCATCCAGCGATGCCTGCATCCTCAACCTGTCCTCGATCGCCGCACAGCAGCCGCGCCCCGGTGGCGCGCCCTACGCCGCCGCAAAGGCCGCGCTGTCGCACTACACCACGTCGCAGGCATTGGCGCTGGCCAGGGACCGGATCCGGGTCAATGCGATCGCGCCGGGCTCGATCGAGTTCGATGACGGCCTGTGGGATCGCCGCCGCACCGAAGATCCGGCGCTGTACCACGGCACCCTGGCGAAGATCCCGTTCGGCCGCTTCGGCCATCCGCGCGAAATTGCCGACGCCGCCCTGTTCCTGTGCTCGCCGCTGGCGCGCTGGGTCACAGGCAGCGTGCTCAACGTGGATGGCGGCCAGGTGTTGATGGGCTGATACCGGCACTCCGGTCGCTGCCAACCTTGGTTGGCATGCCTTTCGCCGACCAAGGTCGACGCCTACCCTGCTGAAATGCCTTTCGTCGACCGAGGTCGACGCCTACCAGGGCTTGCACCTCGTTCGCCCACCAGGGTCCACGCCTGCCATCGCATCCGCCGGGCATGGGATTGCCCGGGCAGAGGCACTATCATGTGCACACTGCCAAGGAGGACCCCGATGAGCGTGGCACCCCGACAGACAAGCGCCCTGGCCGTGGTCAGCCTGGTCATGGGCATCGCCAGCTGGACCGTCCTGCCCTTCGTGGCCAGCATCGTGGCCATCATCACCGGCCACATGGCCCGCGCCGAGATCCGCCGCCGCCCGCACGAACTGGAAGGTGATGGCCTGGCCGTTACCGGCCTGGTGCTGGGCTGGGTGATGGTCGGCGCGGTACTTGCCGCCATCCTGGTCTTCATCCTGTTCTTCGGTGGCCTGGCGTGGCTGGCCGCGGTGTCGAACTGACGCCATGACCACCTCCGACAGCACTGAACGCTTCAGCAGCCGCGTCGCCGACTACGTCCGCTACCGGCCCGATTACCCGCCCGCGCTGCTGGAATGGCTGCACGGCCCGATGGATGTCAGTCACCAGGCCCGTGTCGCCGACATCGGTGCTGGCACCGGCATTTCCAGCCGTCAGTTTCTGGCCAGCGGTCATCCGCTGGTGGCGGTCGAGCCGAACGCCGCCATGCGCGCCGCCGCCGAAGAGTGGCTGGCGCCGCAGTATCCGGGCTTTTCCGCCGTCGATGGCCGCGCCGAGGCCACCGGCCTGGACGATGCCAGCATCGATCTGGTCAGCGTCGCGCAGGCGTTCCACTGGTTCGACACCGTGGCGGTGCGCGCCGAGTGGCAGCGCATCCTCTGCCCCGGTGGCCTGGCACTGATCTACTGGAATTCGCGCCTGCTCGATGCCAGTCCATTCCTGGTCGGCTACGAACAGCTGCTGCTGGACTACGGCACCGATTACACCGCGGTGGCCGAGCGCTACCAGGACGATGCCACCATGCAGGCCTGGTTCGGCAGCGGCCTGCGCGGCATGGTGGAGTTGCCGAACGTACAGCATCTGGACTTCGACGCCCTGCGCGGGCGCCTGCTGTCCTCCTCCTACGCACCCCAATCCGGTCATCCTCGCCACGCGCCGATGATCGACGCTCTGCAGGACCTGTTCGCCGCCCACGCGGTCGACGGCCAGGTCGCTTTTGAATATCGAACCCGAGCCTTCCTCGGCACGCTGGACTGAACCGACGCATGTATTCGCTTGCCCGCCCCTTCCTGTTCTCGCTCGACGCCGAGCGCGCCCACGGCCTCGGCCTGTCCGCACTGGACCTGGCCTACCGCACCGGCACCACGCCGCTGCTGGCCGCACGCATCGCGCCGATGCCCAGCACGGTGTTCGGGCTGACCTTCCCCAATCCGGTCGGCCTGGCCGCCGGCCTGGACAAGAATGGCGAGCACATCGATGCGCTGTTCGCGCTCGGCTTCGGCTTCGTCGAGATCGGCACCATCACCCCGCGCCCGCAGGCCGGCAACCCGCAGCCGCGCCTGTTCCGCCTGCCGGAACACAACGCGATCATCAACCGCATGGGCTTCAACAATGCGGGCGTGGACGCGCTGGTGCGCAATGTCGAGCGCGCGCGCAACCGCCGCGGCCTGCTCGGCATCAACATCGGCAAGAACAAGGACACCCCGAACGAACAGGCGGTGGACGATTACATCGCCTGCCTGGACAAGGTGTATCCGCTGGCGGACTACATCACCGTCAACATCTCCTCGCCCAACACCGCCGGCCTGCGTGAATTGCAGGAAGAGACCGCGCTGCGCCAGCTGGTCAGCCAGTTGCGCGACCGCCAGGAAGATCTCGCGGCGCGCCACGGCCGCCGCGTGCCGATGCTGGTCAAGGTTGCACCGGACCTGAGTGACCGCGACATCGATGCCGCCGCGCGCGTGCTGGGCGAACTGCAGGTGGACGGCGTGATCGCCACGAACACCACCATCGACCACAGCAAGGTGGCCGGCGACCCGCTGGCCAACGAGGCCGGCGGCCTGTCCGGTGCGCCGGTGCTGGAGCAGTCCACCCTGGTGCTGCGCCGCCTGCGCTCGCGCCTGCCCGAATCGGTACCGCTGGTGGGTGTCGGAGGCATCCTGTCCGGTGCCGATGCGGTGGCCAAGATGGCCGCAGGCGCGGCGCTGGTGCAGTGCTACAGCGGCTTGATCTTCCGTGGCCCGGCGTTGGTCTCTGAATGCGTGGAGGCGATCCGTCGCCGCCGCGAAGCGCCGAGCCGCGGCGCGGTGGCCCCACTGTGAGCGCGCCCATGGATACCGTCGACGGCAACGCCCCGCTGCGCTGGACGCTCACCCGCAATGCGCCGCTGCAGGCGCTGAACACCTTCCACGTGCAGGCCAGCGCCGCGCAGCTGCTGGAACTGCACGATGCCGCACTGCTGCCGGAAGTGCTGGCATTGCCCGAAGTGGCCAGCGGTCCCCTGTTGGTACTGGGTGCCGGCAGCAACGTACTGATCGCCGAAGACCTGCCGGG
Source organism: Stenotrophomonas sp. YJH_SMC_4 (assembly GCF_059371575.1). NCBI lineage: Bacteria > Pseudomonadati > Pseudomonadota > Gammaproteobacteria > Lysobacterales > Lysobacteraceae > Stenotrophomonas > Stenotrophomonas sp. YJH_SMC_4. The sequence goes on from NZ_JCAFUR010000003.1 coordinate 157,947, forward strand.
CACCGTGCTGGTGTTCGGCAACCGTGATATCAGCTTCCTGGAACACCGCGCCGACCATGCGGTGATCCGCGCCGGGGCCGGCGTGCCCTGGCATGGCCTGGTGATGTGGTCGCTGCAGGAAGGCTTGTCCGGGCTGGAGAACCTGGCCCTGATTCCCGGCACCGCCGGTGCCGCGCCGATCCAGAACATCGGCGCCTACGGTGCGCAGGTCGGCGAGTTCATCCAGGCGGTCGAGGCCTGGGACTGCCAGGAACAAAGCTGGGTACGGCTGGACAACGAGCAGTGTCGCTTCACCTACCGCGACAGCGTGTTCAAGCAGCAGATGGACCGCTACCTGATCACCGCCATCGAACTGAAGCTGCCGCTGCTGCATGACCTGCGCATGGACTATGCCGGCATTCGCGAGGAACTGCAGGCACAGGGCGTGGAGCTGCCGAGCGCGGTGGACGTGGCCAACGCGGTGATCGCGATCCGCCGCCGCAAGCTGCCCGACCCGGATGTGCTGGGCAACGCCGGCAGTTTCTTCAAGAACCCGGTGCTGCCGCTGGAACAGGTCGATGTGCTGCTGCAGCACTTCCCCGACCTGCCCGTGTTCCCGGCCGAGCAGGACGACAAGCGCAAGGTCTCGGCGGCATGGATGATCGAGTCCTGCGGCTGGAAGGGCTTCCGCGAAGGCGATGCCGGCGTGGCCCCCAGCCACGCGCTGGTACTGGTCAACCATGGCAATGCCAGCGGTGCTGAACTGCTGGCGCTGGCGCGACGCATCTCCGCCTCGGTGCTGGAGAAGTTCGGCGTGCCGATCGAACCGGAGCCCCGCCTGCTCGGCGCACAGTGGTGAACACCCCCGCCCTCTCCCCCAGCGCCACCCCGATGCGGGCGGCGCTGCTGATGCTCGGCAGCACGATGGCATTCGGCCTGATGGCCGTCGCCATCCGCTACGCCACCCGGTACGTACCAACCCAGGAAGTGGCGTTCTTTCGCAATGCCTTTGGCCTGCTCGCGTTGCTGCCGATGCTGCTGCGCCCCGGCCATGCACCACTGAAAACGCAGCAGCTGCCGCGTTATTTCGTGCGCAGTGCGATTGGCTTGGGTTCGATGCTGTGCGCGTTCTGGGCACTGGGCCATCTGCCACTGGCGCAGGCGGTTTCCCTCTCGTACTCCACGCCGTTGTTCGTCACCATCGCCGCCGTGCTGTGGCTGGGCGAGACCGTGCGTATACGGCGCTGGGCCGCGGTGGTGGTTGGATTCATCGGTGTGCTGGTGATCGTGCGCCCCGGTACCGCCGGCTTCACCGCGGGCAGCCTGGTAGCGGTGGCAGCCGCCGTGCTCAGCTCATTGGTGGCGATCCAGATCAAGCAGCTGACCCGTGTCGACAGCGCTGACACCGTGGTGCTCTACACCTACGTGTTCTGGGTGCCGCTGTCGCTGGTCCCGGCACTGTTCGTCTGGGTCTGGCCCTCCGGCATGGCGTGGCTGTGGCTGCTGGCCACCGGCGTGCTGGGCACCGTCGGTCAGCTGCTGTGGACGCGGGCGTTGCGCCTCGGTGAAGTCTCGGCGCTGACCCCGATCAGCTTCCTGCAGCTGCCGCTGGTAACGCTGCTCGGCTGGCTGCTGTTCAACGAAAGCGTGGATCGCTGGACGCTCATCGGTGCCGGCATCATCCTCGCCGCCAACGCCTACATCGCCCACCGCGAAGCGGTGTTGTCGCGCCGCGCCGCAAGCGCGGCGGCCTCGGCAGCGGCCAAGCCCGCCGAATGAAAACCATCTGCATGGACAAGCCATGGGGCCTGCACAGGCAAGCCCAGGGTCGTGCATGGACAGGCCATGGGTAGAGTCGACTGTTAGTCGACTGCTTTTCGTTCGGAGCGGGCAGAAACCGCGCTGCGCGCGATAGTCGACTAACAGTCGACTCTACCCGGGGCGATCCTGGCAACGGCCTGGAACCTGATCCAGCGCGCGATATACCCGCTCCGCCGCATCGAACACATTGCCCGGTGCGAACTGCTCCCCCAGGTAGTGCAGTGACTGCCGGCGCAACTGCGGCGATCGGTCCTCCCCGTCACTGCCCAGCAGCACCTGCTGGAACTCGATCAGGTCCTGCAGAATGCGCCAGTGCCGGTACCAGGCGATCCAGCGCGGATCACCGCGGTCGCTGCCGTAGCCCTCCTCGAACCCCAGTGGATTCTCGCGACCCCAGCGCCCGCCAACAGCGGCACCGATGAACATCAGGTCACGCTCGCGCGGGGCCAGTGACAGACCATCCCAATCGATCAGGTGCAGGCCCCCGTCATTGCCCATCAGCAGGTTGCCGGCATGCAGATCGGTGTGGCACAGATGCAGGTCTACCGGCGCGTCCTGCAACGCCGCTAGCAGCTCCCGTGCCTGCGCATGCAGCGCCGCGATGCGCGCATGCTGCTGGTCCCATACCGAAACGAATGCGCGGCCCAGCCCGTCCTTCGCGGCCGCCAGGCCCTCGCCGGCCAACCATTGCCCGACGGTCTCCAGCGCCGCGGTTTCCAGCCGTACGATCGGCAGTGCCTGCTGCAGTTCCGCCGGCAACTGCGCGCCATGCAGGCGCCGCAGCACCTCCCCCAGCCGTTTCCACTGCGTGCGGCTCAACGCCGCCTCGAACCCGGACTGGCCTTCCACATACGGGAACAGGGTGAACTGCAATCCCCAGCGCTGCACAGACGCACCACCGGTCAACGCCGGCCACGGCGCGACGATCTCATCGATACCCAGCGTGCCGCGCATCCAATGCAGGCTGTCCCACACCGCTGGGGCGACCTGGTAGGTACGGCATTTCAACCACCACTGCCCGTGCCGCGCATCGACGCGATACACGCTGGCATTGGCGTCGGCGCCCACCGGGCGTGGCACCACGGCGGTGGGGGTGATGCCATAGGATTGTTGCAGGACTTCGCCGAGATGCTGCGCCGAAGCGAATGACATGGATGCAAGCAGAAAGTGTTACCTGCCACCACTATCGCAGATGCGTTCGCCGCGGCACAGACATGTCCGTCACAACATCGCTTCAGCACCACCAGGGAACTAGCCTGCGATGCGCCGCATCACCGTCTCCAGCGGGCCGCGTGCGAACTGCCACGACCATAGCCAGGCCGCGCCCGTCGCCAGCATCAGGAACAGCAGCGCCCACAGCAGCACCGATGCGAGCGACGCGCTGCCATCGAGCAGGCCCAGGCTTTCCAGCGTGCCCATGCCCAGCAGGATGTGGCCCACATACAGGGTCAGGGTCATGCGTCCGGCCGCGGTGAACGGCTCCAACCAGTCACCCGGTCGCACACGCGCCAGCCACAGGCAGGCGGCGATGACACTGCAGGCCGCACCCGCGCCCGTAAGCACATAAGCCGGTCCCGGCGGCATCGGCTGCGTTCCCAGCCACACCTGCCAGGACGTTCCCTGCGCAAGCTGCTGCACGCCATGTCCAGCCCCGATCAGCAGCAGCCCCAGCACCAGCAATGCATGCTGTACCCGCGGCTGCGACAACTGAAGCCGTGCCAGAAGCATCCCCAGCAGGAAGAAGCACAGCCACGGCATCAACGGGTGGAAGCCATTGAACAGCAGGTTGCGGGCCGCGCCCGGCCATTGCCACAGGCCGGCATATTCCAGCGTCTGCCAGTTCCAGCCTTCGCTGTAGTTCAAGTGCAGCAGCGCCCAGAACGAACAGGCGGCAATGGCCACGATGCTGGTCAGCAGCACGCGCGGCGAGGCACGCAGCCACACCACGGCCAGCGCGAAATACACCGCGTAGTAGTGCAGGATGTCGGCCGGGAACAGGCTCAGGTTGAGCAGGCCCAGCGCCAGCAGGAACAGCGCGCGCCTCATGGTCTGCACGCTGGCGGGCCACCACCCTTGCCGCTGCGTGGCCAACACCAGGCCCAAGCCAGCCAGCGTAACGAACGTCGCCGAAGCCTTGCCTTCCAGAAAGTGGAAGAAGCCTGCCAACCATCCGGCGCCCTCTGCCGGCACGGCCATCGCCAGGCGGAAGTTGACCAGCACCATGCCGGCCAAGGCCAGGTAGCGCGCCAGATCAAGGCCGTGCAATCGCCGGTCAACGGCACTCATGCGCGCGCCCCGAGCAGCAGCGCGAGCAGGCCAAGATCCAGCGATGCCTCATCGCCTTCACCGGCTTCGCCCAGCCCCCGACGCAGTGCATCGCTTTCAATGGCATCCAGCAGCACCTGCGCCTGCAATGCGGGGGCCAACACGGGACGCCGGCGTTCGCGCTGTGCCACCTGCTGCAGCGCTTCGGCCAGGGCCGCCTGCAACTGCCTGCGATTGGCCGCAAATGCCTCGGCTACGGCCGGATTGCGTGCGCTCTCGGCCAGCACTTCGACGGCGAGCGTCGCCCATTCCGGCTGCCGGCACAGTGCGTGGAAGTCCCGAAGGAAAGCCAGCACCTGTGCGCGCTCGCCTTCGGACGCGGCCAGTCGCTGCAGCAACGGTGCCAGCTCTTCGCTCTCAGCCACCGCCACGGCAAGGATGATCGCTTCCTTGCCCGGGAAGTGGTTGTAGAGATTGCCCAGGCTGACACCGGCCGCCTGCGCGATGTCACGCATGCTGGTCTGGTGGAATCCCTTCGCGAGGAAGCACTGCAGGGCGGCCTGCAGGATCTGCGCGATGCGTTGCTCGTTGCGGTCGGCTCGGCTCATGGCGCGAATAGTGAACGAACGTTCGTCCAATTAAAAGGCAACAACCCGACCACCATCGGGCTTCGTTCAGCCAGCCTTGACCTCAACCGCTGTTGAGGCCCGATGCTGCCCGGCCCGCCCAACGCTCAACCCGGAGTTCCTGCATGCCACGGATGATCGCCACCCTGCTCGACAGCCGCGTGCTGTGGTTCCTCGCCCGGCTGCTGCTGGCCGTGGTGTTCCTGTCCTCGGGCCTGGCCAAGCTGCTGGCGTGGGACAACAGCGTGGCCGAAATGCAGGCCGCCGGGCTGCAACCGCCTGTGCTGTTCAACCTCGCCAGCGCCGTGGTGCTGCTGGGCGGCGCACTGTGCCTGCTGCTTGATCGCCTGCTCTGGCTGGGCAGCGGCGCGCTGGCAGTGTTCATGCTGCTGACAATCGTCGTCGTGCATACCTTCTGGACCAAGCACGGCGCGGAACAGCAGCTGGCCCTGTTCTTCGCGCTGGAACATCTGAGCGTGGTGGGTGGCCTGATCTGCGCGGCCATCGCCAGCCAGGCGCGGGCTCAGAAGAATTCGTCAAGCAACCGGTAGAACGCCAGCCGTCGTTCGTCGGCAACCATGCCGTAGCGCTGGAACAACGGCGCCACCCAACGCGTGTCGCCGAAGTTGTGGACCAGGCTGCGCGCGGCCAGCGCCAGGTCCTGGTAGCGGTCGGCAACACCCAGTCGCCCACAGTCGATGAAACCGCTGAAACGCCCCTCGACCACCATCAGGTTCGGCAGGCAGGCATCGCCATGGCTGACCACCAGGTCTTCATGATCGGGCCGGGTGCTGCACAGTTCAGCGAAGACCTGCTGCGGACTCTGGCCCAGGCGTTCGTCATCGAAGTCATCTGCATCCACCAACCCCGCCTCGACCCGTGCCTGCGCGGCTTGCAGTCGCAAGTGCAGTCGCTGGTCAAACGGACAGGCTGCCAGCGGCAACGCATGCAGCCCGCGCAGCGCGTCGGCCAGCAGTTCCACCAGCTGCTGCGGCGCGAGTTCCGGCGACGAAGCCAGGTCGCGGCCGGGCAGCGCGCTCATCAGCAACCAGCGCCGGCCCGCTTCTTCGGCGGTGGCAATTACCGTTGGTACCGGTTGTCCCTGTTCCTGCAGCCAGCGCAGGCGCGCGATCTCATCACCGAGCTCACTGAAGGCGTCGATCACTTCCGACTTCACGAAGGCATCGGCCTGCCCCGGCCGTTGCACACGGGCTACATCCGCGCGCGACACGCCGATCGACTGCCGCTCGATGCGCGCATCGGCCAACGTTTCCTGCCATGCCCACGGTAGCGGCATGCCATCAGCGAAGGGATCAGGTGCTTCCATGCCGGGGTGTTCCTGTTGCCGGTGACCCCACCGATTTTCGCTCACCCTGCACGAACCGCGGCCAACAGCAGCGCGGAAAGGTACATGCCCACGCCGAACACGCTGTGCGCCACCAGGCTGCGCAGGCGTGCCTTGCCCGGCGCCGGGGTCTTCGAAGCGGCAATGCCGGCACCCATGCCCGGCTGCAGGATGAAGAACGGCGCGGCAACACTGAGAATGCCGAAGGCCAGCGCCGGCCACAGGGTGGGTGCCTGCACCCAATCGCTCCCTGCCACGGCCAGCAACAACGCCGCGAAAACCACCCCGATCACGTAATGCGCGGTCCAGCCCAGCGCGCGCTCGCCACTGACCGCTGCCGCGCGGCCGATGCCGTCGTGGCGGAAGCGCCCGCGCGGCAGGTGCCCCAGCCAACGGCCCACCATCGCAAAATCCAACGAGGGAATGCCGAACAGCCGCCGCTGCACCACCGCCCACAGGTCCATTACTGCGGTCGCTCCCACGCCGACTACCACCGCATCCATCACGAATGTTGCCTGGCCAGACATATCGCAAACCTTCAATTATTTGCTTGAATGATAGAGCGATGCTAGCGTGCCGCGCATGAACGCTGCAACAGAGCCACCACCCTCACCGCTTGAGGCCTTGGCCGAGATCGCCCGCACGCTCGGCCATGCCCATCGCCTGGCCCTGCTGGAGCACATCGCCCAGGGCGAGCGCGCCGTGGAACGCCTGGCCGAACTGACCGGCCTGTCTGTGGCCAATACCTCCCAGCATCTGCAGCAGCTGCGCCGTGCCGGCCTGGTACAGACCCGCCGTGACGGCAAGCGCATCCTCTATCGCAGCGGTGATGGCCCGCTGGGCAACCTGCTGGCCGCACTGCGCGACTATGCCGACCACCAGCGCAGCGAAATGCACGGCGTGATCCACGACAGCCTGCAGCGCCGCGATGCGCTGGAAGGACTGACCGTGGAGCAGCTGCTGGAACAACGCAGCAGCGTGGTGCTGCTGGATGTGCGGCCGCGCGAGGAATTCGATCTGGGCCACCTGCCCGGCGCGCTGAACATTCCCGTTACGGAACTGCGTGCACGGATGGACGAACTGCCGCGTGCCGTCCACATTGTCGCGTACTGCCGCGGCCCCTACTGCGTGCTGTCCAACGATGCGGTGGCGATGCTGCGCGAGGCCGGACTGACCGCGCAGCGGCTCGCCGCCGGTTACCCCGAATGGAAGGCCGCCGGCCTGCAGGTGGACCTGCCCCGGCACTGAGCGAGACACCGGTCATGGATGATGTGTTTGCCCCGTTGATCGATGCGACCTGGCGCGGCGTGTTCTCCGGGCAGCGCACGCTGCGGGACGATCCACAGCTGCAGTTGGCGTGCAGCGATGATTTCGACGAGGGCGAGGACGGCATGCTGCTGCAGCCGGTCGTGGGCCCCGCTCGCGCACTGTTGCGCCCTGCCCTGGCGGCTCGCCTGCACCTGCACGCGCAACTGCACTGGACGCTGGCACAGCTGCAACAGCGCCTGCAGCAGCTCGGCCAGCGCACGCATGGTGCGGATCGTGTCTTCTACTTCCCTGCCGCAGAACTTGCGGCCCTGGCCGCGCGCCCTGCACCACCACTTATCCGCCGTCTCGACCCGGCCGACGCAGCCGCGTTCGAGGTGTTCCAGGCCAACGCCAGCGAAGAGGATCTCGATGCCGCCTGGGTCGAGCTGGACCACTGGCAGGTGTTCGGTGCCTTCGATGGCGAGCGGCTGGTTGCCGCGGGAAGCATGTACCCGTGGAGCCTGAATCCAGCCCTGGCCGACATGGGCGTGCTGACCCTGCCCGAGGCCCGCGGTCGCGGGCACGCGCGCCAGCTGGCACACGCCATGGCCATGTCCGCGCAGGCGGCCGGGCTGCAGCCTCAGTACCGTTGCCAGCTCGACAACACCGCCTCGATCATTACCGCCGAGCGCAGCGGCCTGCGCGCGTTCGCCGACTGGGACACCATTCTGGCTGCCGACTGAGGCCGCCGCAGTACAACAAGGAAGCAACATGAAATTGATGGTCATCGGCGCCAGCAGGGGCCTGGGTCGGGCGTTCGTGGAAGGCCTGTGCAGTGCGGGCGACACCGTCATCGGCGTTTCGCGCAGCCGTCCGCGCGACCTTGAATGCCCCGAGGGTGTCATCCTGCAGTGGATCGAGGCCGATCTGTCCCAACCCACCCTGGCTGCCAATCACATCGCAGCGCAGGCACCGGCCGATCTGGATGTGCTGATCCACAACCTGGGCATCTGGGAAGAGACCGCCTTCAGCGACGAGTACGCCTTCCTCGACGAGAGCGATGCCGCACTCACCCAGCTGGTCGACGTCAACATCACCGCGACCCTGGTGCTGCTGCAGCGCCTGCTGCCGCGGGTGCTGGGCGCGCCACGCCCGCAGCTGGTGCTGACCGGGTCGACCTCGGCACTGCCGCGCAGCGGCCGCCCGGAAGTGGCGTTCGGTGCATCCAAGTTCGCACTCAACGGCATCGCCGATGCACTGCGCGAGGGTTTCCGCGATCGCCGCCTGGCGGTGACCAGCCTGCAGCTGGGCTACCTCAACACCGACGATGCGCTGTCGGTGCCGGTGGCAGAGGCCGCAGCGCGCGGCGACGGCGAGCTGGTGCCGGTGCACGACGTCGTTGCGATGGTGCGCGCGCTGCTGCAGTTGTCACCGTCCGGCTTCGTGCGCGAACTGGTGCTGCCGGCCATCGCCGACCCGCGCTACTGACTGCCCCTGCTCAGGCCAGGCTCGACCTCTTCGCGCAACAGGTACCCAAGCACGATGGCGGTCAGCACGGTCGCCATCGCCAGGACAAACAGCTGGCCACGGACGGCCTCCACGTATGCCTGGGCAAGCGCCGTTCTCGAAAGGCCGGGCAATGCCTCCACCGCTCCGCCAAGGTCGCCCATGGACAGCCTGTGCACGGCGGCACGGGCCACGACGCCGGCCTCCAGCATCATGTTCCCGCCAATCCGGGCCGAGAGCATGATGCCGACAAGCGCGAGGGCAATGGAATCGCCTGCCAGTCGCATCGCATTGAAGATGCCAGCGGCCATGCCGGCCTGCTCCTTGCCGACCACGCTGACCGCCAGGCCATCCATGATCCCCCAGGGAAGGCCGATGCCGATTCCGATGACCAGCATCGGCATCCAGCGCACCGACGGGAACTGGAACACCTGCGCCAGCCATGCCAGCCCAAGCGCACCGATCAGCAGGCCCGCACAGCACAGCGTCCGCGCCGGAATCCAGCGCAGCAGGTAACCGGCAACCAGCGGAACAACCAGCAAGGGTGCAGACAGTGCTGCCATCGCCAGTCCAGCCTCGGTGGGTCGCAGTCCTTCAACACCGATGAAGCCCGCCGGCAGCACGACCAGAAGGACGACGTAGGAGAACGCGGGTGCAGCGGCGAGAATCTGCACGCCAACAAAGCGCCGGTTGCGGAACAGGCCGAGATCCAGCAGAGGTGTTCGATGGGAGCGCTCCACGGCAATGAACAGGCCCAGCAACACCACCGGGAGCGCCAGCAGTACCAGCGTCTGCGGATGCAGCAAGCCACGTTCCGGCAACACGATCATGGCGTAGGTGAGTGAGCCCAGCGCCAGCATGAAGGTGATGGCCCCCAGCCAATCCAGGCGCGGCGAACCGGCGTTTCTCGATTCGGCGGATGACAGGGCGACCAGCGGTACGGTCAAGGCGGCCAGCAACGCAGGCAGGAAGAACACCCATTCCCAGCCCAGCGCATCGATCAACCCGCCCGCCAGCAGCGGACCGCCTGCGGCCCCTGCACCAAAGGTGGTGCCGATCAGGCTGAAAACCCTTGCCCGCGCCTGGCCGTCGAACACCTGCGCCAGCGACGCCATCGCGCCGGCAAACGCTGCCGACGCCGCCATCCCCTGGAGCAGTCTCAGGACATTGATCCACGCCACATCGGGCATCAAGGGAATCAGGCCGGTGACGAGCGCAAACAACGCGCCGCCCAGAATCCAGATCCGGCGCCTGCCATGCAGATCGGCCAGTCCACCGGCCACCAGCGTGGTGCAGCCGTAGGTCAACAGATAGGCGTTGATGATCCAGGACAACGCCGCAGGGGAACCGCCCAGCGCGTCCCGGATGGCAGGAATGCCCACGGCGGGGCTGGCAATGCTCAAGGGAATGGTGAGCGCCGTCAGACACCCTGCCAGCACCACGCCAAAGCGTGATGATCCGGCCGTCTCAGCAGAGGCAACAGACATGTCGATGAAACTCGAGCGTGGCCAAGCGCCACCGCATTGATGCTATCGACGACGCTATTGCGTAAGAATCCGTCATTCGCTCCATACTTTAATGACACAAACGTCATCAATGGCCACGTCATGGACAGCTTTGCCGGTCTCAGCCTCTTCGTTCTGGTCGCCGAAGCACGCAGCTTCGCGGCCGCAGCACGACAGCGTGGCATCACCCCTTCGGCCGCAAGCAAGACCATCGCCCGGCTGGAAGAGCGCCTGGGCGCCCGCCTGCTGAATCGCAATACCCGCAGCGTCAGCCTGACTGCCGAAGGCGAGCAGTTCCTTGAACGCTGCCGCCGCATCATGATCGAGGTCGCTGCGGCAGAACGCGAACTGACCGATGCCCAGGCCGCGCCCAGCGGTCGCCTGAAGGTCAGTCTTCCACTCGCCAGCGGTCTGATGCTGCCGGTGCTTTCGGCGTTTGCGCAGCGCTTCCCCGCCATCGAACTCGACCTGCACTTCAGCGACCGCCTGGTCGATGTCATCGAGGAAGGCTTCGATGCCGTCGTCCGCACAGGCAGCCCCGCCGACTCCCGGCTGCACGGCCGCAACCTCGGCAGTACCCGCCTGCTGTGCGTGGGCGCCCCTGCGTACTTCGCCCAGCGCGGCACGCCGCAGCACCCGGACGAGCTGAGCGGCCACGCATGCCTCCTCCATCGCTTTCCCGGCACCGGCCTGATCGAACGCTGGCCACTGCCCGCACGTGAGGGAGGCGCTGAAACCCGGCTGACTGCCGCAATGACCGCCAATCATCTTGAGACGATCCTGCACATGGCCATCGATGGCCATGGCATTGCGTGCCTGCCCGACTTCACCACGCGTGATGCGCTGGACCGCGGTTCGCTCGTCAGCGTTCTGGACCCATGGAGCACTGAGCGAAGCACCTTCTGGGCCCTCTGGCCAAGCCATCGCCATCAGCAGCCGCGTGTACGCGCGTTCGTGGATTTCATGGCAGAACACCTCCTGCCCGAACGCAGCCAGCGCAATTGAACCTGCGCGCTGCTGCGACTACGCTGCTCGTCACTGGCCGTCGGTCACAGGCGGGAACCTGCTATGGATGCGCTTTCACGGGTTTCGGCCCAGGTCCTGGACAGCGCCCTGCCCAGCCTGCCGCTGTACCTGCTGCAGGCCACGGCGGTGATCGGCATGATCGGCGTGCTGCTGATCGCCACCCGCCGCGCCGGCCACGCCATTGAAGGCCGCCGTCTGTACGTGGGCGTGGCGCTGGGCCTGATCTACCTGTTCAATTCCTGGTTCGTGGCCCGCTACAGCCAGGGCGTGGTCAAGCTCCACCTGGGTTTCGACATCCTGCTGGTCAGCGGCCTGCTCGGCGGCTGGCGCGGTGGCCTGGCCTGCCTGGGCGCCAGCCTGCTGGCCCGCTACCAGTTCGCCGGCACCCAGTATTTCCTGCCTGCCGGCCTCGAGGCCACGCTGCAGATGCTGGCCGGCGTCTGGCTGCGCAGGCGCCTGCACCCGCGCATGCTCAATGAACTCTCGCTGCGTCTGATCCTGCAGGCCTGGGGCGTTCGTATCGTCGTCACTGCGTTGGGCCTGGCACTGGGGGTAGCAATCATCGGCGCCCATCAGCTACCCGTGGAGGAGTTGGCAATCCAGCGCCTGCTGGCACTGCCACTCTCACTGCTGATGCTCGGCGCGGTGTTCGCACTGGTCTACAACGATGCGCAGATCGATGCACAACGCCAGCGCGAACAGGCCTGGCTGCGCATCGATCCGATCAGTGGCCTGCCCAACATGCGTGCGCTCGGCGAACGCCTGCAGCACTACTGGCGCGACAACGACGGCATCGGCAAGGCCTGCCTGATCGTGGCCGAGATGGGCAACCTGCGCGATCTGCGCCTGCGCTATGGTCCGCTGCAGGACAACGGTATCTGGCAGCGCGACAGCACCGAAGAAGTACATCGGCTGCTGCCCTCGCTGCCGGCCACGCAACTGGAGATCTACCAGTTCGGCGATGCCGCGCTGGCGATCCTGGTGCGCGACCTGACCTTGTCCGAACTGCGCACGCAGCCCCAGATCACCGAGCTGGCCAGCAACCTGGCCGAGCAGGTCGGCCGCGATTGGCCCGGTTTCCGGCCGCTGTTCCGCTGTGCAGTAGTCGAATTGAAGCCCCCCGTAGATGCCGACGAAGGACATCTTCCGTTCCGTGCGATCACCGTTGCACTGAGTGCGATCGAATCCGGCGTCGTGTTCTTCGACGACCCGATCCAGCGCGACAGCGAGATCGACGCCCTGATCGAAGTCGCTCTCGAACGTTGGCTGCAGCAGGGCGACGCACCGCTGTGCTACCAGCCCAAGCATCGCCTGCAGGATCGTCAACTGGTCGGCGCCGAAGCACTGCTGCGCATGCGCGACGGCGAGGGCCGGCTGATCGCGCCGATGCGGGTGATCTCCCTGCTGCGCCGGCAGGGGCGATTGGCTGAACTGGAATGGGCCACGCTGCAGTCGGCCATCCACTTCCTGCAGCAGTGCCGACGCGATGGCTGGCAACTGAAGATCGCAGTGAACGTTTCGGCCGAGTCACTGCGCCTGCCCGACTTCGGCCTGCGCCTGCAGGAACTGCTGCAGCTGCACGATGTGCCTGGCGTGATGTTGCGCCTGGAGATCGTCGAATGGACCGAGATCGTCGAGCGCGACGTGGTAGATGCCAACATCGCACAGCTGCTGGCGGCGGAGGTCACCCTGTCGCTGGATGATTTCGGCGCTGGCTATTCAACCCTGATCCTGCTCTCGCAGCTGGCCATCGCCGAGGTCAAGATCGAACAGGCGCTGATCGCCACACTGTCCGACGCCAAGTCGCAGTCGATCGTGCGCTTCATCGTCGAGGTTGCGCACCGCTGCGGCGCGATCGTGGTGGCCGAAGGTACCGAAACCCTGGCGCAGGAGCAGAAGCTGCGGGCCCTGGGCGTGGATGTCGGCCAAGGCTATCTGTACTCGGCGGCGCTGCCGGCCGACGAATTCCTCCGCTTCGCCGCCAGCTAGACCGCGTAGAAACCCAGGAACATCGCCACCGCCGATTCGGCCACGCGTGCACGCTCCTGTGCGTTCAACGGCGCCTGCCCCATCGTAACTTGGGGCCAGAACGCAAAGCTCTTCACCAGCCCGTGCAGTTGGTGGCCAGCGAACTCCGGATCAACCTCACGCAAGCGGCCATCAGCGATGGCCGCGCGGATCCACGCACTCTCGCCGCTTTCCTTTTCACCCATGCGGCAGACGATGGCCTGCGCACGCTCCGGTGAGTGGATGATCTCGGCCATCGCCACCCGCGCCAGATCGATGAAGTTGGCATCACTGAGCAATTCCAGCTTCTGCCCCAGCAACTGCAGCAACTGCGCCTGCAGCGGCTGGTCGGCGCGGTACGGCAATGTGTCGCTGGCCACGCTGCGCTCCCACAGCTCCTCCAGGATCATCGAGAACAGCGCTTCCTTGCTCGGGAAGTGGTTGTAGACGGTGCGCTTGGAGACCCCGGCCGCCTCGGCAATGCGGTCCATGCTGGTCGCCTCGTAGCCCGCGGCACGGAACTCCTCCACCGCCGCGCGCACGATGGCTTCGCGTTTGCGGTCGGTCAGGCGTTGCGGGGCACGAGGCATGGCGGGAACCGGATAACTGAACGGAAGCTTCCATTTTACACTCGGCAGTGTACTTTTGGAAAACCCGAAACTACACTGTGCAGTGTACTCAGCGGACGTCACCCATGAAGCGCCTGCTCCTTGTCCTCCTGCTTGGAATCCTCGCCGTGACCGCCTACACCTTCTGCAAGTCCTGGTCCCTTCCCGACTTCCCCGAGTCGCCGCAGTACCGTGATGGCAAGTTCCGCAATGCCCTGCCCCGTCCAGCGATGGGCCTGCGCGACGGCCTGGAGATCTGGTGGACGTTCCTCTTCAACAAACCCAAGGGCACCGTGCCCGCGCACCCGATTCCGGTGCAGCCGCTGGACCGCGCCACCCTGGATGCTGCACCGGATCGCAGCCTGTTCCGGCTGGGGCACTCCACGATCCTGCTGAAGCTGCGCGGCCAGTACTGGCTGACCGACCCGGTGTTCTCCGAACGCGCCTCGCCGGTGCAGTGGATGGGCCCGGCCCGCTTCCATGCACCACCGATCAGCATCGATGAACTGCCGCCGATCGCCGGCGTGATCCTCTCGCACAACCACTACGACCACCTCGACCACGCAGCGGTGATGCAGCTGGCCGGCAAGACCGCGCGCTTCATTGCACCGCTCGGCGTCGGCGACCAGCTGATCGCCTGGGGCGTGGACGCCAGCAAGGTCGAACAGCTGGACTGGTGGCAATCGACCGAGGCCAATGGCCTGCGCCTGACCGCCACCCCCGGCCAGCATTTCTCCGGCCGCGGACTGGGCGACAGTGATCGTAGCCTGTGGGCGTCATGGGTGATCCAGGACGGCGACTTCCGCATCTTCTTCAGCGGCGACACCGGCTACTTCGACGGCTTCAAGGCCATCGGCGAAAAGTACGGCCCGTTCGACCTGACGATGATCGAGACTGGTGCCTACGACCCGCGTTGGGCGTTCGTGCACATGCAGCCGGAACAGACGCTGCAGGCGCACCTGGACCTGCGCGGCAAGTGGCTGCTGCCGATCCACAACGGCACCTTCGACCTGGCCCTGCACGAATGGCAGCAGCCGTTCGAGCGCATCACGGCATTGGCGGCCGCAAAGAATGTGCCGGTGGCCACGCCGATGATGGGCGAAGCACTGGACATGCAGGCGCCGCAGGCGGGTACGCGATGGTGGGAGACGGTGGAGCTGTAATGCGATGGGCTCCGATTCTGGCCGCTGCTACGTCTTCGGGTGAAGCCTGCGCCCTTCCCGGGCCAGATTGATCTGCAGCGCAGCGGCGGCGAGCTCGGTCATTTCCGTCGTGACTTTCCCGCTGCCGCGCGCTCGCAGCCAACCGAGAATGTCGACCAGATGCCAGATCGAGGTCGAGCCGTCATGCACGGGGGACGGAAACGACTGCGGGTTGGCCAGCATGAGCTTCCGCATGTTCTGGCGCGACATTCCGAGCAGGTCTGCGACGTCAGTGAGCCCCACCAGATCGGGGCTCACTTCAACCAGTTCGGCACCGGGCACGGCCCGCTGCACATCGTCCAGCGCCGAACGCAGGGCAGCCCCTGCGCTGTCTGCTTCGCGGCAGAACGCCAGGGCCAGCCGTCCCGGCAGCCCAAGGCCCACAAGCGCGTCGTCACAGCCGCCTTCGGCCAGGCGCTGCTCGAGGACGCCGATTTCATTGCCTGTGTCCGGCAAGCGGTACTTCAGGGTGAAGTTGAATTCCATGATTGACCCCTTCGCTACTGACGAAGCCTGATCTCATTGCTCACGACTGCAGTTCTCGACCACACGCAGCAAGGCCCTTGCATGATGGCTGCCGCTTCGCGGCGTGCTCCAGACGCTCACGATGCAGAACTCCCCGCATCGGCAATCGGTGTCGTTGTAAGGGCAATACATCCGGCCCCACGCATGGCCGCCCGCCATACGGAGCCTCCACCCGCGGTCCTCCGCGAACTGCAACGCCGCTTCGATGTCCTTGTCTGGATGACGCGCTCGAGACATTCCTTGTTCTCCATAGTCTGCACACGGCTCACGTAAGTTGTCAAATGACAACCAAACTAAAAGACTTGCGATGTGACCCTAGCCAATCCGCGCTACACGTCCAGAGCCACATCCGTCAGCCCTCCCGTGATGGCGGGGCCAGCGTCCAGCGGCGCTGCAGTGCGTCATGTAACCGATTACATCCCTTGCTAGCGTAGCGCTCGCCCGATTCCGGTCGATCCTGCGAGGCTGCCAGTAATGACGTTGCGCGCCGAACGCTCCAAGGTCTCCACCCCGCTTTTCCCGTTGCGCCTTGCCGCGGCCCTGCTGTTGGCCGCCCTGGTCTCCAGCGCACAGGCACAGACCCTCACCCCGCGCAGCCAATGGCAGGCCAGCAGTTCATCGCAACAGGTACCGGCGATGGCGATCGGCCACCTGATCGACGGCGACCCGAAGACCGTGACCGGCGGCGCCTTCAGCCCCGGCCACTGGTTCCAGATCGACCTGGGCGCGCCCACCCTGCTGTCCGGCGCGCGCCTCACCTGGGATGTCTCCAATCCGGAAGGCTATTCGCTACAGACCTCACTGGATGGCACGCAGTGGCAGACCGCGTACACGATGGCCGATTCACTGGGCGATGTGGAAACGCTGTACTTCGCGCCGCGGCAGGCGCGCTATCTGCGGCTGGCCAGTCCGCAGCGCACTTCCGACTGGGGCGTGTCGATCTTCGAGATGGAGCCGCTGGACAGCACGCTCAGCGCACGCATCAGCGGTATCGATGCAACGCAGGCAGCAGCGCTCTGGCAAGGCGGCGGCACCGTCCCGATTCCGGCCGGGACAAATGGATCCCATGCGTTAGAGATCACGCTGCCGCAGGCTCAATCGACGGCTGGTCTGGTGGTCGACTGGGCTGATGGCAGCCGCGGCCCTGCCCGATTGCAGGTTCAGGATGCACAGGGCCGGTGGCAGGACCTCGCGCACGATGCGCAGGCGGCCAGCCACCGCCAGAGCTGGCTGGCCGCCAATGCCGCACAGGCCGTGCGTGCATTCCGCCTGAGCGTGGATGGATCTGCACCAAAGGTGGCACGCCTGCGCCTGCTCGGCCCAAAAGCCGTGATGACACCGATGAAGCAGTATCAGATCGCCGCCAGCGGCGCGGAGCGCCCGTTGTTCCCAGCCTCACTGCAGATGCAGCAGACCTATTGGACGGCCGTCGGCGTGCACGCAGGACGACAGAAATCGATCTTCGACGAGTACGGAAACCTGGAAGCCTTCAAGGGCGCGCCGTTGGTGCAGCCGATCTGGCGCAGCGCCGATGGGAGCACTGCGGGTGCGGCCGGGCAGAACGTGCAGCATGCATTGCGGGACGGCTGGAAGCCGATGCCCTCCGCTACCTGGTCACCGCAACCTGGCCTGGAGCTGCGCAGTGAAGCGTTCGCCATCGAGCGCAATGGCCAGCCGGTGACCTTCCTGCGTCATCGCCTGCACAACACCGGCGGCACCAGGATCGACGGCACGCTCAGCCTGGTCGTGCGCCCGATGCAGATGAATCCACCGTGGCAGAACGGCGGGCTGTCACCCATCCGCGATGTGGCGATCGATGGACAGGCCGTGCGCATCAATGGACGCACGCTGCTGCAGTCGCTCACGCCGGTGGCTGCGTCCGGCGCGGCGCCGTTTGGCAGGGAAGGCGCAACGGAAATCACCGCGACCCTGGCTGCCGGCCAGCTGCCCTCCACGCAACAGGCGCGTGATGACCAGGGTCTTGCCGCCGCCGCGCTCAACTACCGTGTATCACTGGCACCGGGCGCCAGCGATGCCATCGTGGTCGCGTTCCCGCTGGGTACTGCCGCCGCCGATAGCAAGGGCGCACTGCCCGAGGCGCCTGCGCTTGATCTGGCCACGCTGCCCCGCGATGCCAATACGGCGTTCGATTCCCTGGCCACGCAGGCCTCTGCGGACTGGCAGGCACGGCTGGGCCAGGTCGGGCTGCGCCTGCCCGATCCCTCACTGGTCGACATGCTGCGCGCGCAGGCCGCCTACATGCTGATCAACCAGACCGGCCCGGCCATGCAGCCCGGGCCCCGCAACTACAACCGCTCCTTCATCCGCGACGGCATGGCCACCTCGGCGGTGCTGCTGCGCATGGGCGAAGCACGCGTCGCGCGCGACTACCTGGCCTGGTACAGCGAACACGGCGTGCATGCCAACGGCCTGGTCTCGCCGATCCTCAACGACGATGGCAGTGTCAACACCGGCTTTGGTTCGGACATCGAGTACGACAGCCAGGGCCAGTACGTGACGCTGGTGGCCGATGTCGCGCGCCTCGATGGCGGGCCAGAAACAGTGCGCGCCTATCTGCCGAAAGTGAAAGCGGCGCTGCGCTTTCTGCAGGAACTGCGCGAGCGCACGCTGGTGCCCGGCTACAAGGCCGACCAGCCGGCACCGGAACGCTTCGCGGGCATCATTGCGCCGTCGATCAGCCACGAGGGCTACCCCTCGCCCACCCACAGCTACTGGGATGACTACTGGGGACTGAAGGGCTGGCACGACGGCGCGTGGCTGGCCGAGGCACTGGGCGACCACGAGACTGCTGTCTGGGCGCGCGAGCAATACAAGCTGCTCTACGGCGCGCTGCACGCCTCTATCCAGGCGACGATGGCGTGGAAGGGCATCGACTTCATCCCCTCCTCGGCCGACCTGGGCGATGGCGATCCAACCGGCGTATCGATCGCACTGGACCCCACCGGTGCGCAGAGCGTGCTGCCCGCCGAGGCACTGCGGACCACCTTCGCGCGTTATCTGGAGGATGTGCGCAAGCGCAGCCAGCCCGAAGCGCTGTACGCCTATACGCCGTATGAGATCCGCAACGTGCTGAGCTATGTGCACCTGGGCCAACCGCAGGTTGCCGATGAGCTGCTGCAGGGACTGCTGCATGATCGGCGCCCGCTTGAGTGGCAGGTACTGGCCGAGGTCGTGCACTCGCGGCTGCGTTTCCCCCGCTACCTGGGCGACATGCCGCATACCTGGATTGGTGCCGAGTATGGCCGCACGCTGTTCGGCATGCTGATGCGCGAAGACGATGATGCATTGTCATTGCTGCCGGGCACGCCGCTGTCGTGGGTGGCGGGCGATGGGTTGGCGGTGGAGCGGCTGCCGACCGCGTATGGCACGTTGCAGATGCAGGCGCGGCAGCGCGACGGCACGCTGACGGTCACGCTGGGCAAGGGGTTGCGCAGCGGGACGGCAGTGAAAGTCTGGTGGCCGGCGCGCACCATGCCGAAGACGGTGCGTGTGGATGGGCATAGCGTTTCCGACTTCGATGCCGAGGGTGTGCGGCTGGCGAAACCGTTCAAAACGCTGGAGGCGCGCTGGTAAAGCAGCCGAGCAAGGCTTGGCTCTACAAAGCGGGGGGTCACCCGGGCCACGCCCGGTGTCATTGCAACGTTGGCAACCCCGGCGGATTGGTCTGCGACTGCGGCACGGCTTCCTCGGCCACGTTCCATCGCTTCAGCGCCTGCGCATAGGTACCACTGGCAATCTGCGTGTTCAGCGCCTGCGTCACCGCATCAGCCAGGCCGCTGCCCTTGCGGGTGGTCACCGAGATCGCCGCAGCGTTCGGCCATCCGCCGGGGAACAGGCCCACGCGCCGCACCTTGCCGTCGCGTGCCGAGTACGCGCCGGTGGCATTGGGCTCGAACGAGACATCGGCCCGCCCGGTGATCACCGCCAACCGGCCGACCACCGCGTCATCGAAGTACTGGTACTCCACCGGCTTCAAGCCGGCAGCGATGTTCTGCTGGTCCCACTGCCGCAGGATCTGGTCCTGGTTGGTGCTGGCACCGACCACCACCTTCAGCCCGGCAACGTCGGCCGGCTTTTCGATCTTCTGGATCGGCCCATCAGTGCGCGTGTAGATGCCCAGCAGGTCGTAACGGTAGCTGGAGAAATCGAACTTCTTCTTTCGCTCCTCGGTGACCGTCACGTTCGACAGCACCGCATCGTACTTGCCCGATTCCAGCCCCAGCGGCCAGTCGGCCCACGCCACCGGCACGATCACCAGCTTCAGGCCCAACGCATCGGCGATCAGCCGTGCGATGTCGGGCTCGATACCGACCACGTCCTTGCTGTCGGCGCCGTAATCGGCCAGCGGCAGCTGCCCCGGGTGGGTCGCCACGGTGAATGCGCCCGGCGTGACGAAGCGGTAGCCAGCCGGAATCAAGGCCTGCGCCTTCGGGTCGAGCGTGCCCTTCAGGATGGCGGTGTTCGCGCCGGCCAGGCTGGTCGCGGCCACGGCGCCGGCATCCGGGGCCTGGCGCACGCGCGAGTAGACGATGCCGGCGATGCCGATGACCAGCACGCCTGCGATCAACAAGGTGCTGCGTGAGGGGCGACGGGGTGCTGCAGGGCTCATGGCATTCCTTGAGGGTTACAGGGTCTTGGCCAGGAAATCGGCGGTGCGTTGCTGGCGCGGGCGCTCGAACAGGGCCTCGGGCGTGCCCTGCTCGATCACCCGGCCCTGGTCCATCATCACCACGTGGTCGGCCACGCGGCGGGCGAAGCTCAGCTCATGGGTGACGATCACCAGCGTGGTACCCGAACGGGCCAGTTCTTCGATCACGCTCAGCACCTCGGCCACCAGTTCCGGATCCAGCGCCGACGTGGGTTCGTCGAACAGCAGCACCTTCGGCTGCAGCGCCAGCGCGCGGGCGATCGCGATGCGCTGCTGCTGGCCACCGGACAGCTGGCGCGGGAACGCATCGGCCTTGTCGGCCAGGCCGACCCGCTCCAGCAGCGTGCGCGCCTGCTGCTCGGCCTGCGCGCGCGGCACACCGCGTACTGCGATCGGCGCTTCGATGATGTTCTCCAGCGCGGTCAGGTGCGGGAACAGGTTGAAGCCCTGGAACACCATGCCCACTTCCGCACGACGGCGGCGGATCTCACGCTCGGGCAGTTCGTACAAGGTGTCACCCTCGCGGCGGTAGCCGATCAGCTGGCCGCCCACGGTCACATAGCCGCTGTCGGCACGCTCCAAGTGGTTGATCAGCCGCAGCAGCGTGGATTTGCCGGCGCCGGACGGGCCGATCAGAACCGTCACGCTTCCAGCGCGCAGGTCCAGGTTCACGTCTTCCAGCACCGGCTGCTCGCCGAACACCTTGCCCACACCATGCAGCGACACCGCAGCGCCCTCGCCCGCTTCAACCTGGGTGGCGATGCGCGGGCGGTTGGCCACGCGCGGCGCGGCATCGCTCTGCACACGCGGGGGCGATGACACTCGCGACACCGAACGCTCGCGCTGCAGTTGGCCGCGCGCGAAGCGCTGTTCCACGCGCCGCTGCAGCAGCGACAACACGGTCAGGATCACCAGGTACCAGACCGTGGCCACCATCAGCAGCGGCACCACTTCCAGGTTGCGGCGGTAGATCACCTGCACGGTGTAGAACAGCTCAGGCAGCGCCAGCACGTAGACCACCGAGGTGCTCTTGGCCAGGCCAATCACATCGTTGAACGCGGCCGGCAGGATCGAACGCATCGCCTGCGGCAGGATGATGCGGCGCACCTGGCGACCGCGCGGCAGGCCGAGTGCGGCCGCGGCCTCGTACTGGCCGTGGTCGACCGAGAGGATGCCACCGCGGATCACCTCGGCCGAGAACGCGGCCTGGTTCAGGGTCAGGCCCAGCACCGCGGCGGTGAACACACCGATCAGCTGCGTGGTCGGGTACGAGAACAGGCTGATGCCGGTGAACGGCACGCCCAGCTCGATGGTGCTGTACAGGTAGCCCAGGTTGTTCAGCAGCAGCAACAGCACCAGCAGCGGGATCGAGCGGAACAACCACACGTAGCCCCACGACACCGCCGACAGCAGCGGCGAACCAGAGACGCGGGCCAGCGCAAGCAAGGTGCCCAGTGCGAAACCGAGACCGGTACCGAGCGCGGTCAGCAGCAGCGTGCGGCCCAGGCCCTCGAGCACCGGGCGTGCGAAGAACCACTCAGCGAAGGTGCCCCAGCCCCAGCGCGGATTACCCAGTACGGACTGCAGCCCGATCAGGATCAGCGCCAGTGCCAGTACTGTGCCGAACACCTGCAGCGGATGCCGGGCCGGCACGATCTTCAACGCGGGCGCTGGCGCGGGCCGGGTTGCAATGCCATCCAGCGCGGTCGAAGGCGTGCTCACGCGTGGGCTCCTTGCAGCTGGGTCTGCGCAGGCACGATGACGGGCGTCGCTGCCCGCAGGTGCTTTTCGAACGGCAGGTGCGCAATGGTTTCGGGATCCGCATCCAGATCGAACAGCGCGGTGTAACCATGGCTGAGGTACAGGCCAACCGCTTCAGGCTGGCGGAAGCCGGTGGTCAGGAACACCCGCCGGTATCCTTGCCGCGCCGCCTGGTCTTCCAGCTCCTGCAGCACGCGCCGCGCGATGCCCTGGCGACGCAGCCCGGGCAACGTCCAGATCCGCTTGAACTCGGCGGTATCCGGATCGCGGTGCGGCATGAACGCGCCGCCGGAGATCGCCACCCCGTCGCGCAGCAGCAGCACGAAGGCACCGACCGGGGCCGCAAAGGCCTGCGCCGGGTAGCGCTGCAGCTCCTCGCGGGCGCTGCCGCCGATGCGTCGGCGCACGTCGGCGTAGCGGCTGTCGTACTCCTGTTCCAGGCCATCGAACAGAGGCCGTGCCAGCGGATCATCCACCGAGGTGTAGAAGAAGCGTTCGTTGCTGCTCATGCCACGTCCTTCACCAGATAGTCTTCGGCCAGCCGTGCCCACAGGCTGGCGGCGGGTGCGATTGCGGCGTCGTTGAACACGTAGCGCGGGCTGTGCAGCGGCGCGCTGTCGCCGTTGCCGACGAACACGAAACTGCCCGGCCGCGCCTGCAGCAGGAAGGCGAAATCCTCGCTGGCGGTGCGCGGCGCGAATTCGGGCACTACATGTTCACTGCCGAAGCCCTGCAGCGCCACCTCGCGGATGTAGGCAGTCTGCTGCGGGTGGTTGATCACGCTGGGGAAACCGCGCGGGAACTCGATCTCGGCGCGCGCACCGAACGCGGCAGCGGTCTGCTCGGCAATCCCGGTGACCCGGCGCCGCAGGGTGTCGCGTACCTCCGGCAGGTAAGCGCGCACGGTCAGTTTCAGCTCGACCACGTCCGGGATCACATTGGCGGCCTGGCCGCCGTGGATCGAGCCGACGGTGACCACGCCCATCTGCCGCGGATCGACATTGCGCGACACCACGCTCTGCAGCGCAGTGATGATGTGCGCGGCGACCAGGATCGGATCCACGCTGCCCTGCGGCTCGGCACCGTGGCCACCCTTTCCGATCACCTTCAGCCGTGCCCAGTCCACCGACGCCATCGCCGGGCCATCGACAAAGCCGAAGTGGCCCACCGGCACGCCCGGCCAGTTGTGCAGGCCATAGATCGCGTCCACCGGGAAGCGCTCGAACAGGCCGTCGGCAATCATCTTCGATGCGCCCGAACCCGTCTCCTCGGCCGGCTGGAACACCAGCTGCAGGGTGCCGTCGATATTGCCGTGATGGGCCAGGTAATGCGCGGCGGACAGCAGGATGGCGGTATGCCCATCGTGGCCACAGGCATGCATCAGCCCTTCGTTCTGGCTGGCGTAGGCCAGCCCCGAGTCTTCGTGGATCGGCAGTGCATCGATGTCGGCGCGCAGGCCGAGACGACGGCCGCCCTGCCCGCGTTGCAGCGTGCCGACAACACCGGTGCCACCGAGCCCGGTGGTGACCTCATAGCCCCACTGTTGCAGCAGCTCGGCCACACGGGCGCTGGTGCGGTGCTCCTCGAAGGCCAGCTCCGGATGCCGGTGCAGGTCATGGCGGATCGCGATGGCCGCCTCGGCGCGTGCCGCGATTTCGGGCAGCACGCCGATGTACGCGGGGTCTCGCCGGGCATGGCCGGGCGAGACCGAATTCTCTCCGCTCATCGCCCTACCCCGCCTTCCGCGCCGGTTCGGCATCGGCCGCATACCGGCTGGCCTTGTACGGCAGCCCCAGATGCTCACGCAGGGTCTGCCCCTGCAGCTCACGCTGGTGGTAGCCGCGGGCCTGCAGGATCGGCAGCACCTGGGTCACGAAATCCTCGAGGCCCTCGCGCTGTGCGGCGAAACCAAGAATGAAGCCGTCGCTGGCACCGGCGTCGAACCAACGGATCAGCTCATCGGCCACCTGCTCCGGCGTGCCGATGAAGTTTGGTCGCGGGCTCACCGCTTCCAACGCCACCTGGCGCAGGCTCAGGCCCTTCTCACGCGCATCCTGCTTGATGCGGTCGGTGGTGGAACGGAACGAATTGCTGCCGATGTCGCCCAGCTCCGGGAACGGTGCATCCGGGTCGTACTGGCTGAAATCGTGGTGATCGAAGAAGCGGCCGAGGTAGGCCAGCGCATCTTCCAGCGTGGCCAGCGCGGCAATCGCCTGGTACTTGGCTTCGGCCTCCTCGGCAGTGCGGCCGACGATGGGACCGATGCCCGGGAAGATCTTCACGTCATTGCCGCTGCGGCCGTGCGCGATCGCCGAGTTCTTCACCTTCTGGGTGAACGCGCGGGTCTCTTCCAGCGACGGCGAATGGGTGAACACCGCGTCGGCGTACTTGCCAGCCAACGCAATGCCGTCGTCAGACGAACCCGCTTGGAAGATCACCGGCTGGCCCTGTGGCGAACGCTGGATGTTGAGCGGGCCTTCCACCTGGAAGAAGCGGCCTTTGTGGTCGAGCCGGCGGAACTTCTCCGGCGCAAAGAACGTGCCGCTGTCGCGCTCGCGCACGAAGGCATCGTCATCCCACGAATCCCACAGCCCCTGCACCACCTCCAGGTACTCGTCGGCGATCTGGTAGCGCAGCGCATGCTCCGGGTGCGGCCGGCCATAGTTGCGACCCGAACCTTCCAACGGTGAGGTCACCACGTTCCAGCCAGCACGGCCGCCGCTGAGCAGATCCAGCGAGGCGAACTGGCGGGCCACCGTGAACGGGTCGCTGTAGGAGGTGGACAGCGTACCGGCCAGGCCGATCTTCTTCGTCGCCGTGGCCAGTGCCGACAGCAGCGAGATCGGCTCGAAGCGGTTGAGGAAGTGCGGAATCGACTTTTCGTTGATGTACAGGCCGTCGGCCACGAAGCCGAACGCGATGCCGTTGTCCTCGGCGGTCCGCGCAATGTCGATGTAGAACTGCAGGTTGACGCTGGCATCGGCCGGGTTGGACGGATGCTTCCAGGCATGCATATGGCTGCCGGGGCCCTGCAACATGATGCCGAACGGAATGTGGCGCGGAGTGGTGCTCATGGAATCGCTCCTGCAGGTCAGGCCACCGCCGCGCGCGGCGCGGGCGACAGCAGTTCAAGGGATGTCAGGCGTGCGTCGAGGTCGGCCACCGGCGCATCGAGGATGAATTCACCCACGCCGAAGCGCCGATGCAGCGCGTCCAGTTCGCCGCGCACGTGCTGCGCATCGCCAGACAACACGCTCGGGCGTGTTTCCTCGATGCGGAAGTCGGCCACGCCCACTTGGCGTGCGTACTCGGCAGCCGCTTCGGGGCTGGGCAGGTTCACCGTCTGCCCGGGACCAAGGTGCAGCTTGTAGACGCGTAGCGCACCGATATGACGCGCTGCGGCTTCGGCAGTCGGCGCGGCGAAGGCCACCGTAGCCAGCAGCGGTGGCTGCGAGGAGACGTTGCGGTAGGCGTCGAACGCGGCCTCGATGTGCTTAGGGTCGCCGTCGAAGTGCGCGGCGTAGACGAAACGCCAGCCCAGCTCGGCCGCCTGCCGTGCACTCTGCGGGCTGGCACCGAGCAGAAAGCGCTCCGGCGCCCGCTGCGGAATCGGCCGCGCCAGCACATCGGCGTCGGCGCCGGACAGATAGCCCTCAAGATCGCGCAGTTGCTGGTCGAAGTCGGCGAACGCCGGGCGCCCCGCTGCCAATGCAGCGGTAGAGGCCGGCAGGCCGCCGGGCGCCTTGCCCACGCCCAGGTCAACACGACCTGGCGCCAGCGCCGCCAGCAGGTTGAAGTTCTCCGCCACCTTGTACGGCGCGTAGTGGCGCAGCATGACCCCACCACTGCCGATGCGGATGCGCCGGGTCTGCGCCAGCACCCAGGCCGCCAGAACTTCCGGTGCGGGGCTGGCCAACGTCGGCGCGGCGTGGTGCTCGGCAAACCAGTAGCGGTGATAGCCCAGCTGTTCGGCGCGCTGCGCCAGCTGCAGGCTGTTGCGCAGCGCCTGCTCCGGCGAGGCGCCTTCGGCCACCGGGCTCTTGTCCAACACGCTGATCTGATAGCTCATGGTCGCGTCCTCGCTCAGGGATGGGCCACGGGGATGCCGAGCAACCCGTTCAGCGCGGCCAGGATCGGTTCGGCACCGGAGATGTACTGGCGGTCCTGGTGCACGCCACTCGCGAGGTCACTGCGCACGCCCTGCGGCAGCACCAGCTTCGGCAGCGACTGGTCCTGCTCGCCGATTTCGGCGATCACCTCCCGGCGCGGCCGTGCGAAACCGATGCGGCGCACGTCCAGCTGCGCGTCCAGGCCGTCGATGCTCGACAGCGCACCTTCCAGCAACAGGCTGTGCCGGCAGAAGAAGCGCTGGCCGGGAATCTGTCCGTCCTCGAACTCACGGTCGAGCAGGAACAGGATGGGCTTGTCGGTTGCGTCCAGACTCACGGGGTCGTCCTCATCGGGGGGGCGGCAATGCGATGCCGCTTCGATATCGATGCTAGAGATGACGGCGGTCGGCACGGCGATGCCAGGCGACAATCGGCGGTCAGATCCGGCCATGCAGATGCGCCTTGGCCATAAGCAAAGCGCCGCCGGTTATGCCGTCAGGCGATCCTTCGCAGCGGCGCCGGTACCGCCAGCGCCTGCGGAGCCAGATGCCCTGCCGCGCGCTCGGCCGCCAGTGCGATGCGCGCCTGCAAGGCTGCACTGTTGATGTGCTCGCCATCGAAGTCGGCAGGCGTGGCATACACCCCGATCGGCAGCGTGTGCGCCTGCAGGAAACTGAACAACGGCCGCAACTGGTGGTCGATCACCAACGCATGGCGCTCGCTGCCACCGGTCGCCGCCAGCAGCACCGGCGTATCCACCAGCGCTTCCAGCCCGATGAAATCGACCAGGTGCTTGAACAGCCCGGGATAGGAACCGCGATACACCGGCGTCGCCACCACCAGCAGACCGGCCGCCTCGATTGCCTGCAGTGCCTGCTCTACGGCTGGCTCCGCTTCATCGCGCGACAGCGACTGCCCCAGCGAACGCGCGATCGGCGCCAGCTCCACCAGCTCCACGCTGGCATGCACCCGCTGCTGCAACGACGCCAACAAGTGCCGCACCAGCAGCAACGTGCGCGACGTCGCCGAGCTGGTCGGTGACCCCACCACTGCCACCACCTTCAATGCAGAAGACATGAAATGCTCCTCGATGATGCCGAACTACGTCCGGCCGCCTTTGGCGTGAACCTCAAAACCGGTAACTGACCCGCCCGTACCAGTACGCGCCGACGTTGCCCAGCACATCGCCGTTGTCCCAGGTCGTCTCGATGCTCGCCACATCGGTGGCACTGCGCGCGTACTCCGGCACCTTGCGCGTGCGCTTGTCGAACACGTTGTTGATGCCCAGCGCCGCACTCCAGCCTGCGCCCAGTTCCACGGCACCGGAGAGATTGGTCACCAGCACCGGCGGCTGCTTGTACTCCACGCCGTTGTTCAGGCGCTTGATCGGGCCGTAGTAGGTGAAGTCGACGTTCGAGCGCCAGCGCCCGTTCTGCCAGCCCAACCCCGCCACCTGCGTGTAGCTGGGCGTACGGAAGCGCAGCGCGTACTCGCTGCTCTTGGTCAACAGGTTGATGTTCGGCAGCCCCTGCAGCGCCGCCGGAATGTCGCTGATCTTCTGGATGGTGGTGCGCCCCACGTTGGCCGCGTAGCTCCAGCGCAGCTTGCCCCAGGCCGTTTCCTGGTTCGCTTCCACGGTCAGCTCGACGCCGCGCGTACGGGTATTGCCCACGTTGGTGAAGTAGCTGGCGTAGAACGCATCACCCGGCAGGATGCTGATGCCGGCCGACCCGAGCAGCGCATCGATGGTGTTCTTCTGCGCCGCGCTCAGCACCGTGCCGCTGTTGTCGGTGACGCGTGCAGGATCCTGCGCGTTGTAGCCGATCTGGCTGGACTGGCCGAGCTGGCCGCGGATGTCGATCTGGTAGGCATCCACGGCCAAGTGGAACGCCGGGCTCGGGTCCCAGGTCACGCCCAGGCTGTAGTTGGTGGCCTTCTCGGGCTTCAGCGGCGTAGCACCCAGCGCAACCGCTGCCGGCGAAGACACCTGCGCCACCAGCGTGGTACCGCACGGGCAGCTGCCAGTGGCCTGGTAGAACTGCGCGCCCAGGCTGGGCGCATGGAAACCATTGCTGACCGTCGCACGTACACCCAACGCGTCGGTGAAGTCGAAGCGCGTGGTCAGGCGGCCGGTGGAGACACTGCCGAAGTCGGAATGGTCTTCCCAGCGCGCCGCCGCATCCAGATACCAGCGCGAGGTGATGTTGCTGGCCGCACCCACGTACACCGCCTTGCTGTTGCGGGTCGCCTTCACCGCGTCCGCAGTGGAATAGCCGACGAAGGCCGCAGCACCAAAGCCGGTGTATGACTCCCACTGCCCTGCCCCACGCTCGTATCGTTCGTGCTGGTACTCGGCGCCCGCGCTCACCTCCAGCGGCGACGCAAACGCCGCCACCTCGAAGCCACGGCGCAGGTCCAGGTTGGCGATGCCCTGCTGGTAGTCCAGCTTGCCGTCATAGAAGTCAGTGGGCGAACGGGGGTACGGCAGCGAGTAGTTCACCGAGTTGCGCGTATAGGTACGCACCGTGCTGCGGTTGCCGGTCAGGCTGGCGTCGTAGTCCCAGCCTGCGATCTGGCCTTTCACGCCCGCGGTGCCGGTGTATTGCTTCTCCTTTGTTTCCAGCACCGGCAGGAAGCCATCGGGAAACACGTTCAGCACGCCTGGAGCCTTGTAGGTGGTGAAGATGGTCGCCGGCAGGCGGAAGTTCTGGATCGCCTGCGCGGTGCGATCGCTGGCGGTGGCATTGGCGTAGAACTGCGCGCTCTCGCCCAGGCCATGGCCCACGTTCACCGCGAACGCCTTCAGCGCATACGACGGGGAGCTGAGGATGGTGTTGGCCTCGGCATTGCGGCTGGCTTCGGCCGGGTTCGGCGATGCGCCGGCCGGCAATCGATTATTCGGCCGCAGCGCCACCAGATTGCCGCTACCATCCACCGCCGGGTAGCTCAGATAGCCATCGATGTAGCGGCGGGTGCGGATCGCATGATGCTGGCGGGTGGTCTCGCCGGAGAGGTTGACGAAGCCATCGGCACCCCACGGCAGGCCAACGTTGGCACGCACGCTGGTTCGCGAGCCATCGCCATCAATACTCTGCCCGCTTTCCACGGCGAACTCGCCACCGTGCGCCTGCGACTTCAGGATCACGTTGACCACACCGGTAATCGCATCGGAGCCATAGATGGCCGACGCACCATCACGCAGCACTTCCACGTGGTCGATGGCCGACACCGGAATCAACGCCAGGTCCGCCCACGCATGGCCTGGGAAGCCGCCCCCATTGGCACCGCTTACATAGGCACTGGCATTGCGGCGCTTGCCGTTCACCAGCACCAGCGTGTAGCCGGGCGACAGGTTGCGCAGCTGGTAGCCACGAATCAGGCTCTCCTGGTCGCTCTGGTAGCCACCAATCTGGCTGAGCGACGGCAGTGCGCGCTGCAGTGCTTCCAGCAGGTTGGCCTGGCCGGTGGCGGTGAGGTCTTCGGCGGAGATCACGTCGATCGGCGTGGAACTGTTCTTCACCGTACGCGTACTGGTGCGCGAGCCGGTCACCACCACGGCATCCAGCGTGGACGCGGCCACGTTGGCCGTCGCAGCGGCGGCAGCAGGATCCGCATCGGCTTCAGCCGCATGGCTGGGCGAAGCGGCGAGGATGGCTGTGATCAGAACAGCGAGAGTGCTCAGGACAGGGGCGTGGGCGGCAGGCATGGGGGCTCGTGGGGGTGGGCCGGAAACACGCTTCCATTCAAGGGCCTGTCCGCCCACCGCGACAGGCGCGATCGCGTCACCCAGCCGTAACATCCGGCCACCCACATGACTGCTGGTAATGACGTTAGGCAGCCCTGCGCACCACGCCCATGGGACGGCGAGCGGCGGGTGGCAGGTGGTGGGTGATGGGCGACAAACGACGGGGTAGAGTCGACTGTTAGTCGACTGCTGTTGGCGATACCGCCTGGAAGCCCGCGCTGCGCGCGATAGTCGACTAACAGTCGACTCTACCCCGTCGGGTGCCCAAGCCAGACGAATGCCCCCCCCGTACACATGCTCCACAGGCATCACCTCATGCCCGCGCAGCATTCTGCGGCGCACATCACCACCCGTAGCATCAAGCCATGCCCAGCCCACCCGCCGATCCCAGCGCACCGCTCGTCGCCATCGTTGCCTGCCACGGCCAAGGGCTGTTCGAGTTCGGCTGTGCGGTTGGCCTGTTCGCGCCGGTGCGGCCGGAACTCGGCGTGGCCTGGTATCGCACCCAGCTGTGCGCGGGTGAACCTGGTGCGCTGCGCATGCTTGGCGGAACGCAGGTGCAGCTTCCCTACGACCTCAGCACAGTTGATGACGCCGACATCATCGTCATTCCCGGTTGGCGCGAGCCCAGCGAGCGCCCGCCACAGGCGCTGCTTGATGCACTCATCCGTGCCCACGGCCGTGGCGCGCGCATCGCTTCGATCTGCTCCGGTGCCTTCGTGCTGGCGTGGGCCGGGCTGCTCGATGGCCGCCAGGCCACCACCCACTGGCGCCTCACCGAAGCGCTGGCACGCGAGTTCCCACACATCGATGTGCGGGAGGATGCGCTGTACGTGGATACCGGCAGCATCATCACTTCGGCCGGCTCGGCCACCGGCATGGACATGATGCTGCATATGGTGCGCAAGGATTACGGTGCGCGCGTGGCCAATCTGGTGGCCGAACGGCTGGTACTGGCGCCGTGGCGTGATGCCGAACGCAGCCAGCGTGTCAGCCGCGCCATTCCCCATGGCGAGCCCACGCGCCTGGCAAAGCTGATGGAATGGATGCGCCGCAACCTGCGCGAGCCGCACTCGCTGGGCAGCCTCGCCGAGCAGGCCGCACTCAGCCAACGCACCCTGCAGCGGCAGTTCCTGGAGGCCACCGGCCTGTCGCCCATCGACTGGCTGATCCGCGAGCGCGTCGCCTACGCCCGCGAGCTGCTGGAAACCACCGATCGGCCGCTGCAGTGGATTGCCGAGCAGGCTGGATTCGGTTCGCAGGAATCGTTCCGTCGGCACTTCCGGGGCCAGGTCGATGCGAGCCCTACCGAGTACCGCAGCCAGCATCGCGGCGGTGTTGGCGCGGATCGGCTGGTGGGCTGCTGATCCAGCTCAGCGCTCTCCAGCGCCACGTGAGAAAAGGCTCACGGCGGACGGTGGAGACCCACGTATAGTGATGGGCGTCACACGAAGCCCCTTCCATGCTCCACGCATTTGCTTACTCCAGCCACATGTCGGCTGGGCTTTCCGATGAAACCCTCCGCCAGATCGTCTCGGGCTCTGCCGCGTTCAATCGCCGGGTGGACGTTACCGGAGCGCTGCTCGTCGACGGGCAGCGGTTTTTCCAGTACATCGAAGGCCCGCCCGACGGCCTGGAGGCGGTCAGGCGCCGCATCCAGGACAGTCGTTCGCACGCCGCCGTCACCCCGGTACTGGACATGGTAATCGGCGCACGCGCCGTACCCTACTGGGCGATGACCCGCATCGAGACCGGGCAGATCGTCGTGTCCGGGCTGGTCAATGCGCGATGGGACGAATTTGGCCATTCCGTTCCAGGCATGGATCAGCTCGTTGGCCTGCTGCGTCCGCATTTCCCACGCATCGGCACCGTCGAGCCGCCACGCGCCCCCGCCTGATACAGACTGAACCGACGCCTTGCGTGCGCCTGCCGACGCGGCCGTGCGCTACGTTCGGGCGTCATCATCAGGATCCTCCTTCCCGCTGTCTTCGCCACGCCCATCGCATGCCAGTACCCGCCCCACCTGCAATGGAAAAACGCGCATCGCCCGCCGACCTGTTCGAGATCGTGATCGTGCGTGCAGGCACCGCCCTGTTCGCGATTGACATCCAGGCTGCCGTCGAAATTCGCGGCCTGGAGGCATTCGGCCCTGCAGACCGCAACGGCAGGCCGACCCTGGAAGTCCGTGGGCAGCCATTACCCGTGGTCGACCTGCGCCGCATGAGCGGCCAAGCGGCATTCGACGGTGGCAGCCCGGCCATGCTGTTGATCAATGCCGGTACCGCAACGCTGGCGCTGGCCGTGGATGAGGTGCTGGAGATTGAGACACCGGACGCGAGCGCACGCGTCCCCGAGCGTGCCGCAGGCCGATCGTTCGGCTTCTGCAGCCGTCACATTCAACTTGACCCGGCGCGCTCGGCTGCACTGATCGAACCGGTGGCACTGCTGGGCGCACTTGCCGCGCCGGAGTGACCGGCGGCGTCTCAGGATCGTCCTGCCAAGGCACGGTTTCGCAGCCTCCAGCACTGCGCGGCCACGCCGATCACGAACACCACCAGGCAGACCAGCAGCGTGTGCAGCACCACCGGGGCCATCGGCGCGGCAGCAATCGGATGCGCTGCCGGCACGCGGGTCAGCGTTTCGTTGACGCCGGGCACCAACGACAGCAGGAAGCTGAAAGACAGCGCAAACGTCGATGCATAAGGTGCTGCGCGCCCCAGCCAGCGCAGCCGCGCGGCCAGCACGCCGCCGAATGCCACCAGCAGCACGATCACCCCGAATGCGTGGCCGGGGTTGATCCCGCCCGTGCTGGACACGGTGAACGAGGTGGCCACCGACAGCACCAGCCCCACCAGGTACAGCTTGCCCGCGCGCGTGGCGGGATCGATTGCGCGATGGCGAATGAAGGCATACAGGCCACTCAACACCGGGATCAGGCTGACAGCGGTATGGATCACGCCAAGCGTGGACAGAGGGTGGGACATGGGACATCTCCAGGGATAGAATGAACCTACTAGTAGGTAGGCATTGGACTCAAAAAGAAGGCCCGCGTCGCCGCAGGCCCACCACACATCTCTCAGAGCGCCGCACTCACCCGCGCGATCGCCAACTGTGCCAGTGCCGCGAAGGTCGCCGCGTCACCAAAACCGCGCGCGGCCAGCATCGCGCCGTGCACCGAGGACATGAACGCCCTGGCCTCGTCCGCAGGGGAACCCTGCAGGCGCAACTGGCCCAGCGCCGCGCCCTTCTCCAGCGTCACCGTCAGCCACCCGCTCAGATCCTCGAAATGCCCGCGCACTTCATCGGCAATCTCCGCAGGGATCATCGGCGCCTCCGCTGCCAGCATCGCGCAGATGCAGAACGACGACGTCCCCCCTGCAATGCAGCTGGACCAGTACTCCACATAGGCGTTGAGCTCCTGCAGCGGGTCGTCCAGCTGCCGGTCCAGCAGCGCCAGGCCTTCGCGCGCCTCGGCCCGGTACAGTTCAACCACCGTGCGCACCAGGTCGGCCTTGCTGGGGAAGTGGTGATGGATGCTGGCCTTGCTGATGTTCACCCGCGCGGACACGTCGGCGTAGCTGAAACCGTTGTAGCCACCGGCCTCCAGCAGCGAACGGGCATGGGTCAGGATCTCCTGGGCCTTGGGCGAGAGCGACTCTTTCATGTCGCCAACCTACTAGTAGGTTGAAACGCTGTCAACTACCCGCTGCCGGGCTCGCCGGGCATGGCCCGGCGCTACCCACGCCCCGCTCAGTCCTCCTGCACCAGCTTGAACTCGCGCAGCAGACCACCGATCTGGGTCTTGTCCAGCTTGTTCATCAGCAGGTTGCGCAGGAACGCTGGCCCGGGAATGTCCAGTTCCTTGCCATCACGCAGGCGCCCGGTCGCGGCCAGCAGCGAGCGCACGTCATACGTGGAATTGAACACCTCCGGCACGCCACGCTCGATCCCCAGCAAGGTGTACACCGCCTCCATCGGCGTGCGCACCGAGTACTCGGTGGTGAAGATGCAGTCGCGCTGCTTCGATTCGGCGAACTGGCCGATGAAAGCGAAGTTCACCGCACCGTCCGGCACCACGTCCGGGCGATCACCGGCCTGGCGCGGCATGAAGAACGCGGTGATATACGGCATCATCACCGGCACCGTCTTCGCGCCCGTCGCCGCCAGCTCGTCGATCTCCTCCACCGGCACGCCCAGGTGGTACAGCCACTCGCGGGTGATCTCCTCGCCGGTGCAGTCCTGCATCGGCTTCTTCACGTAGTCGCCGGGCGTATCCACGAACAACGAATACACCCAGACCACGATCTGGTCCTTGGGCTGGTTCTTGAAATGTGGCTGGCGATTCACCGTCCAGCTCATCAGCCAGCGCGAGTCGCGCACGCTGACGATGCCGCCGGTCACCACTTTGCCGCTGAAGGGATCGCGCTTGGCGATCTTCTGGATGTAGGCCGGAATGCGCGCATCCAGCGTGGTCACCGTTGCCGATTCCCACTTGGTTTCTGGAATGTGCGCGCCGAACACATCCGGACGCCCGAACGCGTCATCCTTCGCGGCAATGCGGCGCCACAGGTCCCAGGCAGGCGCCGGGCCTTCGTTCAGGCGTGCCGCAGTGTGGTGGTCGCCATTATCCGAGTTCTCGGTCAGCGAACCGATGGTCATGAACAGCAGATCATCCGCGCCGAGATCCACGCCACCGGCTACACCGTCATGCATCCAATGGATGCGCGTGGCCTGCTTGCGGTCGGGCTGCAGATCAAAGTCGACGTCGGTCACCTCGGTACCGTACTGGAACACCACGCCCTGGTCCTGCAACCACTTCACCAGCGGCAGCACCAGCGATTCGTACTGGTTGTACTTCGTGAACTTCAGCGCCGAGAAATCCGGCAGGCCGCCGATATGGTGGATGAAGCGATGCAGGTACAGCTTCATCTCCAGCGCCGAATGCCACTCTTCGAACGCGAACATGGTTCGCCAGTACAGCCAGAAGTTGCTGTCCAGGAAATCACGGCCCAGTACTTCGTTGATGCGCTTGTTCTCCATCTCCTGACGGGTGGCCAGGAACAGCGCGATGATGTCCCTCTGTGCCTGCTCGGTCAGCGTGAACAGGCCATCGGTGTGTGCATCCTCGCCGCGATTGATGGTGGCGCGCTGCAGCGAATAGTTCGGGTCGTCCTTGTTCAACCAGTAGAACTCGTCCAGCACGCTGGCATCTTCGATCTCCAGCGGCGGTATCGAGCGGAACAGGTCCCACAGGCACTCGAAATGATCTTCCATCTCGCGGCCACCACGGATCACGAAACCCTTTTCCGGCACCTTCAGGCCATCCAGCGCACCGCCAGGAATCTGCTGCTGTTCAAGAATGGTGATGCGTTCACCGGCCATGCGCCCATCGCGCACCAGGAACGCGGCGCCGGCCAGCGAGGCCAGCCCCGACCCCACAAACCAGGCGCGCTTGCCATCGACACCGGCTGGCTTGCGCGGGCGCGCGAAGGCTTCGTAGTTGCCACTGCTGTAGTACATGCGCTGCTCCTTCCTGGAGGGGGTGACCCCACTCTAGCGCCGAACCGATGTACCGATTCCTGCATGCATGCTGCGACCGAATGACGCAGCGGCGTCAGAGCTGGCGGCCCAGCAGCATGCCTGGCCAGCCGTCCACGTTGAACGGCGCAATTCGCGTGTAGCCGCAGGACTCGTAGAAGCGCACCAGATCACCGCTGCCTCCGCCATAGCAGTCCACGCGCAGATGGTCGAGGCCGGCAGCGCGCGCCTGTTCATCGGCAAACGCCATCAGGCGACGCCCAATGCCGCGCACGCGCGCATCACGCGAGGCCACCAATACCCGCACGTACAGCTCCGGCCCATCGGGCGCCGGCACATAGGGCATCGACTCGCCCAGCGCCAGGAACGCACGCACCTCACCCTGCTCGTTCTGGGCCACCCATGCGCCAGGCAGCGCGCACGCATCGGTCACCTGGGTGATCCGGCGTGGCACCGTGGACCATGGCTCGCTGCCCCATTGCTGCAGATTGCCGATCGACACGAACCATTCGATCACCTCGTCGAACAGCGCCAGCACCGCAGCGGCATCTGCCGCACTGGCGCGGCGGATGGTCAAGGTGTCCTTTCCTGTTTCAGTCATGCACGTACTCCTGTCAACGCGTCAATCAGCTGTCACGAGGATGCCGGCCAGCGGCCAGCACTACCAGGGTCGGAAGTCCCTGGGCCGGATTTGACATGCAGGCATTTACCTGCATATAGTCCATCCCAAGGGCGGCGCCTGCCGGCCCATCGCGAGGAACCTGCAATGGTGGATATCGCACACAGGGTCGGCATCAAGGCCCCCGCAAGCCAGGTGTACCAGGCCCTGGCCACGCCCGAAGGCGTCGCCGCCTGGTGGGCCGAAGACACCCGGGGCGACCGTGAGGTCGGCGGCACGGTCAAGGCGCGTTTCACGAACAACGGCCAGGAGATCGGCGCGATGGAAATGAAGCTGGAACAGCTCATTCCAGGCGAGCTCGTGCTCTGGCGGTTCATCGCCGGTCCCGCCGAATGGATCGGCACCCACGCGCGCTTCGTGCTGAAGCAGGAAGGCGATTACTGCATCGTCCTGTTCACCCATGAAGGCTGGAAGGAGCGCGTCGAGTTCACCTCCCACTGCAGCACCAAGTGGGCGGTGTTCCTGATGAGCCTGAAGGCCCTGCTGGAGACCGGCAAGGGCCAGCCCAACCCCCACGACGTCAGGATCGACAACTGGAATTGAAGACATCCCCATGGCGGTAGACCACGTGCGCGACGCAGACAAGGTGTTCAAGGCACTGGCCGATCCCACGCGCCGGACGCTGCTGGATCTGCTCTGCGAACACAACGGCCAGACCTTGGGCCAGCTGTGCGAGCACCTGGACATGGCCCGGCAATCGGTCACTCAGCACCTGGGTCTTCTGGAAGACGCCAACCTGATCAGCACTGTGCGCCGTGGCCGCGAGAAGCTGCACTTCATCAACCCGGTACCGCTGCATGAAGTCTACGAGCGCTGGGTACGCAAGTTCGAGCAGCAGCGCCTGAGCCTGCTGCATGACCTGAAACGCGAACTGGAAGGAGAATGACGATGTCTGCAGAGTCAACCCGCTTCATCCACGTGATCTACATCGCGTCCACGCCACAGAAGGTGTTCGAGGCCATCACCCGCCCCGAGATCGCCCGCCGCTACTGGGGCCACGAGAACGTCTCGGACTGGAAGCCCGGCTCGCGCTGGCAGCACGTGCGTGCCAACGAAACGCGCTCGGTCGAGCTGGTCGGTGAAGTGGTGGAAAGCACCCCGCCCTCGCGCCTGGTCATCACCTGGGCCGCCGCCTCGCAGGCCGACAACCCGGATGCTTACAGCCGCGTCACCTTCGACATCGTGCCCTATCAGGACATGGTGCGGCTGACGGTTACCCATGAGGAGCTGGAACCGGGCAGCGGCATGGATACCGGCATCCGCCAGGGCTGGCCGATCGTGCTGTCGAGCCTGAAGTCGCTGCTGGAAACCGGCAAGGGATTGGACGTATTTGCGAAGCCGAACTGAGTCGTGCCGCAATCGGCGGCGGAGCGCCATCCGCCGCTGGCGCTCCCCATCCGGTCAATCGCTCAATCTGCGCGAACGTCCATAACTGCCATGCACATCCTGCTTGATCCAATCGGCCAGCAGGCGCAGGTAGCCGTCGGTGATCCGCGTCGACACCCGGTTGCCCTCGGCATCGGTGCGGAACTCGACCATGCCGTGGTCGGTATCCGGGAACAGGTAGGTGTCGATCGGTTGCCCCGACGCGCGCAGGCGCGACAGGATCGAACGCGTGGCGGCAATCGGCGCGGCGCGGTCCTGCTCGGCCAGCACCCACAGCAACGGCACCTTCAGGCGGCGCAGCGCGGCCTCGGCGTCGTAGTCCCAGATCAGCTCCAGGTTGTCGAATCGCGCGCGGCCGATCCGGCGCAGGTCGGCGTCACTCATGCGCAGCATGTCGCCGCTGTATTCGCCGCTGATGTTCTTTGCCCACGGTGCGGCACCGATCTCCGTACGCACCTTCGCCAGCGCCTCGAGCCCTTCTTTGAAATGCGTGCGCATCAACTGCGCGGTCGCGTCTGAAAGCTGGCCGACCTGCTTCATCGCCGTTGCATCCAGCTGCATGCGGCGTGCCTCGTCGAACAGCTGCTCGCGGTCCTCCTCGATCGGCGACACCACCAGGCCGAAACCGATCGCCACGAAATCCGCCTGCGAGCGCGTCGCCGCCAGCGGCGCGATCCACCCGCCCTGGCTACCACCGAAGTAGCCGGCCCGACCGAAACGCCCCGCCGCCAGCTCACGTGCCTTGGCAAGCGCCGCCGCTGCATCGTCAGCCAGCAGCTCGAAGTTCTGGGTGTACTCGCCTTCCGAATCGCCGGTCCCACGCTTCTGGTAGGCGAACACCGAAATGCCCTGGGCCACCAGCATGCGCTGGTAGATCGCCGCCACCGCCATCGTGCGTTCCGAGCCGTGCACCAACACCACCAGCGGCCGCGTCGGGTCTGCCGGCCCTGCCGGCTCGATCAACTGCCCGACCAGCTTGGTTCCCGCGCTGATGAACGTTGCATCGGTATCGCGGCTCGCCAGGCGCTGCCAGCGCTGCGTGGTTCCGGCGGGGGTCCTGAAGCTGACCACCTCGCCGCTGCAGCTTACCGGTGCGTTGGGATCGCCGGTGGCACCGCGTCGCCCGTCCAGCATCAGATAGCGCTGGCCCGTGGCCGGTGCTGCAGCGGGTGCGCCCAGCACCACGAGGTTGCCCTGCCCGTCACCATAGGCGCTGGCCGTGCACAGCTCGGCGGCTGCAACCGGCAGGCCCGAACACACCAGCACCGCCATCAACAACGAACGTCCTTTCCACCCTGCCATGCCCTTTCCCGGTATCGTGAACCCGCCTCGTGCGGGCGCCCGGCGCAGCCTAGCGCGTTCGTTCGCCAGATTCATGCTGCATCTGCTTACTGTCGGCCTCTCCCATGACCATACTGGGCGGACGATACGAACTTCAGAGCGCACGATGCACACACATGTAGAACAGATCGGCAGCACCCGCGTCCTGCGCAGCGCCGATACAGGCCCGCTGCTGGATGGCAACGCCCTGCGCGACCTGGTCGGCGATGCCCTTGGGCACCAGGCCGAGTGGATCGCCGTGCCGGTGCAGCGCCTATCGGCGGACTTCTTCGAGCTGCGCTCCGGCATGGCCGGGCAATGGCTGCAGATGCTGGTGAACTACCGTCTGCACTTCGCCGTCCTGGGCGATGTCAGCGGCTACCGCGCACAGAGCGAATCGCTGGACGCGTGGATCACCGAGTGCAACCGTGGGCACAACGGCTGCTTCGTGGCCGACTGGGACGCCCTGCTGGCACGCCTGCCGGCCCCCGCCAGCATCGGCTGAACGCCGCCCCCACGCTCACCCTCACCGAACCCGGTTCCGACCGCGCTCTGACGCCCGCCGCCACAGCATCGCCCACAGGCATCCCTGGCGACGTTCGATGCGTGCTTCAGACGCAGATTCCCTGCACAGCAAAGTGGCGGCGGTCACCCTCGGCTTCTGGGTGATGAAGATCGCCGCCACCACCCTCGGCGAGACCGCCGGCGACCTGCTGTCGATGACGCTCAACCTCGGCTACGTGGCCAGCTCGGCCATCCTGCTGGCGATCTTCGCCGGCCTGCTGGGCATGCAGTTATCGGCGCGACGCTGCCACCCGGTGCTGTTCTGGTCGGTGGTGCTGGCGACCAGCACGGCCGGCACCACCATGTCCGACCTGATCGACCGCACGCTCGGCCTGGGCTACGCCACCGGCGCCAGTCTGCTGGCCGGCTGCCTGGCGCTGGTGCTGCTGGCCTGGCGCATGTCGGAAAAGTCGATCTCGGTCAGCAACATCGCATCGCGCCGCGCCGAAGGCTTCTACTGGACCGCCGTGCTGTTCTCCAACACGCTCGGCACCGCGCTGGGCGACTTCCTCGCCGACGACTCCGGGCTCGGCTTCACCGGTGGCGCACTGCTGATCGGCAGCCTCATCGCGCTTACCGCACTGGCCAGCCGCATCAAGGGCATCAACCGGGTCATCCTGTTCTGGATCGCCTTCGTACTCACCCGCCCGTTTGGCGCCACTTTCGGCGACCTGCTCACCAAGCCGCTGGAAAAGGGCGGCCTGGGCTTCGGCACGGTAGGCTCGTCGCTGGTGCTGTTCACCATTCTCGCCACGCTGGTGGCATTGCCCATGCTGCAGCGTAAAGCACAGCCAGCCAGCTAGCGCGCCGTCCAGCCCCCATCCACCGGCAGCGCCGTGCCGGTGATCTGTGCAGCGGCATCCGAGGCCAGGAACACCACCATCTCGCCCAGCTGCTCGGGCGTTACAAACTGCAACGAGGGCTGCTTCTCAGCCAGCAGCGCACGCGCGGCGGTCTCCTGATCCGTGCCATCGCGCTCGGCCAGCGCAGTGATCTGCTGCTCGACCAGCGCCGTCCGCACCCAGCCCGGGCAGATGGCATTGGCGGTAATGCCGCTGCCCGCATTCTCCAGCGCGGTCACCTTGGTAAACCCCACCACGCCGTGCTTGGCCGCCACATAGGCCGACTTGTTCACCGAGCCCACCAGGCCGTGCACGGATGCGATGTTGATGATGCGACCGGCGCCCTGCTGCTTCATATGGGGCAAGGCCGCCGCCGTGGCATGGAACACGGCCGAGAGATTCAACGCCAGGATCGCATCCCACTTCTCGACAGGAAACTCCTCGATCGAGGCGGTGTGCTGGATGCCTGCGTTATTTACGAGGATGTCGATGCGGCCCATCGTCGCGACGGCATGCTCAATCATCCCGCGCACTGCCTCGCCACGGGACAGGTTGGCAGCATCGTGCACCACCCGCACGCCGAACTCGGTTTCCAGCTTGGAACGGATGCGTTCGATCTCCGCCGCATCGCCGAAGCCATTCAGTACGATGTCGGCGCCTTGCCGGGCCAGCGCGGTGGCAATGCCAAGACCGATACCGCTGGTGGAGCCGGTGACTACTGCAACCTTTCCACTGAACATGGGCGAGCTTCCATTGGGCGTAGGCCGCCAGTGTACCTACACGGGCCAACCCCCTTTAACTAGCGCCCGATGTCGGCCCACCATTAGAAGCGGATGCCCGCCCGATCAACGGTCGCCAGCGGGTTGGCCTGCCGCACCGCCTCCAGGAACAGCAGGAAATCGCGGTTGAACAGCGTCAGGTTGTTGGTGAACGTCACGCACTTCCTGCCCGATGCTTTGCTGAAGCACACCTGCCAGACATAGCGCCCGTAGATCCTGTCGGACGTTCGTGTGACTGAGGTGATCTGCGAAAGCGGAACCGCCGTAGGCACCGGCCCACGCTGCAGGTAAAAGGACGCCGCATCGAAGAAGTAGTGCTCCCGATCCTCTTTGCCATCCACCATCACCAAGGTCATGGACCTGCCGGAAATCCGGCGCGGGGCATGCAAATGCAGCCCCGATTTCACAGACGAGCAAGCAGTTGCTGACATTCGCCGAAGGGTGAACCAGAGGATCACCAACGGAAGTGCCGCGAGGACAATGAAACCTACGGTCTTCAAAACAGTTTCCAGCGTGCTGGGCACACAGATCTCCAGGATGAACTTTCAGGCGATACCCAAGTAGATCCACGTCACGCGTGGATGGCTCTCGCCTCAACGCCTTTTCACTTCCAATGGTCCGGCCCCAGGAACGGCAGGCTCAACACAAACACCGGCACCGCTACCGGTACCAACGCGGCGCCCAGCACCTTGCTCGCCGCCGAACCCACACCCGGCTTGTCCTCCCTCTCTGGCAGGATCCGCTGCGCCCGCGCGTTGATCGGCTGTGCCAGCTTCCCCTTCTCTGCCAGCGCCGCAGCATCCGGCAACTTCACCCGCTCGCCGTCGCCCTCGAACAGCGCGCTGTAATAGCTGCCGCCCTTCCTTGAAAGATTGCAGGCGCGGTCAAACGCCAGCGCGTAACGGGTCCGGTCCATCGGCAGGTAGTAGCGCGCCCGCTCCTCCACGGCCTTGGCCTCACGCGGGAGCACCTCAATCCGCTCCAGCTTGAACTGTCCGGCCAGCTCTGCCGTCACCTGCTGCGGCCGCAGCAGCAGCGCATAGCTGCCGTGCACCTTGGCCTTGTTGGCCGGGTCGCGCCAGTCTTCATGGAAGTACATCTGCGCGCAGGCCACCGCCTCGCGCAGCGGGCTGTCCATCAGCGCGCGGTACTCGCGGAATGGCGCGGCATTGAAGCGCATCGGCTCGTCATAGCGCGGCAACAGGTACAGCTGGCCGTCGTCGGCGACGAACGCACTGGTGATCTCGCGGCTGGAAGCGTGCTCCTCCGGGCCACTGGCACAGCCGGACAGTAGGCCAAGGCACAGGGCGGAGAGAATGAAAAAAGACGTTCGCATGTCGTGTTCGAGGGCCTGCCTGGAAAACCGGCCCCGCCCAGAAGGACGAGGCCAGCCCACCATGTTGCCACGACACGGCATGCGATGCAGACCCCGCCTTACTTCAACCGCTCCACCAACCGCTGCCCCACCTCCAGCGCCGAAGCCGGGTTCTGCCCGGTAATCAGCTCGCGGTCCACCACCACATGCCCGGTCCACGGCGTGGCATTGCTGCTGAACAGCGCACCCGCCCGCTGCAACGCGGTCTGCGGGTAGAACTTCATCTCACCGCCGCCCAGCATCGGCTTGGCCTGCTCTTCTTCCTGGTTGCTGATCACCGTCATCTGGTAGCCCCTGTAGATCCACTTCGGCGTGGCCGGCATCGCACCGGCTTCCAGCTTTGCCACGAAGCCCGCAGCATCCGGCAGCGTGGACAGCAGCGCGATCGGCCCGTGGCAGACCAGGGCGGTGGTCTTGTTGCGCTGGTGGAAGTCGGCCAGCAGCCGACCCAGCGCCGGGCTCTTCAGCAGGTCCTGCATCGGTGCGTGGCCACCGGGAATGTAGACCGCATCGAAACGCGCATACCCCTGCTGCTCGATGCGCGCCAGGCTGACCACCGGCGAGGCCGTCGGCGAGGTCAACGCCAGCTTCTCCAGCAGATCTTTATGCAGCTTCAACTGCGCGGCATCGTTGCCGAAGTACGCCGGCGTCACCGAGGACGCATCCACCGTCGGCGCCCGCCCCTGCGGCGTGGCGAAGGTCACCTCGTGGCCCGCGTGCAGCAGCAGCTTGACCGGCTGCATCAACTCGTTGAGATAGAAGCCGGTGGACAGCACCTTGCCGTCCTTCAGGTCCAGGTGGTTTTCGTCGGACAACACCACCAGCACGTTGGCGGCATGCGCGCCGCTGGCGGCCAGGGTCAGGGCCAGCGCTGCGGCCAGCCGGGTCATCAGGTTCATGGGGAGCTCCTATCGGGGAATGGCCGCCACTTTATTCATCGCCCCAGCGGCGATAAATTGGCTCCATCGCAAAACATCTGTTCCCCGGAGAGCCAAATGAGCCGCAAGTTCGACTACCTGGGCGATGTGGAGGTGTTCCTGGCGGTGGTCGAGCACGGCTCGTTCACCGCCGGCGCGGTGGCGCTGTCCACCACGCCCTCGGTGCTGAGCCGCGCGGTCACCCGCCTGGAAGCGCGGCTGGGCCGGCAGCTGCTGCAGCGGACCACCCGCCGCGTGGGTCTGACCGACGCCGGGCGGCTCTATCTGGAACAGGTACGCACCGCCTTCGGCCTGCTGGACGACGCCGAGCGCGACGTACTGGCCCAGGACGGTGCGCTGGCCGGCCGCGTGCGCCTGAGCGTGCCCACCACCTATGGTCACTACCGGCTGCCGCCCGTGCTGGCGCGCTTTGCGCAGCAGTACCCGCAGGTGCAGGTGGAACTGAACATCACCAACCGCAACGTGGACCTGGTGGCCGAAGGCTTCGACCTCGCCATCCGCCTGGGCCAGCTGCCGGACAGCGGGCTGGTGGGGCGGAAGCTGGAGGATGCGCCACTGCTGTTGGTGGCTTCGCCGGAGTACCTGCAGCACCGGGGTACGCCGCAGACGCTGGACGACCTGCAGCAGCACCTGTGCCTGCCCTTCGTCATGCCGCGTACCGGGCGGCTGGCGCCGTGGATCTTCCGCGACGGCGGGCGCGACGTGGAGTGGCTGCCGCGTTCGTCCATCGAGACCTCCGACGATGTGCTGGGCGTGGTGTCGCTGGCCGAACAGGGCATC
Source organism: Stenotrophomonas sp. YJH_SMC_4 (assembly GCF_059371575.1). Lineage (NCBI taxonomy): Bacteria > Pseudomonadati > Pseudomonadota > Gammaproteobacteria > Lysobacterales > Lysobacteraceae > Stenotrophomonas > Stenotrophomonas sp. YJH_SMC_4. The sequence goes on from NZ_JCAFUR010000003.1 coordinate 202,095, forward strand.
GGCATCTGCCAGAGCTACGAATTCATCGTGCGCGAGCGGTTGCAGCGCGGGCAGCTGGTAGAAGTGCTGCCGCAGCTGCGGGGGCGGTCGCGGCCGTTCTCGGTGATCTATGCGCCGCATCGGCGGCAGTCGGCCGCGGCGCGGGCAATGATTGAGTTGCTGGTGGGGAATGCGACTGAGGATCGCGCTGGTTGAAGCAGGAAGGCTCCTTGGCGGTGTCGGGTTTGAACCGATTTTCGGGGTGTGCGCTCTGTCGGGTGCCACTGCCTGCCAAGGCTGACTAAGAACTGTTGCAAAGAAGACCGTCGCGCTATTCGCTTGTGGCGTGGGCGATTGCGCCAGCTTGATTCGCCATCAGCAGAGCAGCTGCGCAAATGCGTCCGGCGGTGTCGCGTGCTGCACGCATGGAGAGTGCAACAATAGTTCTTCGCTCTCGGATTCAGCGATTCCTTCGCGAATTTCTATTGGCATTCGAAGCGGCCGCGTAAACACCATGGCGCGCCACCGAAAAAGGGTGGCAGCGGGTCTGCAAACCCGTGATGAGAGATGCACCTGTAGTTTGCGCTTGCCCGTCGGCACCGTCCTTAACCGGTGCCGGCGGGCAATCCGTCGGCCTTTCTGGCGGGCGGTGCGTGGGGGCCCTCGGGCCCACCGGTCTATGGTGCTATTTCATCCCGGTTTGCAGCCACGCATCGTCCGCCACCTCTTCACGGTGGCGCTGTTAAGCACAGCCACGGAAGCCGACGCCATGAACGAATCCGATACCTTTTCCTCGTACACCGTTGTTGAGCCCATCAACGACGACACTCCCCTGCACGACCTGAATTCCCTGCTCGGCATCCTCAAGCGCATGCGTGGCTGCGAGGGCGCTGATGGACTGCCCTGGCCGGAGAACGACGTCTCTCCCGGGCGCCGCGTGAGCCTGGCGAGGACCGAACGCGCGTTGGTCGGGCTGCTAACGGTGCTGGAGGTGCTGCACTCGGCAGACCGCTGCCGGGTGGCAGCGGAACCAGAGCGGCATCTGGATGAGGGGGTGGTTGATGGGCTATTTCTGGCTTGCCGGGGATTGGCTGAGTGGGCTTGTCGGGAGGTTAGGCCGGAGTGACCTGCCTGACCGGAGCAACGTACAGCAGATTTGATTGGGCGTCACATTGATTAACACGCGCCTCCTGCCAGGAGCGAACATGGCAGCTCCACCCGGCTGAAGAGCATCGGAGCAAATTCCTCCATCCATGACCAATCACGGTCGAGAGCGGCGAGACCCAGCAAGCCAGTTCGGTCATCCTCCGGAAAGGACGATGCATGCAAACGAGACCGAATGAGCCGCAGTCTTCTACGCGGCGATGTCATAAGGCCATCCTCCGGCATTTGGCCAGCCCTACCCCAACGCGAACTCGAGCTGATCGAAGAAGCGCGGGATACTCTCGTATTGGTACATCCTCCAGTAGGCGCGCGCCTGCTGGTCTACCTTCACATGTCCGAGCAGGCGAAAATCGCGCATAGATGGAAAAGTACGCGACGCTGCCGCCAGGGATGCCGCGTCGATATCGTTGAAGTAATCGCTACCCATTGAGGGCGCATCGAAGCTTCGAATCACCTCCCCCACGATCACAAGCGCAGCTACAACATGCATCATATCGAGAAGTTCGAGCTCGTACTCCTGTAAAGAAAGATGCGCTGCCGTGCGATCGGCATGTTGCTTTAGAAGGCCGATCCGCTTGTGGAGTCGACCGGGAGCCTTGAGTAGGTCAGTATCTGTCCGCGCGTATTCACGAAAGAATTCCCTTAAAAAGACGAGGGCGCGATGAGCATCTTCGAAAGTATTGCTTCCTCGCTCGGACCAGTAGTGCGCATGCTCTTCAAGCACTCCGTCGGACAAGCGGCCGAAATTACCTCCAGTAAGGTCTGGCTTGGCGGCATGATCAAAGACTTTCCGGCAGTTCAGGGACAGCGAGTTCAGCGTTGAGAACTCTAGGTACGACTGCGATACGCGAAAGGGCAAGTCGCCCGAAGCATCCATATCTTCAGCAGCCTGCGCGGTGCCAAGAAAATAGTAGAACGCCGGAAGGCTCATGCTTGCGCGTGACATAACGCCTCGCAGAAAGTGGACTGATCGCAGCTTCCCGTGGAGCCGAAACGGCTCTTCCTTCCGCTGCATCCTCTCCGCACGCGCATCGAGATCAAATTTTCGGCTCATTGCTTCGCGCCTGCTTGGCTACGCCGCTCAAGAGTCAGAAGTCGACGCCTGACTGGATCAAGAACACCGACGCTAGTACCTTGATGATCAGTACTCATTATTGTCATCTTCCCACATATTTCGCGCCAGCCTATCAACATCAATGCCAAAGTACTCTATCGCATCATAATGACTAGTCGAAACATAACTATCACCCAATCCACAAGCAAGAAGCTTTGAGTATCCTGAAATCTTCAAGCCGCATGCAACGCAGAAGAACTCCTCTGGCCGCATTGCTTGACGTTCAACAACACCATCTTCCGCAGTTGATGTTTTGGCTACGCCCATTGCGCGCCCCTGCACGAGCGCAGTGGCGGTACAGGAAGGACAATTAACTCGATGACCATAGTGGCGCAAAGACGCAGCCGCAGCCTGGTCCAGAGCCGTCTTCCTGTCCTCGTCTGACTTCGAATCCCAAACAACCTTATGGGCATTGATAGCACCAAGGACGCTCTTCGCGGCGCCATCATTAAGTGCTGATATATCTTCCCTCGCCTCTTTTGCCTCAGCATCTCCGAAAAGATTTTCTAAAGAAGACCCACAATGACTCAAGAGCACATCGCAGACAGCAAAGAAGTGCGGCCGCCAGGACGACGAGCTAGAGCTTTCAAAGTTCAGGTTTCCAGAATGAAGCTCCGAGTTTCTCTTTGAGAAATGTGCCAAGCAAAAGTTGACATGCTCGCGCGTAAACGCAGGGACCAATTCTTCGGCGCGCCCAATTAATTCTGTAATAGGGGCGGTTCGAGGAACGAATTTAGCCTTCTTCGGAGCATGCCCAAGTGCATAAAGAATATTATTCCAGTCGGAACCGTCTGCCACAAGCGCCGGCGACACATGCGAAATTGATGCTCTTATCAACATTTCCATGAGGAAAGTTGACCAAAGCCCATACTGCCAATCGGTAGAATTAGCCTGCATAGCCTCCGAATACAAGTCAGACTTGGCTAAGTAGGAGCTCTTTGACCACTCGTGATCGACCCTAACTGCCATCTATCCTCCCTCACTCCAAGTAGACCCTTTTCAGCACTCTTCCACGAGAACTCGACGACACTTCCGACCTGCCGTGCAGGGTTCGCCAATTGTCCACCACCAGTACTTGGCCAGGCTCATCTAGGGCAACGCTACTAATACTCACATCCCGAATACGATCGTTAATCATTCGCACAGCACGGACTGCTATCGAATTTACGGGCTGAAGGAATAGTGTATCCCAACGAAATATGTCACCATCCACCATTCTTAGTGGAACCTGACGACCATCAAGCGGCCTCCGAGATCGCAAAATTGCCTTCTTAAAGAAGTCCCGTTCCTGCGGGTCAATCAGACTATCTCTGTGCACTATATTTGTCTTCACGTCACGGGATCCCACGATACAAATAAGCGCAAAGTAGCGCGGAGGGATGCTCCAGTGAGCCATATCGGTATGAAATGGAAATACCCCTAATCCGAAATTATGGCTATAGCTGGGCCCCATACCCACACCAACCCTTGGCACGAGCTCTTGAATTGGCTCAACGCCATAAATTTGGTCAATATTTCCTAAAGTCTGCTCGACTTCAGTTAATTCGAAGTTCTTAGAAATTTTGGTCTTCGCAAATCCGACATCTTGAAGCTGTCGTTGCCATGAACTCATTCTAAGACTCCAGAATTCTGAGAACTCAACGGCTCATCCATAGAATATGAATTGGCCCGATGCGAACAGCCACAGTGGCTGCCTCACTTGAATCTCGGATGTCAACGAGCGTTCACCCTTTTTCTTCTGCCCTAATATTCCAATCACGCCTTTCCTTGGATTCTCCACAGGTTGTGCATACGAACTCACCCGTATTTGACCCCAAGTGATACTCCTGCTCAACTCGAGGGTGATTGCAGGGCTTATTCCCCCAACTTTTCCGAAGCTTTTCCGCCTCTCGCATTTGCATAGCAATCCGTTGTGTATGCCTGAGAAATTAGGTGTTGATCGTTTTGATCTTACGACCACAGAAGATCTTGGACAAGCTGCCTCGAATTGACCCCGAGTGCCGGGAAGCCGCTTGGGATGCAAATGGCAATGAATGGCGCAAAGCACCTCATCAGCGCTCGCGGCGAACAAAAAAGGGCGCCTCTCGGCGCCCTCGTTCTTTCAACTCATTCCCACTCAATGGTCGCCGGCGGCTTCCCCGAGATGTCATAAACAACCCTCGACACTCCCCGCAACTCATTGATGATCCGGTTGCTCACCGTCCCCAGGAACTCATACGGCAGATGTGCCCAGTGCGCCGTCATGAAGTCAATCGTCTCCACCGCACGCAGCGCAATCACCCACTCATAAGCACGCGCGTCGCCCACCACGCCCACCGACTTCACCGGCAGGAACACGGCAAACGCCTGGCTGGTCTTGTCGTACAGGTCGGCCTTGCGCAGCTCATCAATGAAGATGGCATCGGCCTTGGCCAGCAGCTCGGCGTATTCGCGCTTCACTTCGCCCAGGATACGCACGCCCAGGCCCGGGCCCGGGAACGGATGGCGGTAGACCATGGTGCGCGGCAGGCCCAGCTCAACGCCGAGGCGGCGCACTTCGTCCTTGAACAGCTCGCGCAGCGGCTCCACCAGGCCCAGCTTCATGTGCTCCGGCAGGCCGCCCACGTTGTGGTGGCTCTTGATCACGTGCGCCTTGCCGGTCTTGCTGCCAGCCGACTCGATCACGTCCGGGTAGATGGTGCCCTGCGCCAGCCACTTGGCGTTGCTCAGCTTGTTCGACTCTTCGTCGAAGATCTCAACGAACAGGTTGCCGATGATCTTGCGCTTGGCTTCCGGGTCGCTCACGCCTTCCAGCGCGGCGAAGTAACGATCGGCGGCATTCACGCGTACGACCTTTACGCCCATGTGCTCGGCGAACATCGCCATCACCTGGTCGCCTTCCTGCCAGCGCAGCAGGCCGGTATCCACGAACACGCAGGTCAGCTTCTCGCCGATGGCCTTGTGCAGCAGCGCGGCCACCACGGACGAATCGACGCCGCCGGACAGGCCCAGGATCACTTCGTCATCGCCCACCTGTTCGCGCACGCGGGCGATCTGGTCGTCGATGATGTTGGCGGCGGTCCACAGGGTCTGGCAGCCGCACACGTCCACCACGAAGCGGCGCAGCAGCGCCTGGCCCTGCAGGGTGTGGGTCACTTCCGGGTGGAACTGCACGCCGTACCAGCGCTTTTCTTCGTTGGCCATGGCGGCCACCGGAATGCGGTCGGTGGTGGCGGTGATGGTGAAGCCCGGCGGTGCAACGGAGACGTGGTCGCCGTGGCTCATCCAGACATTCAGCTTCGGCTCGCCGCCGTGGTCGCTCAGGCCCTTGAACAGCGCATCCGGGTTGATCACATTCACTTCGGCGTGGCCGAATTCGCGCTGATCCGCGGCTTCGGTGGCACCGCCCAGCTGCGCGGCCAGGGTCTGCATGCCGTAGCAGATGCCGAAGATCGGCAGGCCGCTGTCGAACACTTCCTGCGGCGCGGCCGGGGCGCCCGGCAGCGTGGTCGATTCCGGGCCACCGGACAGGATGATGCCCTTGGCGCCGAACGCCGCGATCTCGGCCGGGTTGTGGTCCCACGCCCAGATTTCGCAGTAGACGCCCAGCTCGCGGATGCGGCGGGCGATCAGCTGCGTGTACTGCGCGCCGAAATCGAGGATGAGGATCTTGTCGTTATGGATGTTGGTCATGGCGCCCCGGCAATGCAGTAGGGAAAACGAAATCAGATTTACGGCGGCAGATGGAGAAAGAGGAACGGGAAGTGCTTCTCCGTTCCTCTTTGCTCGGCCCGCGTCAGGCGCGGTAGTTCGGCGGCTCTTTGGTGATGGTCACGTCGTGGACGTGGCTCTCACGCTGGCCTGCGCCGCTGATCTTCACGAACTTGGGCTTGCTGCGCATGTCTTCGATGGTGGCGCAGCCCACGTAGCCCATGGTGGCGCGCAGGCCGCCCATCAGCTGGTGGATGATGCCGCCCACCGGGCCGCGGTACGGCACGCGGCCTTCGATGCCTTCCGGCACCAGCTTGTCGGCGGTGGCGGCGTCCTGGAAGTAGCGGTCCTTCGACCCCTTCTCCATGGCAGCCAGCGAACCCATGCCGCGGTAGCTCTTGTACGAACGGCCCTGGTACAGCTCGGTCTCGCCCGGCGATTCCTCGGTACCGGCCAGCAGGCCACCGACCATGATGGTCGAGGCACCGGCGGCCAGCGCCTTGCCGATGTCGCCCGAGTAGCGGATGCCACCGTCGGCGATCAGCGGGATGCGGTCCTGCAGCGCTTCGGCCACCAGATCAATGGCGGTGACCTGCGGCACGCCGACGCCGGCGACGACGCGGGTGGTGCAGATCGAGCCCGGACCGATGCCGACCTTGACGGCGTCCGCACCGCTGTCCAGCAGCGCCAGTGCGGCTTCGCCGGTGCAGATGTTGCCACCGATGACCTGCACGTTCGGGAAGTTCTTCTTGACCCAGCTGACGCGGTCCAGCACGCCCTGCGAGTGGCCGTGCGCGGTATCGACCACGATCACGTCCACGCCGGCGGCGACCAGCGCTTCCACGCGGCGATCGGTATCGCCACCCACGCCGACGGCAGCGCCGACCAGCAGGCGGGTCGACAGGTCCTTGGCAGCGTTCGGGAAGTCGGTGTTTTTCTGGATGTCCTTGACGGTGATCAGGCCACGCAGTTCGAACGAATCATTGACCACCAGCACCTTTTCGATGCGGTTGCGGTGCAGCAGCTGCAGCACTTCATCAGACGCGGCGCCTTCCTTGACCGTGATCAGGCGATCCTTCTTGGTCATGATGTGGCGGACCGGATCGTCCAGCTCGGTCTCGAAGCGCATGTCGCGGTGGGTCACGATGCCGGCCAGCAGGCCGTCGCTGCCCACCACCGGCACGCCGGAGATGTTGTGCGCCTGGGTCAGGGCCAGCACGTCGCGGATGGTGGTTTCCGGGCCGACGGTGATCGGGTCGCGGATGACACCGGCCTCGAACTTCTTGACCTTGGCCACTTCCGCGGCCTGCTGTTCCAGGCTGAGATTCTTGTGGATGATGCCCATGCCGCCGAGCTGTGCCATGGCGATGGCCAGGCGGGCTTCGGTGACGGTATCCATCGCGGCGGACAGGATCGGAAGCTTGAGCTTCAGGTCGCGAGTCAACCGCGTTTCGAGGTTGACGTCCTTGGGCAGGATGGTCGAGTGGGCGGGGACGAGCGAGACGTCGTCGTAAGTGAGTGCTTCAGCCTGGATGCGCAGCATCGGCATACCCGAGATGTGGGGAAGCGCGACATTTTACCCCTTTTTCGCGCCCTGTGGCAGGGGGTAGATGCGACGCAGTGTCGCGCGGGCGGCGATTGGTTCAGGGCGGCTTGGGTGGGTGCCAACCTTGGTTGGCACGATCCATCCGGCACCATGACCCCAGATGGGGCCAAGGCCTCTGCCTGTTTGTGCCAACCAAGGTTGGCACCCACCAGGAGCGGGTCATGCCGGGGGCCCAAGCCACCTTGGATTGCCTTGAGTAGGTGCCAACCTTGGTTGGCACGATCCGTCCGGCACCGGCACCCCAGATGGGCCGATGGCCCCGATGGATGTGTGCCAACCAAAGTTGGCACCTACCAGGAGCGGGGCATCACCCTGCCCCGGCATTGTGCCGACCAACGGTCGGCACCCACCAACAGCAGATCTCCCCAATCGCAGGTCAGCTCAGCGCTTCCGCGGCTTCGAGGGTGTTCTGCATCAGCGTGGCCACGGTCATCGGGCCGACGCCACCCGGTACCGGGGTGATCCAGCTGGCCCGCTGGGCAGCGGCCTCAAACCCAACATCGCCCACCAACCGGCCGTCATCCAACCGGTTGATGCCGACGTCGATCACCACCGCGCCCGGCTTCACCCACTCGCCCGGCACGATGCCCGGGCGGCCCACCGCCACCACCAGGATGTCGGCGTTGCGCACGGCCTGTTCCAGCACGTCCTTGGGGGTGAACTTGTGGCAGCTGGTCACGGTGCAGCCGGCGATCAGCAGCTCCAGGCCCATCGGGCGGCCGACATGGTTGCTCACGCCCACGATGGTGGCATTGCGGCCGCGCACCGGCTGGTCGGTGTGGCCCAGCAGCGTGGTGATGCCGCGCGGGGTGCACGGGCGCAGGCCGAACTCGCGCAGGGCCAGGTGGCCGACGTTTTCCGGGTGGAAACCGTCCACGTCCTTGCGCGGGTCGATGCGCTGGATCAGCCGGCGCGCGTCGGGGATGCCCGGCAGCGGCAGCTGGATCAGGATGCCGTTGATCTTCGGATCGGCGTTGAGCTGGTCGATCAGGTCGAGCAGCTCCGCTTCGGTGGTGCCGGCCGGCAGATCGTAGTCATGCGCTTCGATGCCGACCTTCTCGGCGGCACGGCGCTTGTTGCGCACGTACACGGTCGAAGCCGGGTCGCCACCCACCAGCACCACGGCCAGGCCCGGGCGGCTGCCACCGGCGGCCACGCGAGCGTCGACGCGCACCTTCAGGCTGTCGAGCAGGTCCTCGGCGATGCGGCGGCCATCGAGGATGCGGGCAGGATGCTGGGAGGCGGAATCGGTCATCGGGAGCGGGCGTGGGGCGGCGGGGACGCTATTGTCCCTGATTCAGGCCCCCTCGCCCACCGCCGTGCGCCGACTCCGCGCACCGGTAGTGCCGGCCGCTGGCCGGCAACTCCATGACGTCGGAACGTTTCCGTATCTGCCGGCCAGCGGCCGGCACTACCAACCACCGGCTTCGGCAATTCCCCGCGCGGTAGTGCCGGCCGCTGGCCGGCAACCCCACGACGTCGGAACGTTTCCGTATTTGCCGGCCAGCGGCCGGCACTACCAACCACCGGCTTCGGCAATTCCCCACACGGTAGTGCCGGCCGCTGGCCGGCAACCCCACGACGTCGGAACGTTTCCGTATCTGCCGGCCAGCGGCTGGCACTACCAACCACCGGCTTCGGCAATTCCCCGCACGGTAGTGCCGGCCGCTGGCCGGCAACCCCACGACGTCGGAACGTTTGCGCATCTGCCGGCCAGCGGCCGGCACTACCAACCTCAGGCTTCGGCAATTCCCCACACGGGTAGTGCCAGCCGCTGGCCGGCAACCCGATGACGTCGGAACGTTTCCGTATCTGCCGGCCAGCGGCCGGCACTACCAACCACCGGCTCCGGCAATTCCCCACCCGGGTAGTGCCGGCCGCTGGCCGGCAACCCCATGACGTCGGAACGTTTCCGTATCTGCCGGCCAGCGGCCGGCACTACCAACCTCCGGCTCCGGCAATTCCCCGCACGGTAGTGCCGGCCGCTGGCTGGCAACCCCACGACGTCGGAACGTTTGCGCATCTGCCGGCCAGCGGCCGGCACTACCAACCTCAGGCTTCGGCAATTCCCCACACGGGTAGTGCCGGCCGCTGGCCGGCAACCTCATGACGTCGGAACGTTTGCGCATCTGCCGGCCAGCGGCCGGCACTACCAACCACCGGCTTCGGCAATTCCCCACACGGTAGTGCCGGCCGCTGGCCGGCAACCCCATGACGTCGGAACGTTTCCGTATCTGCCGGCCAGCGGCCGGCACGACCGGGCTTTACTCTTCCTCTTCCGGCACGTCCTGCGGGTTCAACGTCTTGCTCGCCCGCTTCGGCGCGGTGAACGGCGTCGGCGTCGGCACGCCCTGGCCGGAATTGCCGAACACCATCTTGGCGCCGGCATTCAGACCACCGCCGGCAATCTCCAGTTCGAAACGCTCGGCATCGCGGCGACGGATCTGCTCGGCAATTTCGATCGCATCGTCCTCGTCCGCACCCAGTTCCACCAGCGCGGCCTGGCCGAACAGCACCGCCGACTCAAACGTCTCGCGGATCTGGAAATCGACACCGGCATGGATCAGCCGCAGCGAATGTTCGCGGTCGAACGAGCGCACCATCAGCTTGGCCTGCGGGAACTCGTGTGCCACCAGTTCGACGATGCGGTCGGCGGCCTCGGCCTTGTCCACGCACACCGCAATCGCACGTGCGGTGGCCGCGCCCGAGGCATGCAGCACGTCCAGTCGCGTACCGTCGCCGTAGTAGATCTTGAAACCGAAGCGCGCCGCGCTCTGGATCATCTCCACATCGTTGTCGATGATGGTCACGTCCACGTCGCGCGCCAGCAGCGACTGGCTGGCGACCTGGCCGAAGCGGCCGAAGCCGATCAGCAGCACGCTGCCGGACAGACCCTCGGCCTCGTCCACGCCGTCCATGTTCACCGTCGGCTTCGGCGCGATGCGCTTGTAGAGCAGCACTACCAGCGGGGTCAGCGCCATCGACAGCACCACCACGGCGGTGAAGTTGGCATTGATCTCCAGGTTGATCACGCCGGCCGATGCGGCGGCAGAGAACAGCACGAACGCGAACTCGCCGCCCTGCGCCATCAGCACGCCACGATCCAGCGCCTGCGCATGGTCGCTGCCCATGATGCGCGCGACTACGTAGATGCACAGCGCCTTGGCTGCCATCAGCGCCAGCACCAGGCCGAGGATCAGCTGCCAGTTGCCGGCCACCACGCCCAGGTCCAGCGCCATGCCGACGCTGAGGAAGAACAGGCCCAGCAGGATGCCGCGGAACGGTTCGATATCCGCTTCGATCTGGTGACGGAAGGTCGACTCGCTCAGCAGCACGCCCGCGAGGAACGCGCCCATCGCCATCGACAGGCCGGACAGCTGCATCAGCAGTGCCGCACCCAGCACCACCAGCAGCGCGGCGGCGGTCATCACCTCGCGCGCCTTCGACTCGGCCAGCACGCGGAACAGTGGGTTGAGCAGGAAGCGGCCGACCAGCACCAGGCCAACGATGGCGCCGACGCCGATCGCCACCGACAGCCAACGCGAACCCTCGCCGTCGGCACTGCCGGCGCTCGGGCCCATCCACGCCACCAGCGCCAGCAGCGGCACGATCAGCAGGTCTTCGAACAGCAGGATCGAAACGATCTTCTGCCCCGATGGCAGCGCGATGTCACCGCGCTCGGCCAGCAGCTGCATCACCACTGCGGTGGAGGTCAGCACGAAGCCGGTGGCGCCGATGAAGGCCACCTGCCACGGCAGGCCGAACAGCTTGGCGATGCTGGTCAGCACCAGCGCACAGGTGACGATCTGCAGCGTGCCCAGCCCAAAGATCTCCTTGCGCAGGCTCCACAGGTGCGAGGGCCGCATTTCCAGGCCGATCACGAACAGGAACATCACCACGCCGAGCTCGGCGGTATGCAGGATCGCCTGCGGGTCTGAGAACCAGCCCAGCCCGAACGGTCCGATCGCCAGGCCAGCGGCGAAGTAGCCCAGCACCGAGCCCAGGCCGGCCCGGCGGAACAAAGGCACCATCACCACCGCCGCGCCCAACAGGGCGACGACCTTGACCAGCTCGCTGGTCGCTGCTTCTACCGCCATGCGGTGTGTTCCCCAAGATCCAGAATCGGGTTCAACAATAGAGCAATGCCGATGACGGCAATAGCACGCATGTTGCGCCGGATTGTCTTGGAGGTGGAACGATGCAGGGAGTGACCCCAATCATCATCCCGAAACCATGCATCCGCGTCGGTGGGTGCCACCATGCACCCGCTTCGGTAGGTGCCAACCTTGGTTGGCACAAAAACGCCGACCAAGGTCGGCATCTACCAAGGCATTCCCCGGCCAGCCTCACCCACCCCGGCAGAACGCGGCGTAATCGATATACCCCGGGAATGGCACGCCCGGCGCGCACACCGGGCAGTGCGGGTCCGGCCGGATGCCGGTCTCGCGGAAGCGCATGCCCAGCGCGTCGAAGCGCAGTAGGCGGCCGACCAGCGGCTCGCCGATGCCCAGCAGCAGCTTCAGCACTTCGGTGGCCTGCAGCACACCAGCCAGCCCGGGCAGCACGCCCAGCACACCGGCCTCGGAGCAGTTCGGCGCGAACTCCGGCGGCGGCGGCTCGGGGAACAGGCAGCGGTAGCACGGCGCCACGCCGCGCTGGCGGCCGGCGTCAAACACGCTTACCTGGCCGTCGAAGCGCTCGATGGCGGCATACACCAGCGGCGTGGCGTGCTTGATGCAGGCGTCGTTGAGCAGGTAGCGCAACGGGAAGTTGTCCGAGCCGTCCAGCACCACGTCCACGCCCTCAAGCAACGCATCCACGTTCTCGGAGGTGACCCGCTCCGGCACGGCCTCGACCTCGATCGACGGGTTCAGCGCCAGCAGCCGCTCACGCGCCGAATCGACCTTGAGCTGGCCCACGCTGGCTTCGGTATGCACGATCTGCCGGTGCAGGTTGCTGCGCTCCACCCGGTCGTGGTCGGCGAAGCGCAGGTGCCCTACCCCGGCGGCGGCCAGGTAGAAGCCCGCCGGCGCGCCCAGCCCGCCCGCGCCCAGCACCAGCACGCGCGACTGCTGCAGCCGGCGCTGGCCGGCCTCGCCCACCTGCGGCAGCAGCAGGTGCCGCGAATAACGGTCGTAGAAGTCACGGTCGGCGGCGCTGGACAGCGGCTGCACCAGCGGCAGCGACTGCTCGCGCCAGGCCACGGTGCCGCCCGTCACGGAAGCGACGTGTGTGTAGCCGGCCTGCAGCAGGAACTGCGCGGCATCGGCCGAGCGCTTGCCGCTCTGGCAGATCAGCAGGATCTCCTGGTCGTGCCGCGGCAGGTGTGCGGCCGGGTCGGCCTGCAGCTCGCCCTTGGCCACGCCGCGCGCGCCCTCGGCCATCCCGCCGGCCCGCTCGTGCGCCTCGCGCACATCGATCAGCACCGCGCCATGGGCCAGGCGCTCGCGTGCCTGCGCGGGGGAAAGCTCTTGGATGCTCATGGCGGCATTATCGCGCAGACACCCTCGGCGCGCCCTGCCCCGAACATGGCACCATGCGGGCGTTGCCCCCTGCATCCCGGAACCGCTGCATGCGCTCTGCCACCGAATTCTGGCGTGACCCGCGCATGCCCTTCGTCGAAAGCCGACGGGCGTGCGACAGCCGCGCCTGCCATCGCCCGCACAGCCATGACACCTTCTCGATCGGCGCCGTCGACGCCGGCAGCAGCCTGTTCACCGGCGCCGCGAAAGGGCCGCGCCTGCTGAAGCCCGGCAGTCTGGTCGGCGTGCCCGCAGGCCGCGTGCACGCCTGCAACCCCCTGCCCGGCCAGGTCTGGAGCTACCAGATGCTGCATCTGGACCCGCGCTGGATGGCCGAGGTCCGCGCCGAGTATGACGACCTGCCCGAACCCGACTGGCAGCAGGAACCGATCCGGATTTCCAACCATCGCCCGCGCTACCAGCAGTACTGCCAGCTCAACGAGACGCTGTTCTCCGGCGATCCAGTCAGCGTCAAGGAAGCGGCCCTGATCGCGTTCGTCGGCGATCTGGATGAACACGATGGTGTTGCCGTCGCCGGCCCGCTTGAAGATGCCGCGTTACAGCAGCGCTTGCAGCCGGTGATGGACGTTCTGCGCCAGCGGCTCGAACACACCCCGGCCCTGCAGGAGCTGGCATCGCTGGCAGGCATGAGCCGCTACCAGCTGATCCGCGCCTTCCGACGCGCCACGGGCCTGACCCCGCACGCCTGGCAGATCGACCAGCGCATCCAGGAGGCCCGCCGGCGGCTGTGCGAAGGGCAGGCACTGGCCGTGGTCGCGCATGCGCTGGGTTTTGCCGACCAGAGCCATTTCCAGCGGGTCTTCAAGGCCCACGCCGGTGCGACCCCGGGCCAGTACCGGCGCTGAGCCTGCAATAACGTTCAATACCGTCGCCCGGCGCATCCCCAGACTGGCGCCCCAGCCAGCCGCCGCCGGACCCGATGGAACAGTTCCTGGTCATCGCCACCGTACATTTTCTCGCCCTGCTCTCACCCGGCCCCGACTTCTTCCTCGTTGCACGCACCGCGATCACCTCGGGATGGCGCACTGCCAGTGGTGCCTGCGCAGGCATCGCCCTCGGCAATGGCGTCTTCATCGTGGCCGCTTTCACCGGAACGGCCATGCTGCGCGCAGGCAGCGCAGGGTTCATTGCGGTGCAGTTGGCGGGCTGCGGGTTCCTGCTGTACCTCGGCACGCTGTTTCTGCGCCATGCGGGTTCGACGACGTTGCAGGCACCTGAAGCTGCCGACGGATCGCGAGCGGGTGGTGCCCACGGATGGTGGAGGGCGGCCGGGCTGGGCGCCCTGTCTGCGCTGCTGAACCCGAAGAATGCGCTGTTCTACGCAACGCTGGCGGCAATGCTCAACGGTCCGCAGGCCAGCGCCGCAACGAAGTTCTTCTATGGCGCGTGGATGTTCGGCATCGTCCTGCTATGGGATCTGCTGGTTGCCGCGCTGGTTGGCCACCCGTGGGTGCTGGGTCGATTCGCGCGTGCCCTGCCCTGGCTGGAACGGGCCGCAGGACTCCTGATGATTGCGCTGGCGCTGTGGATCGCCGTGTCGCTGTGGCTGGGCTGATGCCGGTAATTCGCGCCTGTCGCAATAGCGTTCAATACGGCGCGTCCGCCGCAGCCCACACTCGGCACTTTCTGTAGTTTGGTGGCAGGTTTTCGTGCAGCAGTTCTTCATCGTCGCGGTGCTGTACGGCTTCGCCATGCTCCTGCCTGCGTCGAATCACGCGAAGATCCTGCGCACCGCGATGGGCGCGGGCGGGCACGCCGCCATGGCCGCATCGTTCGGTATCGCCATCGGTACGGGCACCATCTGCGCCACGGCCTTCGTTGCGGCGGGCATGCTGGGAAACCGCGGCCTGTGGACGCTGGCGATGGAGTGCGCGGGCTGCCTGCTGCTGCTGCGCCTGGCGGGCATGTGCCTGCGCGACGCCGGGCTGACCTCCCTCTCTCCGCTTTCCCTGCAGATGCCCCGGGGCCTGAAGGCCCGCTCCCGTTGGCCGCACGCCGAGGCTGGATGCCTGTTGGCGCTCGCCAGCATCAACAACTGGACGCTGCAGTTCGCGGTTGCCGCCCTGGTCAGCGGCCTCGTTGCCGACATGGGTACAAAGGCCGCTTACGTGGCCTGCCTGGGCGGCGTCGCGCTGTCGCTCGGCCTGCTGATGGCGTGGCTCGGCAGCCATCCGCGCTGGGCACAGGGGTGTTGCCGATTGCTTCCGTGGCTGGAGCATGCGGCGGGTCTGGTGATCGGCGCGGTGTCGGTGGCGTACCTGGCAGGGGTACTGGGTACCACCCTGGTCTGGGCAAGCCTCTCGGGGCAGGCGCAGCTGCCCGAACCGATGATGGCCGCGCCCCGCAGCGCCCCATGCGCGTTGCCGCATTGCCGCGCTCGTCGCAACAGTTCGCCATGATCGAGGACTGTAGACGTAGGGGTAGTGCCGGCCGCTGGCCGGCAACCCGATGATGCCTGGCGTGTTCACGAGGTTGCCGGCCAGCGGCCGGCACGACCACACACAAGAAAGGCGGCCCTGCGGCCGCCTTCCCGTGAATCACTTGCCCTTGACGTGCTTCATCAAGCGCCGCTTGGCCTTGACCTGCCGCTCGGTGAGGACGTTCTTCTTGCCCTCGTACGGGTTGGTGCCCTCGCGGAAGATGAAGCTCACCGGCGTACCGATCAGCTTGAAGCGCTTGCGGAAGAAGTTCTCCAGGTAGCGCTTGTACGACTCCTGCAGCTCCTTCAGGCGGGTGCCGTGCACGATGAAGGTCGGCGGGTTGGAACCGGCCGGGTGCACGTAGCGCAGCTTGGAGACATGGCCGCGGATGGTCGGCGGCGGGTTGGTCTCGTAGGCCACTTCCAGCGCCTTGTTCACTTCGCTGGTGGTGAAGGTCTTGTTCGCCGATTCGTGCGCGCGGTGCACCGCACGGAACAGCTCGCGCAGGCCCGAGCCATGCTTGGCCGAGATGCGCACGGACTCGGCCCACGGCACGAAGCCCAGCTTCAGCGACAGCATGGTTTCAGCCTGTTCGCGCTGGTACTCGGTCAGGCCATCCCACTTGTTGATGGCGATCACCAGCGCGCGGCCGGCGTCGAGCACGGCACCGAGCACGGTGGCGTCCTGGTCGGTCACGCCTTCGGTGGCGTCCAGCATCAGCACGGCGACCTGACACTGCTCGATCGACTGCATGGTCTTGACCACCGAGAACTTCTCGACGACCTCGTCCACGCGCGAACGGCGGCGCAGGCCGGCGGTGTCGATCAGCCGGTACTCACGTCCGTCGCGCTCCAGGTCCACCGCGATCGAGTCGCGGGTGGTGCCCGGCACGTCGGAGGCGATCATGCGCTCCTCGCCGAGGATGCGGTTGACCAGGGTCGACTTGCCCACGTTCGGACGTCCGACGAAGGCGATGCGGATACGGTTCGGATCGTTGTCCAGCTCTTCGCCGCTGCCTTCTTCCGGCAGGCGCTGGATCACTTCGTCCAGCAGGTCGTCCAGGCCCTGGCGATGCGCGGCCGAGACGGTCAGCATCTCGCCGAAGCCGTAACGGGCGAATTCCGAACGCACGCTGTCCTCGTCGGTGCCGTCGATCTTGTTGATCAGCAGCAGCGTCGGGCGCGACAGCTTGCGCAGCCAGGCCAGGATCTCGTCGTCCAGCGCCGAGGTGCCCTCGCGGGCGTCGACGACGAACAGGATCAGATCGGCTTCGGCCGCCGCAGCCCGGGCCTGGCGCGTGGTGGCACCCGCCAGGCCTTCGTCTTCCCCGGCAATACCGCCGGTATCCACGACGAGGAAATGGTTGTCCTCGTCGAGGCGGCAGACGCCGTAGTTGCGGTCACGGGTGACGCCGGGCTGGTCATGGACCAGCGCGTCGCGGGTGCGCGTAAGCGCATTGAAAATAGTCGACTTGCCGACATTCGGCCGTCCAACCAGGGCGACCAAAGGCAGCATCGCGATTACTCCAATTTTTAATTTGCCAACCGGAAGGCGGTCAGCTTGCCATCCACGTTCTGCACCAGCAGCACCCCGTCGACGACGACCGGCTGGGCCAGCAGGGCGTCACCGCCGCTCTTCGCCCGTGCCGCCATCGCACCATCGGAGGTCTTCAACCAGTGCACGTATCCCTTGTAGTCGCCGACGACCACGTAATCACCGTGCAGCGCCGGGCCGGTCAGCGAACGACGCGCCAGCTCGGTCTGCGACCACATGGCAGCGCCGGTCGCCTTGTCCAGGCCGAACACGCCACCCTTGTTGTCGGTGACGAACACATTGCCCGACGACACCGCCACGCCACCTGCACCGCCATGGTCGCGCGCCCACAGCGGGCGACCGGTCGGGCCTTCGATGGCCATGGTCTGGTTCTTGAAGCTGCTCACGAAGAGGGTGTTGCCCTCCAGCACCGGAGCACCGTCGACATCGGCCATGCGGTCCAGCTCGGTACGGCCTTCGCCGTTGCCAAGGTTCTGTTCCCACAGGGTACGTCCATCCTGCATGGCCAGCGCGGCAACCGCGCCTTCGTCCTTGCCGATGAACAACACGCCCGGACCGGTGACCACCGGCGCGTTGCCGCGCACGGTCAGCGCGGGCAGTTCGCTCGGGTTGAACCACTTCTGGGTGCCGTTGCCGGCATCGAACGCGGTGACGCGGCCGTCGTTGCTGCGCACGAACACCAGGCCCTGGGCCACGGCCGGCGCGGCAATGACCTCACCCGGAACACGGGCGCGCCACTTCTCGCTGCCGTCATTGATGTCCAGGGCGATGACCTGGCCATCGAGCGTGCCGATCACGACCAGGTTCTCACCGACACCCGGGCCGCCGGACAGGCGCAGCTTCGGCTTCTTCTTTTCCTTCTGCGGCTCCCAGGTCCAGACCTTCTTGCCGGTCTGCAGGTCGATGGCGTGCACGCCGCCGGTGATCGCCGCAGCGAACACGTGGCCATTGGCAACGGCCGGGCCCTGGCGCACGCCGATGCGGCGCTCGCCCTTGCCGAGGTTGACCGACCAGGCCTTGTTGACCTTGACGCTCGGCTCGAACTTGACCAGCTCAGCCGGCTCCTGGGCCTTCTTCGCTGCCGCGTCCTTGCCGGCGAACCAGCCCTTCATGGTGCTGCAGCCGGTCAGGGCCATGCCCATCAGGAGCACGGTGGCGACGCGGGTGATCATGACCTTCTGACTCATCAAACCGACTCCGCAGGGGCGGCGACCGTGCCGCCGGCATCCATAACCTTGGTTTCCAGCAGGCGCCGCTGCGGCGCTGCCACGTCCAGCGACTTCAGCGCCTTCTCGTACTGTGCGCGGGCGTCATCGCGCTTGCCCTGCGCCATCAGCGCATCGCCATGGATTTCCAGGCTGCTGCTGTCGGTGGCGCTGCCCAGCAGCTTGATCGCCTCGTCGCTCTTGCCGGTGGCCACCAGCAGGCGGGCCACACGCTGGTCGACCACGCGCTGCAGGTCGCTTTCGACCTTCACGGCGCGCAGGGTGGCCAGCGCTTCTTCGTTCTTGCCGGCGTCGACCTGGGCCTTGGCCAGCTGCAGCGCCGCGAGGTCGCCATAGATGCTGGACGGGCCCGCTTCGAGCGCCTTCACTGCCTTGGCAGCGTCGTCGAGCTTGTTCTGCTGAAGACCGACCAGAGCCTTCTGGTATTCCACGTTGGCCGAGGCCAGCTTGCCGCCCTGATCCTTCTGGTACCACTGCCAGCCGGCAATGGCACCGATCGCGATGGCTACGCCACCGAGGATGCTGGCGCCATTCTTCCGCAGCCAGCTGCGGACGCGTTCACTTTGTTCGTGCTCGTCGAGCAGATCGTCGATCGCCATGCGTACTCTCGCCCCGCCCATCGGGAGGGACCATTGGGTTTAATCGAAGGTGGTGAAACCGCGCCTCAGTGCGAAACCGGGACTACGGAGCCTTCAGAGGATACCTGAAAGCGTGCCACGTTGGCTCGCTGGTAGGGGGTCAGATCGACGATAGCGCCGTTCTGCTGAACCTGGACCGCCGAGGCGTTGCCCAGGGTCACCCGGGTCACCTGGCCCGGCGTGAAGCTGCGGCTCTCGCCGGACTTGATCAGCGCCTTTTCGACCGTGGCGCCGTCCGGACCACCGATATCGACCCAGCTGTCGCCGCTGAACTGCATCTCCAGCGTATTGGCGGCTGCGGGCGCAGCGGGTGCCGAACGCGGCACCGGGGACAGCGAAGCGACATACGGGGTTGCGGCCGGCTTGCTGGCCGGGGCACTCGCGACTTCAGCCGGGGCTGCCGGCTCGACACCCGCAGCGGACGGGGCCACCGGCACAGCGGCCGGGATCGCGTCCAGCGAGGCCGTGTTCGGCGACGGCGTGGCGCTGCCATCGAAATGGCCGCGGGTGGCGAACCACACCGGCACGGCCAGCACGGCGGTGATGCCGACGTACAGCACGCGCCGGCCGAGATTCTCGGCAATGCGGCGCGCACGCGGGGTATGGGTATGGCTGACCAGGGTGGGCGGCACGACCGGACCCACCTGGGCCTGCTCCAGCAGCTGGCTCACATCGACGTCGAGCAGGCGCGCGTAGCTGCGCAACTGGCCGCGCACGAAGACCGGCGCGCCCAGCTTCTGCCACTGCTCTTCCTCCAGCGACCTGACCACCTGGACCGGCATGCGCAGGCGCGAGCCGACATCCTCAAGGGTCAGTCCGGCCGCTTCACGGGCCTGGCGCAGGCGGGTGCCGCAGCCGGCCGCAGTCTCGAGAGCGCTCACAGTCTGGTCATCAATCACAATGCATCAACCCTGGAGTTAGGAGCCCGCTTCCTGCGGAAATTCCTGTCGAATGCGCTGAAGATAGCGGTCAGATGCCGCCCGATCACCCAGCCGCGCTTCGATTTGAGACGCAAGTTGTAACACGGAACGCGTTGCGGGTGCAGCCGCAATCCTACGTTCGGCGAAGGCCCGGGCCTCCATGTAGCGGCCCTGGCGGAAGCTGAGCTGGGCCATGGCCTCCAGCGCGACCGGGTTTCCCGGCAGCGCCGACAGCGCCGCGCGCAGGTCGCGCTCGGCACGCTCGAACTGGCCTGCATCCAGCGCACAGCTGCCGGCATTGGACTGCGCTTCGGCGACGGCGGGATTGCCCGGCGCCCGCTGGGCACGATCGAACCACACCAGCGATTCGGCCGCCTGGCCCTGCTGGCACAGCCAGGCACCATAGTTGTTGAGCACGTCGCCACGTTGCGGCGCCAGCTCGGCAGCCTTGCGGAAGTTCTCGCCGGCCTGCTGGCTGCGACCGCGACGCTCGTCGATGCCCGCAAGCAGGACCAGGCCGTCGGGGGCCGTCGGCACCAGCTTCTGGGCTTCGCGCGCCTTTCGCTCGGCAGCATCGAGATTGCCGCCCTGGATGTCGCGGCCGGCCAGGGTCAGCAACTCCTGCCAGCGCACCTGCTGCCGCACCCCTTCCGGATCACGGACGGAGTAGACCGGCGCCTCGCTCGGGCCAAGCTTGGCCTTGGGATGGGATTTGCAGCCGCCGACCGCGAGGGCCAGCGTGCCTGCGAGCAGAACCAGCCAGAGGCGGTCAGGCCGCGGCATCGCTCCCCTTCCCCGCCTGCAGCGTCTTGTTGAACTCCGCCTGGCGGCGGGTGCGGTCCATCACCTGGCCCTTGAGCTGGCCACAGGCGGCGTCGATGTCGTCGCCACGGGTACGGCGGACCATGGTCAGCACGTTGCTGTCGAGCAGGATCTTCTGGAAGGCGCGGATGTGCGCCTCTTCCGAACGCTCGTAGCGGGTACCCGGGAACGGGTTGAAGGGGATCAGGTTGACCTTGCCCGAATCCCTGGCCTGCACCGCGTTGTCGAACTGGCGCATGAGGCGTGCCAGCTCGCGGGCATGCTCGGGCTTGTCGTTGATGCCCTTCATCAGGGTGTATTCGAAAGTGACCGATTCGCGGCGCTTGTTGGCGCGCAGGTAGCGTGCGCACGAGGCCATCAGCTCGGCGATCGGGTACTTCTTGTTGAGCGGCACCAGGGTCTCGCGCAGCGCGTCGTTCGGCGCGTGCAGCGACACCGCCAGCGACACGTCGCTTTCGGCAGACAGGCGGTCGATCTGCGGCACCAGGCCGGAGGTCGACAGGGTCACGCGCTTGTTGGCCAGGCCGTAGCCCAGGTCGTCACGCATCACGCTCATGGCGCGCACGACGTTGTCGAAATTCATCAGCGGCTCGCCCATGCCCATCATCACCACGTTGGTGAGGCGGCGCATCTGGTGCGGCACGTTGCCCAGGTGGCGCGCGGCAACCCACACCTGGCCGATGATCTCGGCGGTGGTCAGATTGCGGTTGAAGCCCTGGGTAGCAGTGGAGCAGAACGTGCAGTTCAGGCCGCAACCGACCTGCGAAGACACGCACAGCGTGCCGCGGGTCTTGTCCGGGATGTACACGGTCTCGATGGCGTTCTTGCCATCCACGCCCATCGCCAGCAGCCACTTGTGGGTGCCGTCGGCGGAGGGCTTGTCGAACACGATGTTGGGAACCAGCACCTCGGCATGGGCCTGCAGCTTGGCGCGCAGGACCTTGCCGAGGTCGGTCATTTCATCGAAGTCGGTGACGTAGCGATGGTGGATCCACTTCATCACCTGATGGGCACGGAACTTCTTTTCGCCGAGAACCTCGACGAAGAACTTCTCCAGGCCCGCGCGATCGAGGTCGAGCAGGTTCTGCTTGCCAGCCGTGGGTGCCGACTTCGGCAGCGGCTGGATGGCGGGGGACTGTACGACCTCGTTCACGGCATTACTCTCAGCGCGAAACGACTTCGGTGGCGGCGAAGAAGTAGGCGATCTCAATCGCGGCATTCTCGACCGAGTCCGAGCCGTGGGCGGCGTTGGCATCGATGGATTCGGCGAAGTCGGCGCGGATGGTGCCCGGCGCGGCTTCCTTCGGGTTGGTGGCGCCCAGCAGGTCGCGGTGGGCCAGGACGGCGTTCTCGCCTTCCAGGGCCTGGATCATCACCGGGCCGGAGATCATGAACTCGACCAGCGCGTTGAAGAACGGACGCTCGCGGTGCACGGCGTAGAAGCCTTCGGCTTCACGACGCGACAGCTGCTTGTACTTGGCGGCCACGACCTTCAGGCCGGCCTTCTCGAAGCGGGCGTAGATTTCGCCGATGACGTTCTTGGCAACGGCGTCCGGCTTGATGATCGAAAGGGTGCGCTCCAGCGCCATGGGATGTCTCCAATGGAATCGGGCCGCTGATGGCCCGAAGGGTAACATGAAAAAAACCCGCGTCGGGACGCGGGCTTAGCCTGATAAACGTAGGCGAATTGTAAAAGATAAAGCGGCAGGGTGGTAGTGCCGGCCGCTGGCCGGCAGGCTGGTGCCCCACTGGCTGCCCGAGGTTGCCGGCCAGCGGCCGGCACTACCCTTTGCGCCCATTCACCGACCTGAGCGAAATCTGACCGGACCGGCCGATTATGCTGCACTGCAAAATGCCATACGGTACCGTCTGGTCCTAGTATCAAACAATCGTTTGATTAAGGTCCGCCCACCGATGGCCAAGCCCGCCCACTTCTCGACCAAGGACCGGATTCTCGGCGCGGCCGAGGAGCTGTTCGCCCAGCACGGCTTCGCCGGCACCTCGCTGCGCCAGGTGACCAGCCAGGCCGACGTCAACATCGCCGCGGTCAACTACCACTTCGGCTCCAAGGAAAACCTGGTCAACGAGGTGTTCCGCCGCCGCATGGACGAGATGACCGGTGCCCGCCTGTCGCAGCTCGAGCGCGCCCGCGCCGAGCACCCGGGTGAACTGCGCCCGGTGCTGGCTGCCTTCGTCGAGCCGGCCCTGGCGCTGGCCCAGGACCGCCAGAACGGCGGCGCCTTCGTGCGCGTGATCGCCCGCGCCTACGCCGAGAAGAACGACAACCTGCGCAAGTTCCTGTCCGACCACTACGGCCACGTGCTGCGTGCGTTCGGCAAGGCCATCGGCGAGTGCGTGCCGGACCTGAGCAAGGAGGAGCTGTACTGGCGCCTCGACTTCCTGGCCGGCTCGCTGACCTATGCGATGGCCGACTTCGGGCTGATCAAGCGTCCCGCCGGTGTCACCGAAGCGGCGCATCGTGCCCATGCCGCCCACGAACTGATCCATTTCGCCGAAGCCGGGTTCCGCGCCGCCGCACGCGCCAGCGCCCTGCCCGCTTCCCTTTGATTCCACCCAGTAACTGCTGACCAACAAAGGCCCTACACCATGTCCAATTCCCTGCTAGTCCGCCGCGCCGCCGTGCTGGGTGCCGGCGTCATGGGTGCCCAGATCGCCGCCCACCTCACCAACGCTGGCGTCGACACCGTGCTGTTCGACCTGCCTGCCAAGGAAGGTCCGGCCGACGGCATCGTGCTGAAGGCGATCGCCAACCTGGGCAAGCTGAGCCCGGCGCCGCTGGCCAGCAAGTCGCTGGCCGAAGCCATCACCCCGGCCAACTACGAGTCCGGCCTGGAGCAGCTGAAGGACTGCGACCTGATCATCGAGGCCATCGCCGAGCGCATGGACTGGAAGCAGGACCTGTACAAGAAGATCGCCCCGTTCGTGGCCGACCACGCGGTGCTGGCCTCCAACACCTCGGGCCTGGGCATCAACAAGCTGGCCGACGTGCTGCCCGAGCAGCTGCGCCACCGCTTCTGCGGCGTGCACTTCTTCAACCCGCCGCGCTACATGCACCTGGCCGAGCTGATCCCGGCCACCACCACCGATGCCGCCGTGCTGGAAGGCCTGGAAGCATTCCTGGTCACCACCCTGGGCAAGGGCGTGGTGTACGCCAAGGACACCCCGAACTTCATCGGCAACCGCATCGGCGTGTTCTCGATCCTGTCCACCATCCACCACACCCAGCAGTTCGGCCTGGGCTTCGATGAAGTGGACGGCCTGACCGGCCCGCTGGTCGGTCGCCCGAAGTCGGCCACCTACCGCACCTCCGACGTGGTCGGCCTGGACACCATGGCCCACGTCATCAAGACCATGGGCGACACCCTGCCGAATGACCCGTGGCATGAATTCTTCAAGTCGCCGAAGTGGCTGGACGCGCTGATTTCCAAGGGCGCGTTGGGCCAGAAGACCGGCGCCGGCATCTTCCGCAAGGTCGGCAAGGACATCGTCGTGCTGGACCTGGAGAAGCAGGACTACCGCCCGGCCGACCGCACTGCCGCACCGGACGTGGTCGAGATCCTGAAGATCAAGAACCCGGCCGAGAAGTTCGCCAAGCTGCGCGAGAGCCAGCACCCGCAGGCGCAGTTCCTGTGGGCGACCTTCCGCGACCTGTTCCACTACAGCGCCTACCACCTGGCCGACATCGCCGAGACCGCGCGCGATGTCGACCTGGCCATCCGCTGGGGCTACGGCTGGTCGCTGGGCCCGTTCGAAACCTGGCAGGCCGCCGGCTGGAAGCAGGTCGCGCAGTGGATCGCCGATGACATCGTCGCCGGCAAGAGCATGAGCAATGCCCCGCTGCCGGATTGGGTCTTCGACGGCCGCGACGGCGTGCACGCCGCCGAGGGCAGCTACAGCCCGTCGCGCAACGCCAAGCTGCCGCGCTCGTCGCTGCCGGTGTACCAGCGCCAGCGCTTCCCGGATCCGCTGCTGGGCGAGAAGTTCGCGCCGGGCGAGACCGTGTTCGAGAACGACGGTCTGCGCATGTGGCACGACGGTGATGGCATCGCCGTGGTCAGCTTCAAGACCAAGATGAACACCGTGTCCGACCAGGTGCTGGACGGCCTGCAGGAATGCGTGAGCCGCGCCGAGAAGGACTTCCAGGGCCTGGTGATCTGGCAGCAGAAGGAACCCTTCTCCGCCGGTGCCGACCTGGCCGGTGCACTCGGCCTGCTGCAGGCCGGCAAGGTCGACCAGTTCGAGGAGATGGTCGCCAACTTCCAGCGCACCAGCCAGCGCATCAAGTACTCGCTGGTGCCGGTGGTGGCTGCGGTGCGTGGCCTGGCCCTGGGTGGCGGCTGCGAGTTCCAGATGCACAGCGCCAAGACCGTGGCCTTCCTGGAAAGCTACATCGGCCTGGTCGAGGCCGGTGTCGGCCTGCTGCCGGCCGGTGGCGGCCTGAAGGAACTGGCCGTGCGTGCCTCGCAGGCCGCAGGCCCGGGCGGTGACGTGTTCGCCGAACTGAAGAAGACCTTCGAGACCGTGGCGATGGCCAAGGTGTCCAACTCGGCGGTCAACGCCAAGGAACTGGGCCTGCTGCGCAGTACCGACAAGGTGGTGTTCAACAGCTACGAGGCCCTGCACATCGCCAAGGCCGAAGCCCGTGCACTGGCCGAAGCGGGCTACCGTCCGCCGCTGCCGGCACGCCGCATCCAGGTGGCCGGTGACGTGGGCATCGCCACCTTCAAGATGATGCTGGTCAACATGCTGGAAGGCCGTTTCATCAGCCCGTACGACTACGAGATCGCCGAGCGCATCGCCACCGTGCTGTGCGGCGGCAAGGTCGACCGCGGCACCCTGGTGGACGAAGAGTGGCTGCTGACCCTGGAGCGCAAGCACTTCGTCGAACTGGCCCAGCAGGAAAAGACCCAGGCCCGCATCGCGCACATGCTGAAGACCGGCAAGCCGCTGCGTAACTGATTGATGGCGGGTGCCGACCCCTGGTTGGCATTCCTCTGCCTCTGGTGGGTGCCGACCGTTGGTCGGCACCCCGGCTAAAAAATTCGAGAGATCACTGCAATGACCAAGCAAATCCAGGACGCCTACATCGTCGCCGCCACCCGCACCCCGGTCGGCAAGGCGCCCAAGGGCATGTTCCGCAACACCCGCCCCGACGACATGCTTGCGCACGTGCTGCGCAGCGTCGTCGCCCAGGCCCCGGGCGTGGACGTCAACCGCATCGATGACGCGATCATCGGCTGCGCCATGCCGGAAGCCGAGCAGGGCATGAACGTGGCGCGCATCGGCGTGCTGCTGGCCGGCCTGCCCAACACCATCGCCGCACAGACCGTGAACCGCTTCTGCTCCTCCGGCCTGCAGGCCGTGGCGCAGGCCGCCGACGCGATCCGCCTGGGCAACGCCGACCTGATGCTGGCCGGTGGCACCGAGTCGATGTCGATGGTGCCGATGATGGGCAACAAGATCGCCATGGCGCCGAGCGTGTTCGACAACGACCACGTGGCCATCGCCTACGGCATGGGCATCACTGCCGAGAAGGTGGCCGAAGAGTGGAAGGTCTCGCGCGAAGACCAGGACGCCTTCGCCCTCGCCTCGCACCAGAAGGCCATGGCCGCGATCCAGAACGGCGAGTTCAAGGACGAGATCAGCCCGTACGAGATCGTCTCGCACCTGCCGGACCTGGCCGATGGCCAGCGCATCATCACCCGCAACAAGATCGCCGACACCGACGAAGGCCCGCGCCCGGATTCCTCGGCTGAAGGCCTGGCCAAGCTGCGCCCGGTGTTCCGCAACGGCCAGTTCGGCGGCACCGTCACCGCCGGTAACTCGTCGCAGATGAGCGACGGCGCCGGTGCCGTGCTGCTGGCCTCGGAACAGGCGATCAAGGACTACGGCCTGACCCCGCTGGCCCGTTTCGTCAGCTTCTCGGTGGCCGGCGTGCGCCCGGAAGTGATGGGCATCGGCCCGATCGCCGCGATCCCGAAGGCACTGAAGCAGGCCGGCCTGACCCAGGACCAGCTGGATTGGATTGAACTGAACGAAGCGTTCGCCGCGCAGTCGCTGGCGGTGATCCGCGATTGCGGCCTGGACCCGAGCAAGGTCAACCCGCTGGGTGGCGCGATTGCCCTGGGCCACCCGCTGGGTGCGACCGGCGCGATCCGTACCGCCACCCTGCTGCACGGCCTGCGTCGTCGCCAGCAGAAGTACGGCATGGTGACGATGTGCATCGGCACCGGCATGGGCGCGGCGGGTATTTTCGAGGCGCTGTAAGGATCAAGGCGTTGCCGGCTGGAGTGTCGGTTGGCTGTGGGGCCCGGGTGGGGTGAGGCTGCCCGGGACACGCCGTGAACCCCCAGACCGGCCCAGCCGCTGGCGGCTGTGCGTTCGGGCGCTTGCGAAGCAGTGCTTCGCAAGCAAAGCGCCCTCACCCATGGGGGCTTGGCAGCGGCTTGCTAGCGTGCGCAATCCTGCGCACGCAGCAAGGCCGGGGTTGGGCGCCCTGCCCAACCCGCCAGGCGCATGCGCCTGGCCCATGCCGCTGACAGTCCCGGTCAGCCTCACCCACCCGCGCCACCCAACATTCCGCGCGGCGGAGGGTTTAGCAAAAGCAAGGTCAAAAGCTGGGGTCAGAGCCCTTTGCTGCGCAAAGGGATCTGACCCCAACAATCAAAAAAGGCAGCCATAGGCTGCCTTTTTTTGCTTGTGCTCCCGCCCTTGATTCCGCCCTTCCCGTCCGCGCCCGCAGGAAACTTGGCAGGCGGGACGGGTGGGCCTTTGCAGGACCGTTGGCGCCATGGATGGCGCCATCGAGCCCCCATGGATGGGTTTACGGCGTGTCCTGCAAAGGCCCACCCGTACCGCCCACCACGTATCAATCAAGGCGCCGCGAACGGAGCGCTTGATAAACCTTATTCCGCCAACATCGCCGTCAGCTTCTCCCGCGCCGGCCCTGCCAGCTTCGGGTTGTCCAGCGCGAAGCGGATCGTCGCTTCCACCAGCCCCAGGTGCGTACCGCAGTCGAAACGAGTGCCCTCGAAACGGTAGGCATCCACCTCTTCGGTCTTCAGCAGCTGCGCGATCGCATCGGTCAGCTGGATCTCGCCGCCGGCACCGCTGCCGGTCTGCTCCAGCAGCTCGAAGATCTTCGGACTCAGCACGTAGCGGCCGACCACGGCCAGGTCGCTCGGCGCGTCCTCCGGCTTCGGCTTCTCCACGATCTGCGAAATACGGCCCTTGCGGCCATCGAAGGCCTCGGTCGCGACGATGCCGTAACTGGCGGTCTTGTCGTGCGGCACATCTTCAACGGCAATGACGCTGGCGCCACTGGCTTCGTTGAGATCGGCCATCTGCTTCAGCGCGCTGTCGCCGCGGTTCCAGATCAGGTCGTCCGGCAGCAGTACCGCGAACGGCTCGTCACCGATCACGGCCTTGGCACACAGCACCGCATGGCCCAGGCCCAGCGCCTCGGCCTGGGTCACGAAGATCGCGCGCACGCCATTGGGCAGCACGTGACGGATCAGCTCCAGCTGCTCCTGCTTGCCGGCGCGCTCGAGCTTCTGCTCCAGCTCGTAGGCCTTGTCGAAGTAGTCGGCGACCGCGTGCTTGTAGCGGTTGGTGATGAACACCAGCGTGTCACAGCCGGCCTCGATTGCTTCATCCACTGCGTACTGGATCAGCGGCCGGTCAATGATCGGCAGCATCTCCTTCGGCACGGTCTTGGTTGCTGGCAAAAAACGCGTCCCCAAACCCGCTACGGGGAAAACTGCTTTGCGAATTCGCTTGCTCATTGGTGCCTGTTGGCCTCGCGTGCGGGAAAGGGCACGACTTTAGCGGATGAAATGTAAGCATCCTGTTCGATTGGCGAGAACTCGGGCATCGTCGCGAACAGGACTTCCTTGATGGTTTCGGTGTCGTAGCTGCACACCGCCTCGCGCAGGCGCGGGACGTTGCCCAGCACCAGATCGCGCGAGAACATGCGCACGCCGGCCTCGAGGACCTTCGGATGCGCGGTTGCGCGGTAGTCCTCATCCGAATAGAACAGCGTCTCGTGCAGCTTCTCGCCCGGACGCAGGCCGGTATAGATGATCTGCACATCCTTGTACGGCTGCTTGCCCGCCAGACGGATCATCTGCTCGGCCAGCAGCCGGATCGGCACCGGCTCGCCCATGTCGAGCGTGTAGATCGCACCGTGCGAGGCCGAGGCCGCGGCCTGCAGGATCAACTGGCAGGCCTCGGGGATGGTCATGAAGTAGCGGGTGACTTCCGGATCGGTGACCGTGACCGGACCACCGCGCAGGATCTGCTCGCGGAACAGCGGCACCACGCTGCCGGCCGAGGCCAGCACGTTGCCGAAGCGCACGGTAACGAAACGGGTGTGCGTGGACTTCTGGTCCAGGCTCTGGCAGATCATCTCGGCATAGCGCTTGCTGGCACCCAGCGCGTTGACCGGATCGACCGCCTTGTCGGTGGAGATGAACACGAAATGCTCGACGCGCGCTTCCAGGCAGGCGCGGGCCACGTTCTCGGTCGCCAGGATGTTGTTGCGCACAGCTTCGCGCAGCTGCCGTTCCAGCACCGGTACATGCTTGTACGCTGCGGCATGGAACGCGGTGTCGACCGGATGCAGCGACAGCGCATGGCGGATCACCGCAGGATCGCCACAGTCGCCCAGCACCGCTTCGATCTCGATATCGGGGAAGCTGCGACGCAGCTCACCCTCGATGGTCAGCAGCAGCAGTTCGCTGATCTCCAGCAGGATGATGCGGCCGGCACCGTGGCGCGCGCACTGGCGGCACAGCTCCGAGCCGATCGAGCCACCGGCACCGGTCACCATCACGGTGCGACCGCCCAACCAGCCACGGATCAGGTTCCAGTCCGGGGTGATCGGCTTGCGGCCGAGCAGATCCTCGATCGCCACTTCCTTCAGTTGGCCGGGCAGCGACTGCCCCTGCAGGATGTCGCTCAGCTTGGGCACGGTGCGGAACGGCACGCCGGTGCTTTCGCAGATGGCGACCACCCGCTGCATGCCTGCGGCATCCAGCGAGGGCATGGCGATCACCAGCAACTTGGCCGCAGTCTCGCGGACCACCGCCGGGGCATCATCGAGGCTGCCCAGGATCGGCAGGCCCTGCAGCTTGGCGCCGCGCAGGTGCGGTGCGTCGTCCAGCAGGCCGACCGGTTCGAAGTTGCCGGAGCGGCGCAGATCGCGGACCAGCGTCTCGGCGGCTTGCCCCGCACCGAGGATCAGCACGCGGCGCGCGCTCGAATCCGACTGCAGTGCCTGGTAATCCTTCCAGGCCCGGTACAGCAGGCGCGGGGCGCCCAGCAGCGCCGACAGCGCGAACGGATAGATCACCAGCACCGACATCGGCACGCCGTCGAAACGCTTCCACATCAGCACCAGCACGATGCCGACCAGGCCGATGAAGCTGGCCTTGAAGATGTTCAGCAGGTCGCTGACGCTGGCGAAACGCCACAGCCCGCGATACAGGCCCACGCGCCAGAACACCAGGCCCTGCAGCAGCAGCACCAGGGTGGTGTCGACATTCCAGAGCGGAAGCGAAGGCGCGTTGGGGAGGATCGAGTACCGCCCGGCGTGGAGCAGCTGCCAGCATGCCCAGACCATGAACAGGTCGTGGCAGACGATGGCCGAACGCGGCATCAGGCCGAGGATTCTGTCCCGCCAGGGTGAAGCCATAAGTCAGGTATTTCCTTGTCGGTGACGCAATCCATTGCGCAGGAGGATCCAGAGGACGCTCAGCGCGAGAAACCACGCGACCGCCAGGACAGCCTCCCACCTCGGCTGCAAATTGGAGCAGACATTAAGCACTGTAATACTGAACAGGCCCAAAGCAAAGTACATCCCTGTCACCTGGGCGTGGCTGGCTCCTGCCTGCACCGCCCGCTGGTAGACGTGCTGGGTATGGGGTTCCATCCAGCGTTGTCCGGAGATGATGCGCGCCGCCAGTGTGAAGCCCGCGTCCACGAGGAACGCCGAAGCCGGCACCAGCAGCAGGATCCAGTTGATATCGGTACGCACCGCAGCGATTGCCAGGACGACGGCGACTGCATAGCCCAGCGCGCCACTTCCGACATCACCCATGAAGATCCGGGCCCGCGGGAAATTGAACGGCAGGAAGCCCAGGCAGGCCAGGCCCAGCGCCACCGCGGCCAGCGAATACGGCCAGGGCAGCACCGGCGCCAGGCCCAGCGCAACAACAATGGCCTGGCTGGCGGCAATACCGTTGATGCCATCCATGAAGTTCCAGATGTTGATCAACGAGGCGGTGAATACCAGCACCAGCCCGGCCAGCAACCAGCTTCCACCATGCACCTTGACCAGGGCGGCCAGCAGCGCGGCGGCAATGAAGTGCACCAGCAGGCGGCGCATGGCCGGCAACGGCCGGTGGTCGTCCCACCAGCCGATGCCCGCCACCAGCACCAGGCCCAGGCTGGCCACCAGCAGGCTCGGTGTCGATTCAGGCCAGACCCACATCGCTGCACCGGCGGTGACCAGCAGGCTGATGACGATGGCGATGCCACCACCGCGCGGCGTTGCCACGCTATGGCTGCGACGCTCGCCGGGCTGGTCCAGCAGTTGCTGGCGCAGGGCATAACCCCGTGCCGCCCAGGTCAACCCCGCACTCAGCAGGGCCAGCCCCAGCAGCGCGCCCATCACGAGCCACGGCATGGATCAGAGCACCGCGTAGTTCAGCAGTGGCTTGACCGTGCCCCATTCCTTGCAGCTCGGGCACTGCCAATGGTGGGTACGTGCACCGAACCCGCAACGGGTGCAGCGATAAGCGGGATTGCGCACCAGCAGCTGGTCGGTGATGTGCTTGAGGTCATGCAGGGTCGCTGTGGAATCGGCGCCCTCGGCCAGGGTCAGGTCGATCAGCGCCGATTCGCCACGCACCGACGGACGATCCTTGAGCTGGCGGCCAAGGTAGGCTCGGGCCGGAGCCACGCCCTCCTGCTCTTCCATCAGCCGGGTCAGGGCCAGCACCGGGGCGATGCCACGGTAGTGCTCGGTCATTTCCGACAGGAACGCACGTGCGCCTGCCAGATCGCCCACCTTGCGATAGTTCTGCATCAGCGCCGGCAGCAGCTCCGGCAGGTACTCCGGATCGTTGCGCGCGGCGCGCTCGAAGGCGCGCACGGCCGCTTCCGGATTGCCGGCATCGGTTTCCAGGCGACCCTCAATGATGCCGGCACGCACCGACATCGCATCGGCCTGGTAGGCCCGGGCAATCGCTGCCCTCGCCTCTTCCAGCTTGCCGGCGCCGCGGAAACGTTCGGCCAGTTCGCACTCGAACTGCCCGATCAGCTTGCCCATCGGCTCGCCGGTGACGTCTTCGAAGCGGGTGGCGTTGTCGATCGCCTTTTCCCAGTCACGCTCAGCCTGGTAGATGCCGATCAGGTGCTTGAGCGCCTGCGGGGCGCGCTGGTCCAG
Source organism: Stenotrophomonas sp. YJH_SMC_4 (assembly GCF_059371575.1). Classification (NCBI taxonomy): domain Bacteria; kingdom Pseudomonadati; phylum Pseudomonadota; class Gammaproteobacteria; order Lysobacterales; family Lysobacteraceae; genus Stenotrophomonas; species Stenotrophomonas sp. YJH_SMC_4. Next base: position 234,241 of record NZ_JCAFUR010000003.1, read on the forward strand.
CTGCGCCAGTTCGGTGAACACGGTCTCTGCACGGTCCAGCAGGCCGGACTTCATATAGTCCTCGCCCAGCGCCAGCAGGGCCTGCACGCGCTGCGCGTCGCTCAGGTCGTGGCGGTTGACCAGCCCCTGGTGCAGGCGGATGGCGCGGTCGACTTCACCGCGGCGGCGGAACAGGTGGCCCAGCGCGACCTGGGTCTCGAAGGTTTCCTTGTCCAGCTCGGCGATGTGCAGGAACAGTTCGATGGCCTTGTCCGGCTGCTCGTTGAGCAGGTAGTTCAGGCCACGGAAGTAGGTGCTGGACAGGCGGCTGACCTGGTTGTCACCGTGGCGCTGGCCACCGCGCCGGCCGATCACCCACCCGGCCAGTGCGGCCAGCGGAACGAACAGGAAAAACCAAAGCCACTCGGTGACGAAATCCATCTTCGATCAGCGTCCATCAAAAGATTGGGGGGAAACACCCGCGGCCGGCGTTGCCGCCACGGACTTGTTGGCACGGCGCAGCTGGCTGTAGAGCGGAATGACCACGCTCACCAGTACCAGGCCGGCACCGACCACGACACCCACCAGCAGTGCAGCGATCAGCGCCACGCCCACCGAGGTGTGCAATTGAGTGAAAAGCAGGTTGATCGACATCGCGGTCATGTTGACCGCACCAATGATCAGCCCAAGGATCAGGACCGCCAGCAGGACCAGCAGACGAAAGACCTTCATGCGACAGCTCCAGTGGCAGGAGTCCGTAGCTTATCCGACCCGCGGCTGGATTCGCACGCGGTGGCGCGACGGGGCTCAGGCCGGATCGGCGTCCAGCGGCAGCACACTGCTGACCCGCTCGCGCAGTTCCTTGCCCGGCTTGAAATGGGGGACGTGCTTGCCCGGCAGGGCAACCGATTCGCCGGTCTTCGGGTTGCGACCCAGGCGCGGCGGACGATAGTGCAGCGAGAAGCTGCCAAAACCACGGATTTCGATGCGATCCCCGGCGGACAGCGATCCGCCCATCATTTCCAGCAACGACTTCACCGCCAGATCGACATCATCGGCCTTCAGGTGCGCCTGGCGGCGCGCAAGGATTTCGATCAGTTCGGATTTGGTCATCACCGGCTCACATCAGGGGCATCTCAGCCTGAAACGGCCCGGGCAGAAGCCCGGGCCGTCCAGGAAACAACAAACAGCGTAAGGCCGATTACTCGGACTTGTTGCCGTTCAGCTGTGCACGCAGCAGCGCGCCCAGCTGGGTGGTGCCGCTGGAAGCCGAAGAGGACTGGTATTCCTCCAGCACTTCGCGCATTTCCGCGTCGTCCTTGGCCTTGATCGACAGCTGCAGGGTGCGGCCCTTGCGGTCCATGCCCACGAACTTGGCTTCGATCTTGTCGCCGACCTTCAGGTGCTGGGTGGCGTCGTCAACGCGCTCGTTGGCGATGTCGCGAGCCGAAACGTAACCCTCGATGCCGTCAGCCAGCTCGATGATCGCGCCCTTGGCGTCGACTTCCTTCACCACGCCTTCGACCTTGGAGCCCTTCGGATTGGCAGCCATGTACTGGCCGAACGGATCCTGCTCCAGCTGCTTCACGCCCAGGGAGATGCGCTCGCGCTCCGGATCGACAGCCAGGACGACGGCGTCCAGGGTATCGCCCTTCTTGAAGTTGCGAACGACGTCTTCGCCGGTGGTGTTCCAGCTGATGTCGGACAGGTGGACCAGGCCGTCGATGCCGCCGTCCAGGCCGATGAAGATGCCGAAGTCGGTGATCGACTTGATCTGGCCCGACACCTTGTCACCCTTCTTGTGGGTGGCAGCGAAGGTTTCCCACGGATTGGCGGCAACCTGCTTCATGCCCAGCGAGATACGGCGACGCTCTTCATCGACGTCCAGCACCATCACTTCGACTTCGTCACCAACCTGCACAACCTTGGACGGGTTGACGTTCTTGTTGGTCCAATCCATCTCGGAGACGTGCACCAGGCCTTCGACGCCCGGCTCGATCTCAACGAACGCACCGTAATCGGTGACGTTGGAGACCTTGCCGAAGACGCGGCTGTTGGCCGGGTAACGACGGCCGATGTTGTCCCACGGATCCTCGCCCAGCTGCTTCAGGCCCAGCGAAACGCGGTTGCGCTCGCGGTCGAACTTCAGCACGCGGACGTCCAGCTCGTCGCCGACGTTCACGACTTCCGACGGGTGACGCACGCGCTTCCACGCCATGTCGGTGATGTGCAGCAGGCCGTCGATGCCGCCCAGGTCCACGAACGCGCCGTAATCGGTCAGGTTCTTGACGACACCCTTCAGGATCGCGCCTTCCTGCAGCTTGTCCATCAGCTGCTCGCGCTCTTCCGAGTGCTCGCTTTCGACGACAGCGCGGCGCGAGACCACGACGTTGTTACGCTTGCGGTCCAGCTTGATGAGCTTGAACTCGAGTTCCTTGCCTTCCAGGTAGGCCGGATCGCGCACCGGGCGCACATCGACCAGGGAACCCGGCAGGAAGGCGCGGACATCCTTGATGTCCACGGTGAAACCACCCTTGACCTTGCCGCTGATGCGGCCGGTGATGGTTTCGTTCTTTTCCAACGCTTCTTCCAGCTCGTCCCACACCATCGCGCGCTTGGCCTTCTCGCGCGACAGGACGGTTTCGCCGAAGCCGTTCTCGATCGAGTCGAGGGCGACCTTGACGATGTCGCCTTCGGCGACGTCGATTTCGCCAGCGTCGTTACGGAACTGTTCGATCGGCACGATGCCTTCGGACTTCAGGCCAGCGTTGATCACCACGACGTCGCCGCGGACTTCAACAACGGTACCGCTGACGATGGCGCCCGGCTTCAGCTTGGCCAGATTGGCCTGGCTGGCTTCAAACAGTTCGGCAAATGATTCGGTCATTAGATTTACTCTGTTGGACACATGGGTCGGTGGCGTCCCCTTCAGGGGAATGGCGACCGCCCGCCTGTTGGTCGACCCCGGAAACGCAGGTCGTGTGTAGTAGGAAAACCGCCACGCATCATTGCGCGACGGAGCTGGTACAGCACTGCTTTGCGCGACCACCACCGATGCAGCTGGCAGTGCTCCCGCTCGAACGGATCAGGCAGCCGGAACCGGAAGCAGATCCATCACTCGGGCAACGACATCATCGATGCCGATGCCTGTGGTGTCGATGAGGACAGCATCGTCTGCCGGCTTCAGGGGCGCCACGGTACGCTGGGCATCACGGGCGTCGCGGGCCATGATCTCGCGCAGGAGGTCATCAAAGTTAACAGAAACCCCCTTGTCTTTCAACTGCTTATGCCGGCGCTCGGCGCGCTCCTCGGCACTGGCGGTCAGGAAGACCTTGTAGGGGGCGTCCTTGAAGATCACCGTCCCCATGTCGCGGCCATCGGCGACCAGGCCGGGCAGCTCCCTGAATGCGCGCTGGCGCTCCTTCAGCGCGGCGCGCACCTCGGGAATGGCGGCGATGGCAGAAGCCAGAGCGCCAGTGGTCTCCAGGCGCAGCTCGTCGGTGGCATCGGTGCCGTTGACCATGACCCGCATCGACTCGCCCTGTTCAACAAACTGAACATGGGTGTCGAAGGTGCAGCGCACCAGCGCCGAGGCGTCGGAGGTGTCGATGTCGGCCCAGCTCGCGGCCACGCCCACCGCGCGGTATAGCGCCCCCGAATCCAGGTAATGCCAGCCCATCCGGCGCGCGATGATGCGGCTGATGGTACCCTTGCCGGCCCCGGAAGGGCCGTCGATGGTCAGGACGGGAGCGAGTGGATTCATGGGGTTCCCAGAGCGTGTGAAGGGGCCATTCTAGCCCCTGCCAGACACCCCCAGCGGGATCTTTTGTGCAACCACTTGAAACCACGAGGAAAAGCCCGGTAGAATGGCGGGCTTGAACGAGCGTCAACTGCCGATTGTCTTTCGCATATCGCGGCCGCGCTCCACCCGAACAACTACTGTTTACGCCGAGGTATGCCATGAAAGTCCTGTCCTCCCTGAAGTCGGCGAAGGCCCGTCACCGCGACTGCAAGGTCGTCCGTCGTCGCGGCAAGATCTTCGTCATCTGCAAGTCGAACCCGCGTTTCAAGGCGCGTCAGCGCTAAGCCCAACAGCCTTCACGGCTGCGGCTGGCCCTGCGCGGGGCCGACCCGATGCAAGAAACCGCCTTCGGGCGGTTTTTTGTTTATGCGGCTTTTTCCTGCTGATTTTGCTGTAATCGCCTTTCTTGACCACTGGGGAGTAGATCGAGATGAAGCGTTACCTGTCCGCCCTGGCCGTGATGGCCACCCTGGCCGCCGCCACGCCGGCGCTGGCCGATACCCTGCTTGTCGACCGCGCCCGCGAGAAGCCGGCCGGTGCCCTGCCCGTGCGCGGCCAGAGCATGCAGCAGGTACAGGCGCAGTTCGGCGCGCCGAGCGAACAGCTGCAGCCGCGTGGCGGGCAGAAGCGGCAATGGCCGACCATCAACCGCTGGGTGTACCCGCAGTTCACCGTCTACTTCGAGAAGCAGAAGGTGATCGACGTGGTGGCCAACCAGGCGGACCCGAACGAAATCGGCCCGAAACCACCGATCCGTTGATCCCTTTACCCGCCGTGGGCGGGCCTGTGTAGCGAGACCATGAACCAGACCCTTCGTTTTCCTGCCGAGTGGGAAGCCCAGAGCGGCGTCCTGATTGCCTGGCCCACCGCCGACACCGACTGGGCCGACCGCCTGGGCCAGGTGGAAGAGACCTACATCGCCCTGGTCGCGGCCATCACCCGCTTCCAGCCGGTGCTGATCTGCGTGGCCGACGACGATGTGGAGACCTATGCCGAAATGCGGCTGCGCTCCAACCGCATCGACATGGACAAGGTCCACTTCACCACGGCCGCCTACGACGATACCTGGCTGCGCGACTCCGGCCCGATCACCCTGCGCCGTGCCGACGGCGGTTTCCAGCTGTTGGATTTCCGCTTCACCGGCTGGGGCGGCAAGTTCGACGCCACCCTGGATGACCAGCTGGTGGGCGTGCTGGACCAGGCCGGCGTGTTCAACGACGCGCCGGTGCGCAGCATCCCGTTCGCGCTGGAAGGCGGCGGCATCGAGACCGATGGCGAAGGCACCCTGCTGACCACCTGGAAGTGTCTGCACGAGCGCCATCCGGACCGCGACCGCGCCAGCCTGAGTGCCGACCTGGCCGACTGGCTGCAGCAGGACCGCGTGCTGTGGCTGGACCACGGCTACCTGGAAGGCGACGACACCGACGCGCACATCGACACCCTCGCCCGCTTCGCCTCGGCCGACAGCATCGTCTACCAGGCCTGTGACGACGAGAGCGACTCGCACTACGCCGAACTGCAGGCGATGGGCAACGAGCTGGCCGCACTGCGCACCAAGGATGGGCAGCCGTACCGCCTGTTCCCGCTGCCGTGGGCACAGCCGGTGATCGACGAAGGCCGCCGCCTGGCTGCGTCGTACGCCAACTACCTGATCGTCAATGGTGCAGTGCTGATGCCGGCCTATGGCGATCCGGCCGATGACCTGGCCCGCGACGTGCTGGCGCAGGCGCACCCGGGCCGCGAGATCGTGCAGGTGCCCTGCCGCTCGCTGATCTGGCAGAACGGCAGCCTGCACTGCATCACCATGCAGCTGCCGGAAGGGCTGTTGAAGGCATGACGGTAGTGCCGGCTGCGGGCCGGCAACCCCGCACTGCCTGATGGATCCACGGGATTGCCGGCCCGCGGCCGGCACTACCGATCGCCCCCATTCAGCGCGCGACACGCCGTCGCCGTCCATCCGCGCTAACATGCTGGTTTTCCCCCGCAGGAACGCCCCGCATGAACTCGCGCAGCCCCCTTACCGTCGCCCTGATCCAGGAGCGCAACCACGGTGATGCCGCCGCCAACCTGGCGGTGATCGAAGCACGCGTGGCCGAGGCGGCTACGCAGGGTGCCAAGCTGGTGCTGCTGCAGGAACTGCATAACGGTCCGTACTTCTGCCAGCACGAATCGGTGGACGAATTCGACCTGGCCGAGCCGATTCCGGGCCCCAGCACCGAGCGCCTGGGCGCACTGGCGAAGAAGCATGGCGTGGTGCTGGTCGGCTCGCTGTTCGAACGCCGCGCCGCCGGCCTGTACCACAACACCGCCGTTGTGTTCGAGAAGGACGGTACGCTGCTGGGCAAGTACCGCAAGATGCACATCCCGGACGATCCGGGCTTCTACGAGAAGTTCTACTTCACCCCGGGCGACATCGGCTTCAAGCCGATCGATACCTCGGTGGGTCGCCTTGGCGTGCTGGTGTGCTGGGACCAGTGGTACCCGGAAGCGGCGCGCCTGATGGCGCTGGCCGGTGCCGAACTGCTGCTCTACCCGACCGCGATCGGCTGGGACCCGGACGACGTGCAGGACGAGAAGACCCGCCAGCGCGACGCCTGGGTGCTGAGCCACCGCGGCCACGCCGTGGCCAACGGCCTGCCGGTGCTGAGCTGCAACCGCGTCGGCCACGAGGCCTCGCCGCTGGGCGCCTCCGGCATCCAGTTCTGGGGCAACAGCCACGTGCTGGGCCCGCAGGGCGAATTCCTGGCCGAAGCCGGCACCGATGCCACGGTTCTGCTGTGCGATGTCGACCTGCAGCGCAGCGAGCATGTGCGCCGCATCTGGCCGTTCCTGCGCGACCGCCGCATCGATGCCTACGGCGACCTGCTCAAGCGCTACATCGACTGAGCCGGAGCCCGCGCATGGCCGTCCTCATCCGTGATGCCGGCCCGGCCGACATCGCCGCGATCACCGCGATCTACGCGGTGGAAGTGACCGACTTCGTCAACACTTACGAGTACGACATCCCGGACGCTTCCGAGATGCTGCGCCGCATGCGCGACATCATCGACCGCGGCTTCCCCTACCTGGTCGCCGAGATTGACGGCCAGGTGGCCGGCTATGCCTACGCCAACACCTACCGCACCCGCGTTGCCTACCAGTGGACCGTGGAAAACTCTGTCTACGTCGATGCCGCGTTCCAGGGCAAGGGCGTTGGCACCGGCCTGCTGCAGGCGTTGATCGACGCCTGCGTGGCGCGTGGCTACCGGCAGATGGTGGCGGTGATCGGCGAACCGACCAATACCGCTTCAATCAAGCTGCACGAACGCTTCGGCTTCGAGCTGGTCGGCGTGTTCCGTGGCCTCGGCCGCAAGCATGGCCGCTGGCTGGATACCGTGCAGATGCAGCGCGCGCTCGGCGATGGCGCCGACACTGCACCTTCCAATGAATGAACCCATGACCGAAACCCTTCCCGAGACCGGCGACGACCTGTTCGCCGGCCAGCCGGTACGCGTTGTTGAACGCGACGGCGTGCGCTACACCCTGCTGGGCACCGCCCATGTCTCACGCGCCAGCGTCGAGGCGGTGGAGAAAGCCATCGACAGCGGTCGCTTCGACGCGGTGGCCGTTGAACTGGACCCGCAGCGCCTGCAGGCGCTGAGCGACCCGGACACGCTGGCCAAGCTCGACCTGGTCGAGGTGATCCGCAAGGGCCGCGTCGCCCTGTTCGCTGCCAACCTGGCCCTGTCCGCCTACCAGCGCCGCCTGGCCGAACAGCTCGACATCGAGCCGGGCGCGGAACTGAAGCGCGCGGTGGAACTGGCGCGCGAACGCGACCTGCCGGTGCACCTGATCGACCGCGAGGTCGGCCTGACCTTCCGCCGCGCCTCGCAGCGGCTGGGCTTCTTCGGCAAGCTGAAGCTGGTTGCCGGTCTCGGCGCCGGCCTGTTCTCGTCCGAGGAAGTGGGCGAGAACGAGATCGAGAAGCTCAAGCAGGGCGACATGCTGGAATCGAGCTTCGGCGAGTTTGCCAGCGAGAGCCCGGCACTGTACGAGACCATCATCGGCGAGCGCGACCGCTACATGGCCACGCGCCTGCGCGAGGAACACAACCCGCAGCAGCGTGAAGTGCTGGCGGTTGTCGGTGCGGGTCATCTGGCAGGCCTGGCGCGTTACCTGGAAACCGACACCGAGGCACCGGCACCGCTGCGCGCCGAGCTGGAGGCGGTGCCGAAGAAGCGCAACATTCCGTGGTTCACGCTGGGCATCCTGGCCATCGTGGCGACCGGCATCGGCGTGGGCTTCTACCGCGGTGGTCTGGGCGTGGGGACCGAACTGCTGGCGACCTGGGCGATGTATACCGGCGGCCTGGCGGGCTTGGGCTGCCTGCTGGCAGGCGGTCACCCGCTGAGCATCCTCACCGCGATCGCGGTGGCCCCGTTCAAGCCGTTCCGCCTGAGCATCCCGACCGGCGCATTCTCGGCGCTGGTGGAAGCGCGCCTGCGCAAGCCGGCGTACGAAGACTTCCTCAAGCTGCGCGACGACGCGCAGAGCCTGAAGGGCTGGTACCGCAATCGGGTCACGCGCGTGGTGCTGACGTTCATGCTGACCAACATCGGCAGCATGCTCGGCCTGTGGCTGACCACCTTCAAGGTGTGGGGCAAGGTGGCGGGTTGATTGTTCCGTGTAGCGTCGAGCCAAGCTCGACTGCGCTCTGGAAGGTGCCAACCTTGGTTGGCACGCCATGCCCGGCAAAAAAAGGGGGAGGCCGCCCCACTACGACCGGCCTCCCCCACACCACAACACATTGATGTGCATTACAGCCGGGCAGCGCCCGGCTCTACCATTTCCACTCCACGCGCGCGGCGGATCAACCGCGTCACGGCATTGCGCAGGTCATCCAGCACCGCATAGATGGTCGGCAGGAACAGCAGGCTGACCACCGTGGAGAACGCCAGGCCGCCGGCAATCGCGCGCGCCATCGGCGCGTACTCCGGGCCGTTGCCGAACATCTGCGTGTTGGTCAGCGAGATCGGCACCATCGCCAGGATCGCCGTGCCCATCGTCATCATGATCGGGCGCAATCGCTCGCGTGAACCCTCCACCAGCGCCTGCGTGCGTCCCATGCCGCCGCGCCGCAGGTTGTTGATGTGCTCGATCATCACGATGCCGTTGTTCACCACCACGCCCATCAGCACCAGGATGCCGATGAAGGACATGATCCCGAACGAGGTGCCGGTGATCCAGAACAGCCAGAACACACCGAAGATCGAGAACAGCACGCCGCTCATGATCGCCGCCGGGAACAGCAGCGACTCGAACACCGCCGCCATCACCACGTAGATCATCACCAGCGCGATCAGCAGGTTGAACACCATCTGCTGCATCGCTTCGTCGTCGTTGCCGTAGTCGCCGCCATCGAAGGTGAAGCCATAGCCGGCCGGGAAATTCATCGGCTTGAGCACGGACTCCATCGCCTTGCGGCCATCGGGCGCGGTGACCTTCTCGGCCAGGTTGGCCTTGATGGTCAGCGTGGTCTGGCGGTTGGTACGACCGATCTGGGTCGCCGATGAACCGACGTCAACGGTGACCAGGCTCAGCAGTGGCACGCTGCGACCGTCGCCGGTGCGCACGCTGAAGCCGGCCAGGTCTTCCGGGCTGCTCTGCTCGGCGCCAGCGAAGCGCACCCATACCGGTACTTCATTGTCGCCGCGGCGGAACTCGCGCATCGGCGCACCGCGCAGGGCCAGGCCGACGAAGCTGGCGACCTGCTCGGCATTGAAGCCGAACGCCGCGGCGCGCTCGCGGTCGACGCGCACCTTCAGCTCGCCGCCCTTCTCGCCATTGTCGATGCGCACGTCGCGCAGCTCGGCACGCTGGGCCAGCAGCGGCACCACTTCCTGGCCGATCTCCTGCAGCATCGAACTGGAGTCGCCCACCAGCTGCACCTGCACGCCCTGGTTGCCGCCACCGCCGCCATCACCGCCCTGGTTGCCAACGAAGTAGTCGGTGCGGGCCGACTTCGGCAGGCCCTTGCGCAGCTCTTCCTGCAGCGCCTTGATGTCCTTGGCGTACTTCTCGTCCAGGGTGACCACGGTCGAGCTGCCTTCCTGCTCGCTGTACCAGGAGTACACCTGCTTGACGTGCAGGCGCTCGCGGTTGGCGTCGATCCAGTTCTCCACGCGCGCCACTTCCTCGGACATCTGCCGATAGGTGTAGGCGCCCTTCCACATGTAGCCGATGAAGATGTCCTTGCCGCCATCCCCACCGAACATGTCGACCTTGGTCAGCTTCATCGGCACCAGGCTGACCAGCACCACCAGCACGATGCCGAGCAGGCTCCAGCCGCGATGGTGCAGCGACCAGTCCAGCAGCCTGGCGTAGCGGCGTTGCAGCCGCGCGATCAGGCCGGTCTGCGAGTGCACCAGCTTGGGCGTGGCCATGCGCGCGGACAGCATCGGGATCAGGCTGACCGCGACCAGCCACGAGGCCAGCAGCGAGACCGAGATGGTGATCGCGATCTGCGCCATGAAGATGCTGATGTTGTTGGTCTCGCCAAACAGGTTCGGCACGAACACGATGCAGTGGCACAAGGTGCCAGCGCTGAGCGCGATGGCCACGTTGCGGGTGCCGATGATCGAGGCCAGGCGCGGCTGTCCCGGCATGCGCTCGCGCTCCTGGTAGATGCTCTCCACCACCACCACGGCGTTGTCGACCAGCATGCCCACCGCCAACAGCAGGCCCATCATGGTCAGGATGTTCAGCGTCACCCCGACGAAGTACATGAAACCCAGGGTGATGGTGAAGCAGATCGGAATGGCCAGGGTCACCATCAGCGTGGACGGCCAATGGCGCAGGAAGAAGAACAGCACCGTGATCGACAGGATCAGGCCGACCGCACCGGCCTCGGCCAGTTCCAGCAGCGAGGAGGTCACCGCCTTGCCCTGGTTGTCGATCACCTTGATCTGCACGTCGCGCATCGACGCTTCGGCACGGATCGCTTCAACCTCGGCCAGCGCCGCGCGCGACACCTCCACCAGGTTGGCACTGCGCTCCTTGAAGATATCCAGCCCGACCGCCGGGTTGCCGTCCAGGCGGCGCCCGTAGTTCATCCGCGCCGGCTTCAGGCGCACGTCGGCGATGTCGCCCAGGCGCAGGCCCTTGGCGTTGATCACCAGGTCGCGCATTTCCTGCAGGTCGGTGATCTCGCCCACCGGCTGCACGCGCACGCGCTGGCCGTTGTCGTCGATCTGCCCGGCCGAGATCGAGAAGTTCAGCGTGCGCAGGCGGTCACTAAGCTCGTTGATGCTCAGCCCATGCGCGTTGAGCCGGTTCGGATCAATGGCGATCTCCACCTCGTTCGGCGGCGCGCCGGTAATGTCGACGCGGGCCACGCCTGGGATACGCTCGATGCGCCGCTTGAACTCGCGGTCGAGCATGTCGTAAGCGGTGGTCAGGTCGGTGGTGCTGGCCAGGCGCACCTTCAGCACCGGCTGGTCGCTGCTGGACCACTTGAACACGTTGTAGCGCTGCAGGTCGTCGGGCAGATCGCTGCGGATCGCGTCGATGCGTTCGCGTGCATCGGAGGCGGCGATGGCGATGTCGCGGTCCCAGTCGCTGAACTCGATGAAGATCAGCGCCGCCTCGGAGGTGGCCGACGAGCGCATGCGCTTGATGCCGGTCATCGTCGCCAGCGATTCCTCCACCGGGCGGATGATGGTCCGCTCCACTTCCTCCGGGGTTGAACCGGTGTACGGAATCTGCACGAACAGGAAGGGCGCGGAAATGTCCGGCAACGCTTCCAGCGGCAACCGGAACGAGGCGATCAGGCCGATCACCACCAGTGACACGAAGCACATGATGGTGGTGACCGGCCGGCGGATGGAGAACTCGGCAACACTCATGCCGGCTCCTCCGCACCCGCCGCGCTGCCTGCTGCGCCCGGCTCGATCTCGCCGGCGTGCTTGCGGCCACGCTCGCGGTAGTAGGCGTCACCACGGCGGTCCATCAGGTCGTAGACCACCGGGATCACCAGCAGGGTCAGCAGGGTCGACACCAGCAGGCCACCGATCACGGTGATCGCCATCGGCGCGCGTACTTCGGCGCCCTCGCCCATCGCCACCGCCAGCGGCAGGAAGCCGAACAGCGTGCACAGCGTGGTCATGATGATCGGCCGCAGGCGCGAACGTGCACCTTCCACCAGGGCCTCGTGCTTGGCCACGCCGGCCTCGCGCAGCTGGTTGACCTTGTCGATCAGGATGATCGCGTTCTTGGTGACCAGGCCGACCAGCAGGATCAGGCCGATGAACACCACCACCGAGATGGGCTTGCCGGTCAGCATCAGTGCCAGGATCGCGCCGACCAGCGCCAGCGGGATGGTGAACAGGATCACGAACGGATGCAGCAGCGATTCGAACTGCGAGGCCATCACCAGGTAGACCAGGAAGATCGCCAGGCCGAAGGCGAAGATCAGCGACTTCGCCGCCTGCGCCAGTTCCTCGCCCTGGCCACCGATGTGCAGGCCGACACCCGCGCCCAGCGGCTGTTCGGCCACCATCTGCTGCACTTCACGCATGGCAGCGCCGAGGTCGATGTCGCGCAGGTTGGCCGAGACCACCGCAACGCGGGTCTGGTCGGCGCGATGGATCTCGCTGGGGCCAGTGGTGGCAACCACGTCGGCCACCGCATCCAGCGTGACCGGCCGGGTGCTGCCCGGATTGACGATCAACCGGCGGATGCTCTCCACGCTGGCGCGGTCGCCTTCCTGGGCACGCACCAGCACGTCGATCTTGCGGTCGCGGAAGCTGTAGCGGGTGGCCACGTCGCCGCGCACCTTCTTCACCACCACGTCGGCGATCTGGCGGGTGGTCAGGCCCAGCGCACCGGCACGTTCCTGGTCGAAGCGGATCTGGATTTCCGGGAAGCCCTCTTCCACCGTGGACTTCACGTCGGCGTAGTGCGCATTGCCACGCAGCATCGCCGCCAGGCGCTGGCCAGCCACTTCCAACGTCGCCATGTCCTGCCCGCGCAGCTCGATTTCCAGCGGCGTGGAGAAGCTGAACAACGCCGGCCGCGCGAAGTCGACCTGTGCCCCCGGATGCTGGCCCATGCTGTCGCGCAGGCGCTCGGTGATCTCGGCTTCAGTGCGTGCATTGCCACCGCCTTCCATCACTACGGTCAGCTTGCCGATGTTCTCGCCGCTCTCGGTCGGGCTGGCATCCAGGCGGGTGCCGCTGCCACTGACACCGTACAGCGAGGCCACGCCCTCGCCGTTGCCGTGGGCCAGCTGCAGCTCACGCACCAGCGCATCGGTCTGCTTGAGCGGTGTGCCGGCCGGCAGCTTCACCGTCATCTCGAAACGGTCCTGCGCCAGCTGCGGGATCAGGTCGGCACCGAGCATCGGCACCAGCGCCATGGTCGCCACGAAGATGATCGTGGCCACGCCGAGCACCTTGCCCGGATGGGCCAGCGCGCTCGGCAACAGGCGCAGATAGCCGCGCTCGGCACCGGCGTAGGGCTTCATTGCCAGGTCGCTGGCCTTGCGCATCACCGGGCCGACCACGGCCACGACGCCCCGCCACGCACGTACGACCAGCCAGGCCAGCGCATAGAAGCTCCAGCGCGCGGTTGCGACGGCACCACGACGGCCCAGCGCCACCGGCTTCTGCCAGCGGTTCTGCGGCTGCCACGGTTCGTTCGGCGCCTCTTCCGGGAATGCCAGCGGCGGCCGGCCCTTCAGCGAGCTCAGCATCGGAATCAGCGTCATCGATACCAGCAGCGAGATCGCGATGGCGATCGCCACGGTCAATGCCTGGTCGCGGAAGAGCTGGCCGGCGATGCCATCGACGAACACCAGCGGCAGGAACACGGCGATGGTGGTCAGGGTCGAGGCAACCACCGCCATGCTCACTTCGCGGGTACCGACGATCGCTGCCTGCAGGACGCCCAGGCCACGCTCGCGGGCCTTGGCAATGCTCTCCAGCACCACGATCGAGTCGTCCACCACCAGGCCGGTGGCCAATGCCAGGCCGCCCAGCGACATCACGTTCAAGCTGAGGCCGAGCTGGCCCATGAAGAAAAACGTGGCGATGATCGAGACCGGCAAGGACAGGCTGATCACGAACGTGCTCCAGCCGTCACGCAGGAACAGGAAGATGATCAGGATCGCCAGCAGGCCACCGATCACCGCATCCTTCTTGACGTCGGCGATGGCGTGCTCGATGAAGCGCGACTGGTCCTCGGTGGTGGTCATCTCGACGTCGGACGGGAACGTGCCCTTGATCTGCTCCAGGCGCTTGCGCAGCGCTTCGGCGGTGGAGACGGTGTTGGCATCGCCTTCCTTGTAGATGGCCAGTTCAACCGATTCCTTGCCGCCCAGGCGGATCACCGCTTCGCGTTCCTTGTAACCCTGGCGCACGGTGGCCACGTCCTTCAGGCGCACCGGCACGCCATTGGCGACCACGCTGGAGCCAGCACCGGACGATGCGCTCTGCGCCGCCGAGGCCGCTGCGATGGCCGCGGCCGAACCGGTCGACGCGGCGATGTTGAACATCTGCTGCAATGCCGAGTCGGCTGCACTTCCATTCGAACCCTGGGTGGTGACCAGCAGGTTGCGGATCTCCTCCAGGTCGGCGAACTGGTTGACGGTGCGCACCAGGAAGCGCTGCGACCCCTCCTCCAGGCGACCGCCGGAGATGTTGATGTTCTCGTCCTTCAGGCGCTTGATGACGGTGTCGATCGGCAGGTTCAGCTGGGCCAGCTTCTGCTGGTCGATGTCGACCTGGATCTCGTCTTCCAGGCCGCCGCCGACCTTGACCGCTGCCACGCCGGCAACCGGCTCCAGCTTCTTCTTCAGGTCTTCATCGGCATAGCGGCGTAGGCCGGTCAGCTCGCGGACCGCATCGGCATCGCTGGTCGGCGCCACCTTGTTTGACAGCACCAGGCGCATGATCGGCTCGGTGGACGGATTGAAGCGCAGCAGCACCGGGGCCTTGGCCTCCAGTGGCAGGTTCAGCGCTTCCATCTTGTCACGCACCTCCAGGCTGGCCTGGTCCATGTTGGTGCCCCAGGCGAACTCCAGCACCACGTCGCTCTGGCCGGTTCGCGAGACCGACTTCAGCTTGCGCAGGTTCTTGACCACGCCGACCGCCTCTTCGACCGGCTGGGTGATCAGGGTTTCGATTTCGGTCGGCGCCGAACCGGTGTACTCGGTGCGCACGGTCAGCGTCGGGTAGCTCAGGTCAGGCAACAGGTTGACCTTGAGGTTGCCCAGCGCGATCAGGCCGAACAGCAGCAGGGTGACCGTGCACATGGCGATGGTCACGCGGCGGCGGGTGGCGAATTCCACCAGGCCGCCGCGCATGCCGGCGGCGGCGCCATCGCTCGCCGGCGAGGCACCGTGGTCGTGGCCCGGGGCGGTCATTGCTTGCTCCCGGCCTTGTCTGCCGGCTTGGCGGCCGCTGCGACCGTCTTCACCCTTGCCTTCGGATCGGCGATCACCTGCACCGCGGTACCGTCGCGCAGCGCGACCTTGCCGGCGGTGACCACCTGATCACCGGCCGCCAGGCCATCACGGATCTCCACCCACGGGCCCTCGGCGTAACCCAGCTTGACCGGAACGCGTGCGACCTTGCCTTCGCGCACCCGGAACACCGCCGGCTCACCGTCGTCGAGCAGCGCCAGGCGCGGCACCACGAGCGCATCGGCACGCTGGTCGTAATCGATGCGGATGCGCCCGAACATGCCGGGCTGCAGCGCGTGCGCGGCGCCATCGAAGGCGCTGACCACGCGAAACGTGCCGCTGCCCGAATCCACCACGGGCGCGATGCGATCGACGGTGCCGGTGAAGCTCTGGCCCGGCAGCGCATCGGCGGCCAACGTCACCGGCTGGCCGGCACGCAGCGTGGCCAGCTCGCGTTCGGGCACGTTGAGGGTGGCTTCCAGGCGCGAGTTGTCGACGATGCGGAAGATCGGCGTGTTGATCTGCACGAAGTTGCCGGTCTTGATCGAGCGCGATGCGATCACACCGGAAATCGGCGCCACCACGGTGGTGTAGGACAGCTCCAGCGTCGCCAGACGGTACTGCGCACGGACGTTTTCCAGATCAAAGCGCAGCTGGTCGACATCGGCAGCACTGACCATCTGCTGACCAACCAGTTTCTGTGCACGCTGGTAGTTGTTTTCCAGCTTGCGCATCTGCGCTTCGCTCTGGGCTACGGCCAAGCGTGCGCGGTCCGGGTCCAGGCGCACCAGCGGCTGGCCGGCGGTGACCCGCTGGCCTTCCTCGACCAGCACCGCCAGCGCCACACCGGAGGTCTTGGCCACCACCTGCGACTCGGCGCGTGGTTCCAGCGCGGCGGTGCCTGTGTAACTGGCCGCGACCGCGCGATGGCTGGCCACGGCCACTTCGACCGGGACCGCATCGACCTTCTTCTCCTCCTTGGTCTCGGCGGCCTTGGCTTCGGAATTGGGCCCTGCGGCGCAACCGCCCAGCAACAGGGAGGTGGAGATCAGCAGTGCGGCAGCGCAGATTCCGCTGCGACGGCCGGACGGGAAGGTTGGGTGCGACATCGTCAGGTCCCTGGAGGATGCGTGGACAGGTGTGGTAGCAAAGTAATGCACCACTTCACGGCAACACCATATCCCAAAGGTCATGGTGTCTTCACGCCGCTGGTCGGCCCGACCCCATTTCAGCTAGATGAAACCTGAGGCTATACTCGGGGCGTTCCGTACCCCACGCCGGAACGACCAGACCCGAATCCCCGGAAACGACACCATGCGCCCGCAGCCGCTCGCCGCTTGTCTCGCTCTGGCCGTCCTCCTGCCCCTTGGGGCCGCCGCACAGCCCGCTCCTGCTCCTGCCACACCCGCTCCGGCCCCGGCTCCTGCCGCCGCGCCGGCGCCTGCCGCGCCCACCGGCAACTTCGACAATGGCCGCGTGCTGGCCTACACCTGCCAGGGGTGCCACGGCATCACCGGCTACAAGAACGCCTACCCCAGCTACCGGGTGCCGAAGATCGGCGGCCAGACCCAGCAGTACCTGGCCCAGGCCCTGACCGAGTACCGCCAGGGCAAGCGCCGGCATCCGACGATGCAGGCGCAGTCGATGAGTTTCAGCGAACAGGAGATCGCCGATCTCTCTGTTTACCTGTCCACCGTCAAGTAAGGCCCGCCCATGTCGAAAGCCGCGCATCCGCTGCGTCACGCCATCGCCCTGTCCGTTGCCCTGCTGCTGGCGGCCTGTTCACAGTCGCAGGTGGAAAACAGCGAGAAATCCGCCGCCGACCCGGGCCATGCCAGTGGCGAACACGGCTCTTCTTCTTCGGCTGGCCTGCCTGCAGGTCGCGAGGCCGCCGGTGAAGCCCGCGCCAAGGTGAAGGGCAAGGCCACCAACCAGAGCTGCATCGACTGCCACGGGGCCGATGGCAATGCGCCGATCGATCCGACCTATCCGAAGCTGGGTGGGCAGTACGGTGACTACCTGGCGCATGCGCTGCAGGCCTACCGCGCCGGTGACCGCCAGCACATGTTGATGACGCCACAGGCGAAGGACCTGAGTGATCAGGACATCGCCGATCTGGCGGCGTATTTCGGCAGCCGGCCGAGCCAGCTGCGGGATCTGCACGGGGTCAAATGACCGCAGGCCCCGGTGGGTGCGGATCGTTGATTGGTGGGTGCGGACCGTTGGTCCGTACGGAGGTGTAACCGGCTTCGGTGGGTGCGGACCTTGGTCCGCACTGATGCCACCATCCACGCATGGCGTGGATCTACTGATTCTCGACTCGATCAACCGGCGCACTTCTGGCGCCGACCGATACTCAGCCTTCCAGCTCTTCCCAGCGCGCGTAAGCGGCATCCAGCTCGGCCTGCACCTTCGCCAGCTGCTGCGTGTGCGCGGTCACTTCGGCGCTGCTGCGGGTGTAGAACGACGGGTCGTTCATCGCCGAGGTCAGGCCTTCGACATCGCCTTCCAGCTTCTCGATGGTCTTTGGCAGCTGCTCCAGTTCGCGCGCTTCCTTGTAGGCCAGCTTGCGCTTGGGTGCGGCCGGAGCTGCGGTAGCCGGGGTGGCCGGCGCAGCGGCCGCCGGCTTGGCCGCAGGGGCCGCGGCAGGCGCTGCGATGCTGGCCGCATAACGCTGCCAGTCGCTGTAGCCCCCGACGTACTCGCCGATCACGCCGTCGCCTTCCATCACCAGCGTGGAGGTCACCACGTTGTCGATGAAGTCACGGTCGTGGCTGACCAGCAGCAGCGTACCGGTGTACTCGCCCAGCAGCTCTTCCAGCAGCTCCAGGGTTTCCACGTCCAGGTCGTTGGTCGGTTCGTCCATCACCAGCAGGTTGGACGGCTGCGCGAACAGCTTGGCCAGCAGCAGGCGGTTGCGCTCGCCACCGGACAGGCGGGTAATCGGCGCACGCGCGCGTTCCGGGGTGAACATGAAGTCCTGCAGATAGGCATGCACATGCTTGCGCTTGCCGTTGAACTCGAGGAAATCGCGGCCTTCGGCGACGTTCTCGATCGCGCTCCAGTCTTCGCGCAGCACCGCGCGGTACTGGTCGAAATACGCGATCTGCAGGTTGGTGCCGGCGTTGACTTCGCCCTTGGCCGGCTGCAGTTCGCCCAGCAGCAGCTTGAGCAGCGTGGTCTTGCCGCTGCCGTTGGGACCGATCAGACCGATGCGGTCGCCGCGCATGATGGTGGTGGTGAAATCGCGGACCATGGTGCGCTCGCCGAAGGCGAACGAAATGTCCTTGACATCGATGACCTTCTTGCCGGAACTGACGCCCTGTGCGGCTTCCATCTTGACGTTGCCGCTGAGGTCGCGACGCTGCGAACGCTCCACGCGCATCGCCTTCAGGCGGCGCACGCGGCCTTCGTCGCGGGTGCGACGGGCCTTGATGCCCTGCCGGATCCAGACTTCTTCCTGCGCCAGCAGCTTGTCGAAGCGGGCGTTTTCCTGCGCCTGCGCATTGAGGCGTTCCTCGCGGCGGCGCTCGTAGTTGGCCCAGTCGCCTGGCCAGCTGGTGACCTGGCCGCGGTCGATCTCGACGATGCGGGTGGCCAGGGCACGCAGGAAGCGACGGTCATGGGTGACGAACACCACGCTGCCGCTCCAGCCCTTCAGGAACGCTTCGAGCCAGTCGATGGCTTCGATGTCCAGGTGGTTGGTCGGTTCGTCCAGCAGCAGCACGTCCGGGCTGGACACCAGCGCGCGGGCGAGCAGCACGCGGCGCTTCATGCCGCCGGACAGGCGGTCGAACTCGGCCTCGCCATCCAGGTCGAGCTTGGTCAGGGTTTCGCTGACGCGCTGGTCCAGGCCCCAGCCGTTGGCGGCATCGATCTTGGCCTGCACGTTGCCGAGGGCTTCGCCATCGAAGACTTCGGCATGGCTGAGGTGGTGGAATTCGGCCAGCCACTGGCCCAGCTCGCCAAGGCCGTCGGCGACGACGTCGAACACCGAGCCGGCCGCGCCGTGCGGCACTTCCTGCTCCAGGCGGGTGACGCGCACGCCCTGCTGCACGCGGACTTCGCCGTCATCGGGCTTGTGGTCGCCGGACAGCAGCTTGAGCAGGGTGGATTTGCCGGCGCCGTTGCGGCCGATCAGGGCGATGCGTTCGCCCGGCTCGATCGACAGTTCGGCCTTTTCCAGCAACAACGGGCCGCCGACGCTGAAGTCGACGTTCTGCAGAGTAATCAGAGGCATCCGGATATTGTACGGGTTGGGGGCGTCGGCCGGGTTGCACCCGGCACCCGCGGTAGTGCCGGCCGCTGGCCGGCAACTTCAACGGCAACGTCAAAAGCTGGTTTCCTGTGGGATGGCGGGATGGTTGGAATCGACTGGGGATCTGATGGCTTATTCCACGTCCCCCAGCAACGCCTGCAACCCCGGCAGCCACTGCTTGCCGGGATGCCGTACCAGCCACAGCGTGCGCTGCAGGGCCGGCAGCGGGGTTTCGAGCACGCGCAGGCGGCCCAGGGCCAATGGCTCTTCCAGCGCGTGACGCGAAAGACAGGCCAGGCCGAGGCCGGCGATGGCGGCCTGCTTGATTGCTTCGGTATTGCCCAGCTGCAGGGTCTGGGCGAAGCCACGCAGGTGCGGCAGCAGCGCCTGTTCGACAGCTTCGCGGGTGCCGGAGCCGGGCTCGCGCAGCAGCCAGCGTGCGCCGCGAAGTTCATCCAGCGTCCAGCGGGCGGGGGCATCGGCGGCAGCCACGATCACCAGCGGGTCCTGCTGCCAGGCAGTCACCTGCAGGCCGCGTTCGTGGCACGGGCCTTCGATCAAACCGGCGTCCACGTCCAGGCGCTGCACGGCAGCGACCACGCCGGCACTGTTGTCGATGCGCAGGTCGACCTCGGCCTGCGGCGCCTGCCGCAGCAGTTCGGCGATGCGTGGCGGCAGCAGGTAATTGCCGATGGTGGTACTGGCGGCCAGCACCAGCCGCAGCGGTGCCCCCTGCGATGGGTCGCCGCCGGCGGCCAGCTGACGCTCCAGGTCGGCGGCGTTGACCAGCAAGGTGCGCGCCGGCTCCAGCAGTGCGCGGCCATGCCCGTTCAGCGCCAGGCGGCGGCCGATGCGGTCGAACAGCGGGGTGCCGAAGTGCGCCTCCAGCTCCTGCAGCGCGGCGCTGCTGGCCGACTGCGAGAGCGCAATGGCCTGGCCGGCAGCGGTGGTGCTGCCATGGTCGGCGATGGCGACGAAAACCTGCAGCTGGCGCAAGGTCAGGCGCATGGCACTTACCTTCTTGATGGGTAGGTTTCACCCATATTATTCGTTTTACAGGTCAGCGACAGACGCGCACGCTTGCCCCATCACTCCAGCCCTGCCCCTGCCATGAATGCCCCCGCTCTCTCCCCCTGGTCCCTGCCCGCCCTGCGCCAGCGCTGGCAGCCGCGCCTGCCCGGCCTGCTGCTGGTGGGCCTGATCGCGGCGGCGTCGCTGTATCTGGCCGAGCTTCCGTGGCTGCAGGCACATGGCTTGAGCGCGCTGACCGTGGCGATCGTCGCCGGCATCGTGGTCGGCAACACCTTCTACCCGCGGCTGGCACCGGGCAGCGCGGCCGGTGTCGGCTTTTCCAAGCACTGGCTGCTGCGCGCCGGCATCGTGCTGTACGGGTTGCGCCTGACCTTCCAGGACATCGGCCATGTCGGCGTCACTGGCGTGCTGATGGACGTGCTGGTGGTTGCCAGCACCTTCGGCCTGGCCTGCTGGCTGGGCGTGCGCGTGTTCAAGATGGAGCGCGAGGCAGCCATGCTGATCGGCGCTGGCAGTGCGATCTGCGGTGCGGCAGCGGTGATGGCCGCCGAGCCGGTGGTGCGTGGCCGCGCTGCGCATGTCACCGTCGCGGTCTCGACGGTGGTGGTGTTCGGCACGCTGGCGATGTTCCTGTACCCGGCGCTGTATGCACTGGTGCAGTCGCACGGCTGGCTGGCAATGGACGCGCGGCAGTACGGCCTGTTCACCGGTGCGACGGTGCACGAAGTGGCACAGGTGGTGGCGGCCGGCCGTGCGGTCAACGAAGCGGCAGCTGACACGGCGGTGATCACCAAGATGGTGCGAGTGATGCTGCTGGCGCCGTTCCTGATCGCGCTGTCACTGTGGCTGGCCCGTGGCGGCAAGGCCAGCGCCGATGGCAGCAAGGCGCGCATCGTGGTGCCGTGGTTCGCGTTCGGTTTCGTGGCCGTGGCCGGTTTCAACTCGCTGCATCTGCTGCCGGCCGGCCTGCAGGCCGGGCTGGTGCAGCTGGACACGGTGCTGTTGGCGATGGCGATGGCGGCGCTGGGCCTGACCACCCACGTCTCGGCGCTGCGCCAGGCAGGCCTGAAGCCGCTGCTGCTGGCGCTGATCCTGTTCGCCTGGCTGCTGTTCGGCGGCCTGGCAATCCACCAGGGTGCGCTGGCGGTGCTGGGCTGATCAGGAGCGTGCCGACCAGGGTCGGCACCTGCCAGTAGATTCACGCCGTGCGTGGATGACGACTCCGACGGGGTCAGAGCCCTTTCCTGCGGAAAGGGATCCGTCCCCACCCCATTAGGCGGGACCGGCCGTGCAGGCAGGTACAATGCGCCATGACTGACTTCTCGACCCTGCCGCTGAGCCCGGCCCTGCAGCCCGGCCTGGATGCCCTCGGCTATACCACCCTCACCCCCGTGCAGGCGCAGAGCCTGCCGGCCATCCTGGATGGCCGCGATGTAATCGCACAGGCACCCACCGGCAGCGGCAAGACCGCCGCCTTCGGCCTGGGCCTGCTGCAGTCCATCGACCCCAGCCTGATCCGCGTGCAGGCGCTGGTGCTGTGCCCGACCCGCGAACTGGCCGACCAGGTCGGCAAGCAGATCCGCAAGCTGGCCACCGGCATCCCGAACCTGAAGCTGTTGCTGCTGGTCGGCGGCGTGCCGCTGGGCCCGCAGCTGGCCTCGCTGGAAGGCCATGACCCGCACGTGGTGGTCGGCACGCCCGGCCGCGTGCAGGAGCTGGCACGCAAGCGCGCGCTGAATCTTGGCGCGGTGCGCACGCTGGTGCTGGACGAGGCCGACCGCATGCTCGACATGGGCTTCGAGGAGCCGATCCGCGAGATCGCCGGCCGCACCCACAAGGACCGCCAGAGCCTGCTGTTCTCGGCCACCTTCCCCGACAGCATCCGCGCCATGGCGCGTGACCTGCTGCGCGACGCGGTGGAAGTAACGGTGGAAGGCGCCGACCAGGCACCGGCGATCCGCCACCTGTTCTGCGAGGTGGAACCGGCGCACCGCCAGAAGGCGCTGGCCGGCCTGCTGCTGAAGTACACCCCGGAATCGGCGGTGGTGTTCTGCAACACCCGCAAGGACGTGGACGAAGTTGCCAACTCGCTGCAGCAGTTCGGCTTCTCCGCACTGGCTCTGCATGGCGACATGGAACAGCGCGACCGCGAGGAAGTGTTGTTGCTGCTGGCCAACCGCAGCTGCAACGTGCTGGTGGCCAGCGACGTGGCCGCACGCGGCCTGGACGTGGAAGAGCTGGCGGCGGTGATCAACTACGAGCTGCCGACCGACGTGGAGAGCTACCAGCACCGCGTGGGCCGCACCGGCCGTGCCGGTGCCAGCGGCCTGGCGATCAGCCTGGTGGCCGGTCGCGAGAAGACCCGTGCCGAAGCCATCGAAGCGCAGATGGGGCAGCCGCTGGACTGGCAGAAGACGCCGCTGGCAACCTCGCGCCCGGCCGAACTGCCGCAGGCCGCGATGCGCACGCTGCGGATCGACGGTGGCAAGACCGACAAGCTGCGCCCAGGCGACATTCTCGGTGCACTGACCGGTGATGCCGGCCTGTCGAGCAAGTTCATCGGCAAGATCGCGATCTTCCCGACCCGCTCCTACGTGGCGATCGCGCGTGAGCAGGCCACCAAGGCCGTGGCCAAGCTGGAAGCCGGCAAGATCAAGGGCCGTCGTTTCCGCGTGCGGATGATGTGATTGAAGCAGCGTTGCCAACCACGGTTGGCAACGATCTGACCTGGTAGTGGCCAACCTTGGTTGGCCCATTCCGCGGCGTCAGTCGCGAAAGGCGCTGCCAACCAAGGTTGGCAACTACCGGTTCCCGGCCATTCGCTCTGGTAGATGCCAACCTTGGTTGGCACCTGCCCTTCGATCAGAACACCAGTTCGGTGTGCAGCGGCAGATCCGATTCCCAGCGGGCGCGACCACCCAGGCCGTCCAGTTCGACCAGTACGCCGGCACCGACCACGTCAACGCCCAGGCGGCGCACCAGCGACAGCGCAGCGACCAGCGTGCCGCCGGTGGCCAGCACGTCGTCGATGATCGCCACGCGGGCCCCGGCCGGCAGCGCGTCGGCGTGCACTTCGATGCAGTCACTGCGGTATTCCAGCGTGTATTCCTCGCGCAGCACCTGGCCCGGCAGCTTGCCCGGCTTGCGCACCGGCACGAAGCCCACGCCCAGTTCCAGCGCCATCGCGGCGCCGAGGATGAAGCCACGCGATTCGATACCGATCACCGCGTCCAGCTTCTGGTCGCGCCAACGGTCGGCCATCGCGGTGATGGCACCGCGGAAGTCCTCGCCATGGGCGAGCAGCGGCATGATGTCCTTGAAGAGGATGCCGGGCTTGGGGAAGTCGGCGATGTCGCGCAGGCGGGAGGCCCACTGCGGAGCGACGAGGGCGTCGGTCATGTCACGTTGGTTGTCTGATGGCGGCATAGGGTACCTGTTCCGGGCGCCGGCTGCCTGTTGGGGGTGTCGGCCGGGCTGCGCCCGGCACCTGCGGTAGTGCCGGCCGCTGGCCGGCAACCTCAACCTCAACGGCAACAGCAAGGGCAACAGCGGGTTTCCTGTGGGATGACGGGGTGGGTCCGGTTGCGGGAGACGCCGTAAACCCGTCCGTGGGGGCTTGGCCGCGGCTTGCTCGTGTGCGCTGTCCTGCGCACACGGCAAGACCGGGGTTGGGCGTCCTGCCCAACCCGCCCGAGGCATGCCTCGGGCCCATGCCGCGGACACTCCCGCAACCGGACCCACCCCGCCTTCGACAGTTTCCTGCGATCTGTCGTAGATCCACGCCATGCGTGGATGAATCTCTATCGAAATCGAACATTTCGAAGATTGAACGAAGAGCATCCACGCATAGCGTGGATCTACCGTGTCGACCAAGGTCGACACCTACCCACAGCAGCGGGAATCTGTCGGAGGTGGGGCGGTGTGGGGCTGCAGGACCGTTGGCGCCATGGATGGCGCCATCGAGCCCCCATGGACGGGTTTACGGCGTGTCCTGCAGCCCCACACCGTCCCGCCAGACCATCAGCAATCCAGAGCCGCTTTGGCTTTGGCCGTTGCTTGCGCGGTGGCCTCTGCAGGTGCAGGGCGCAGCCCTGCCGAAACCCACCCTCAGGAACTGCAGGACAGCATAGAGCAGCCAGCGCGGTTGTCTGCCCACGCCGGGCGCTTGCCGGCGAAGTGTTCCAGCCCCGCACGCTCGGTGTATGGATCGCGCAGCACGTCCTGCAGTGCGTGAACGCCACCGAGGTCACCCTGCTCTGCGCGGTCGATCGCCTCCTGGGCCAGCCAGTTGCGCAGCACATACAGCGGATTGGCTTTGGCCATCTTCGCCGCGCGCTCACTGGCCGAAAGTGGATCGGCCTGCAACCGCGCCGCGTAGTCCTGCAGCCACTGCTGCAACGGCGCCTGCACCGCCTGCTGGCGCGACTCGTCGTAGTACACCGCATCCAGCACGCCCACGTCTGGCGCCGCTGGATCAACCCGCATCAGCGCACGCCAGGCCAGGGTCATGTCCATGCCGCCGTCCTGCATCAGCTGCTGCCAGCGCTGGTAGAGCCCCAGGTCGTCATCGTCGGCGGCGGCCAGGCCCAGCTTGGCTGCGGCATCGCGTCGGGTGCAGGCCACGAAGGTGGACTGGTAGGCCGCCAGACCGGCCTGCAGCGGCGACACATCGGCAAACAACGGCGACAGCGCCTGCGCCAACCGGCTCAGGTTCCAGTACGCCACCTGCGGCTGGGTACCGAAACGATAACGGCGGCCCTGCGCGTCGGTGGTGTTCGGCGTCCAGTCCGGGTCGAAGTCCTCGACCCAGCCATAAGGACCGTAGTCGAGCGTGAGGCCGAGCACGGACAGGTTGTCGGTGTTCATCACGCCATGCACGAAACCGACGCGCATCCAGTGCGCGATCATCTCGGCAGTGCGCACCGCGATCTGCGCGAACCAGTCGCCGTACAGCGCCTCACCCTGCCCTTCGAGCTCCGGAAAGTCGCGGGCGATGCACGCGTCGACCAGCTGCCGCAACAAGGCAGTTTCGCCGCGTGACGCTGGCAGTTCGAATGAACCAAAGCGCAGGAACGAGGGCGATACCCGGCACACGATGGCGCCGGGCTCGGCACGCGGGTGGCCGTCGTAGAACATGTCGCGTACCACGTCTTCGCCGGTGCCGACCAGCGACAACGCGCGCGTGGTCGGCACGCCCAGGTGATGCATCGCTTCGCTGCACAGGAATTCACGGATGGATGAGCGCAGCACTGCGCGGCCATCAGCACCGCGCGAATACGGCGTGGGACCGGCACCCTTCAGCTGCAGTTCCCAATGACGGCCATCCGGTGCGACCAGTTCGCCCAGCGAGATCGCGCGGCCGTCGCCGAGCTGGCCCGCCCAGTGGCCGAACTGATGGCCACCGTAATTGGCCGCCCACGGCTGCATGCCGGCGTACAGCGCATTGCCGCCGAACACCTGCGCGAAGCCTTCGCTTTCGACTTCAGCGGTATCGAAGCCGAGCATCGCGGCGACGTCCGGCGCCCAAGCCAGCAGCGTAGGCGCCGTCACTGGAGTCGGCATCACCGGCGACCAGGCCGCGCCCAGCACTTCGCGGCGGCGCGGGCCGGATTCGGGGTCGCCCGGCAGGGTGTGCAGCAGGCGGTTGTCGAAACGGGGGCTGTCGGTATCCATGGTGCTGAAGATGGGGACGACCGCCGCCCGCCTCAATTGCCGCTGAGCGCCTGCAGATGACCGCCGTGGGCCTCGGCACGCTGGTAGGCCGGGCGCTCGCCGATACGCTTGAGGAAGCCACGCAGCGCCGGCTTGTCGTCGAGGCCACCGCCGCGCGCGGCGGCCGCCTGGATCGGGAAGCTCATCTGGATGTCGGCCGCACTGAAGCGTTCGCCGGCGAACCATGGGCTTTCAGACAGGCGGCGCTCCATCCAGTCCAGGTGCAGGCGCCGCTGTGGGCCGATGAAGCCACGCTCGGCCTTGTCGGCGATGCTGCGCGCAATCGGGCGGGCGAAGAACGGCATCGGCGCGTTGCGGATGCGGCCCATCACCAGGGTCAGCAGCAGCGGCGGCATCGCCGAGCCTTCGGCGTAGTGCAGCCAGTAGCGGTAGGCGATGCGCTCGGCGCCATCAGCCGGCATCGGTGACGGCGACAGCTGGCGTTGGGTGTCATAGCGATCCGCGAGGTAGTCGAGGATGGCACCGGACTCGGCCAGTACCAGCTCGCCATCCTGCAGCACCGGCGACTTGCCCAGCGGATGCACGTTACGCAGTTCGGGCGGTGCCAGCAGCGTCTTCGGATCGCGGGGATAACGGCGCAGTTCGTAGTCCAGCCCCAGCTCCTCCAGCATCCACAGCACACGCAGGGAACGGGAGTTTTCCAGGTGGTGGACGATGCGCATGGGGATGATCCTTGGGGAGGCCTGCATCGTACCGCGCCAGCTGCATGCCCTTTGTAGAGTCGAGCGTGCTCGACTGCTTTCCAGAGACAGTCGAGCACGCTCGACTCTACAAAGCAGCAGGCAATAAAAAACGCCGGAAGCTTTCGCTTCCGGCGTTCTGGCTACCAAACGGTAGCAGACGGATTAGACCGCCTGCACCTGGTCAGCCTGCATACCCTTCTGGCCCTGGACGGCGATGAAGGTAACCTTCTGGCCTTCCTGCAGGGTCTTGAAGCCGGTGCCCTGGATGGCACGGAAGTGCACAAACAGGTCCGGGCCGCTTTCCGGGGTGATGAAGCCGAAGCCCTTGGCGTCGTTGAACCACTTGACGGTGCCGGTCTGACGATCAGACATTTGACTAACTCCTGAAACACATGTTGAAAAAATCGCAGCCACCGGGTATCGGGGCCGAGACTGAGTTGCAGGCGTTGGTAAAGCGGATCGATGAGCGGATCGTGAGATCAACTGCACCAGGCCACGATTCACGGTGACCCTAGCAAACACAGTGGGACGAACGATACGCGTGTTTTCTGCAAAAAGCGATAGCCCGGACGTTCATCGGCTGGCCCCGCCCGCTAGACGTGACAAGGGCTGGCAGCCGATCGAGGCTAACCCCGAGTCCCCATTCAGGATTTTCCTACCCTACACTGGGTAAATGACTGAAGCTGAAACCCAAGCTGAACCCGCCCTCCCCCGCATCTGGGTGGACGCGGACGCCTGCCCCACCGTCATTCGCGACATCCTGTTCCGTGCCGCTGAACGCGTTGGGATCGAACTGACCCTGGTTGCCAACCAGTGGATCCGCACCCCGCCCTCACGCTGGCTGCGTTCGATCCAGGTGCCCCAGGGCCTGGACGTGGCCGACAGCGCCATCGTCGAACGGGTCGCTGCCGGAGACCTGGTCGTCACCCAGGACATCCCGCTGGCCGCGCTGGTGCTGGAGAAGAAGGCCGTGGCGCTGAACCCGCGCGGCCAGCTGTACACGCCGAACAACATGGCCGAGCGGCTGTCGATGCGCAATTTCATGGAAGAACTGCGCGGCGCCGGGGTCCAGACCGGCGGCCCGCCGCCACTGGGCCAGCGCGACCGGCAGCTGTTCGCCGCCGAGCTGGACCGCTGGCTGGCGCGGCGCCCGGTTCGCTGAACGGCCCTACCCGCTCTGGGCGGGCAGGCACAGGCGGCGCTGGCTGCTGAACCGCCGCGGTTCCCCGGTCAGCGGATCATCGAAGGCCAGCACCTGTGCCAGCAGCTGCAGTGCAGGCTCGGCGCTGCCCTCCAGCCGCGACTGCAGCTGCGGGTAAAGGTCGTCGCCCTCGATCGGTGCGCCCAGCGCGGCCATATGCACGCGCAGCTGGTGCTTGCGACCGGTTTCCGGCTTCAGCCGGTAGCGCCAGATCGGCCCTTCGGCCTCGATCGGCTCGATCAGGCTGCGCGCATTGGGCTCGCCCGGCACTTCGGCCATGCGGAAGAACGGCTCCCCCGGCACCAGACGACTGTCCCGCAGCAACGGAAACGCCAGCCCGGGCAGCGCCGGTGCCAACGCCTCATAGGTCTTCTCGATGCGCCGCTCGCGGAACAGCCGCTGATAGGCATCGCGCGTGGCTGCCTGGGTCGAGAACAGCACCAGGCCGGCGGTCAGCCGGTCCAGGCGGTGCAACGGCGCCAGTTCGGTGTTGCCGGTGCGTGCGACCAAGCGCGACAGCAGGGTTTCGCGCACATACCCACCGGCCGGCGTTACCGGTAGGAAGTGCGGCTTGTCGGCCACCAGCAGGTGCGCATCCAGATGCAGGATGGTCTCGGCGAAGGGAATCACCGGCTCGTCGGCAACCTCGCGGAAGTACTGGATTTCCAGCCCCACCTGCCAGGGCATGTCCGGCGCCAGTGCCCTGCCCTGCGCATCCTGCACACGGCCTCGGGCGAAGCGGTCCTGCCATTGCGCGCGACCGATGCTCGGGAAACGCGCGCACAGGCCATCGAGCAGGCTGGGCCAGTGGCCGGGGGGCAGCTGCAGGTGGCTGGGCAGGGTCATGGCGTCCATTCCGGCCACGGGAAAGAGCGCCAAGAGTGCCACCGTTGACACTGCGCAGACAGCCCGGCAACGGACACCCTTGGAGCAAACCTCTATCATTGACGTCTTTAGTCCACGGATCCCCCATGGCTCTTACCGCCACCATCCGCAAGGCCGAACTGCAGATCAGCGACATGGATCGCGGCTACTACGCGACCCACAACCTGACCCTGGCCCAGCACCCGTCCGAGACCGACGAACGATTGATGGTGCGCCTGCTCGCCTTCGCGCTGAACGCCGGCGACCGCCTGGAATTCGGCCGCGGCCTGAGTACCGACGATGAGCCGGACCTGTGGGAACACGACTACACCGGCGACATCCTGCAATGGATCGACCTGGGCCATCCCGACGAAACCCGCATCCGCAAGGCCAGCAACCGCAGCCGACAGGTGCAGGTGGTCAATTACGGCGGCAACGCCTCGGAGATCTGGTGGGGCAAGCAGGGCAAGGGCCTGGCGCGCTTCGACAACCTGTCGGTGGTTGACCTCGATGGTGCCTTCGTCGAACTGTGGGGCCAGCAGATCCAGCGCGCGATGCGCTGGAGCGTGCTGATCCAGGACGGTGAAGTGCAGCTGCTCAACGATCAGATGCAGCTCGACGTGGTCCCGAACTGGCGCAAGCGCGCCAAGGCATGAGCACGATCCGTTGCGACGTGGTGGTCATCGGCGCCGGCGCGGCCGGGCTGATGACCGCGATCACGGCTGGCCAGCGCGGCCGCCAGGTGCAGGTGATCGACCATGCCAACAAGGTCGGCAAGAAGATCCTGATGTCCGGCGGTGGCCGCTGCAACTTCACCAACACCGGCACCACCCCGGCCAACTTCCTGTCGGCCAACCCGCACTTCTGCAAATCGGCGCTGGCGCGCTACACGCCCTGGCACTTCATCGAGCTGGTCAGCAAGCACGGCATCGCCTATCACGAAAAGGAGCTGGGCCAGCTGTTCTGCGACATCTCGTCCAAGCAGATCGTGAAGATGCTGGTGGACGAATGCCAGGCGGCCGGTGCCCAGATCCGCACCGAATGCAGCGTGCAGCGCATCGAGCACGGCAGCGACGGGTTCCGCGTGCACACCACGCAGGGCCTGTTCCACTGCGCCTCGCTGGTGGTTGCCACCGGCGGCCTGTCGATTCCGAGCATGGGCGCCACCGGCTTTGGCTACGAGATTGCCCGCCAGTTCGGCCATCAGGTGCTGCCGACCCGCGCCGGGCTGGTGCCGCTGACGCTCAGCGGCAAGCACCAGGAACGGCTGGCCGACCTGAGTGGTGTCGCCCTGCCGATCGAGGCGCGCTGCAACGGCAAGAGCTTCCAGAACTTCATGCTGCTGACCCATCGCGGCGTGAGCGGCCCGGCGATCCTGCAGATCTCCTCGTTCTGGCAACCCGGCGATGCGCTGGAGCTGGACCTGCTGCCCGGCCAGGATGCCGGCGAGTGGCTGCGCCAGATGAAGCGCGAGCGCCCGGCCGCCGAGCTGCGCACGGTGCTGGCCGAGGTACTGCCGAAGCGGCTGGCGCAGCGCCTGTGCGAGCACTGGCTGCCCGACCGGCCCGTGCGCCAGCTGGACGAGCCGGTGCTGCGCCAGGCCGCGCAGCTGATCGGCGCGTTCCCGCTGGTGGCCAGTGGCACCGAGGGCTATCGCACCGCCGAAGTCACCCTGGGCGGCGTGGATACCGCCGAGGTGTCGTCCTCGACGATGGAATCCAAGCGCGTACCCGGCCTGCATTTCGTCGGCGAGGTGCTGGATGTGACCGGCTGGCTGGGCGGCTACAACTTCCAGTGGGCCTGGGCCAGCGGCCACGCGGCCGGTGGCGTGGTGTGAACCAGATCGCCGTTCGATGCGTGCAAAGGGCGCGCGCATGGACGGTTCGCCGCGCATCGTGTATCTAGATTCGCAGATTGGGGAGCAGTGCATGCAGAACGCGAACGACATCACCATCCGCCTGCTGATCGTCGATGACAGCGGCGAGAATGCCGAAGCCATCGTCAGCACGCTGCGCAACAGCGGCATCGCGGTGCGCCCTTGGCGTCCACAGGATGCGGCCGAGCTGTCCCAGGTGCTGTCCAGCCAGGCCATCGACCTGGTGCTGGCGTCCCCCTCGCAGGGCATCCCGCTGCCGCTGGTGGCCCAGCACATCGCCGCCAGCGGCAAGGACATTCCGCTGGTGCTGCTGGCCGATCGCATCGACGAGGACGAGCTGGTGCAGGCCAGCAGCCACGGCATCCGTGCCCTCGCCCTGCGCCAGCGCTCCGAGCATCTGTTGGCCGTGGTCCGCGACCAATGGGTGGACCTGCAGGCCCGTCGCGGCCTGCGCCGCATCGAAGCGCAGATGCGCGAGACCGAGCGCCGCTGCGATGCGCTGATCGCCTCTTCGCGCGATCCCATCGCCTACGTGCACGAAGGCATGCACATCCGTGCCAACGATGCCTACCTGGAAATGTTCGGCTACGAGCAGTTCGACGACATTGAAGGCATCTCGCTGCTGGACATGGTCGCCGCGCAGCATGTGGAAGGCTTCAAGCAGCTGCTGAAGGGCCTGAGCCGTGGCGAGGCGCCGCCGCCGCAATACCAGCTCGATGCCCGCCACGAGGATGGCAGTACGTTCGCGGCAACCATGGAATTCACCGCCGCCACCTACGAAGGCGAATCCTGCCTGCAGGTGGTGCTTCGCCGCCGCATGGAGTTCGATCCGGAGCTGGCCCGCGAGGTCGAGGACCTGCGCCAGCGCGATCAGGTCACGGGCCTGCTCAACCGCCCGACCTTCATGCTGCAGCTGGAAAGCGCAGTGGCACAGGCCGGGCGCAGCGAAGGCCAGTTCGGCCTGCTGCTGATCGAGCCGGACCACTACGCGCGCCTGCTGCCGGACATCGGCCTGGCCTCGGCCGACGCGCTGATCGGCGCCCTTGCCGGCCTGCTGGCCGAGGTCGTTGGCGAGGACGCGCAGCTGGCCCGTTTCGGCGAACACAATTTCGCCGTGCTGCAGGCCGGGCCCTACGCGCAGACCGTGGCACTGGCCGAGCGCATCCGCGAAGCGTATGCAGCGCATGTGTTCAGCATCGGCGCGCGCTCGGCCACGGTGACGGTCAGCATCGGTGGCGTGCAGGTGGGCGAGAAGATCGCCAGCATCGGCCAGGTGCTCGCACGCGCCAGCGAGTGCACGCATGCCGCCGCCGAACTGGGCAATACCTGCCGCATCTTCGACCCGGCTGCGGCCGACCGCGTCGAGGAAGAACGCGTGCTGCGCTGGGTCACCCGTATCCGTGAAGCACTGGCCGGCGACGGCTTCCAGCTGCACTACCAGCCGGTGCTGAACCTGCAGGGCGAGCCGCTGGAGCTGTACGAGGCCTACCTGCGCCTGGAGCACAACGGCGAACTGCTGAGCCCGACCGCGTTCCTGGGCATCGCCGAGGAGTACGGCCTGCTGGCGGAGATCAACCGCTGGGTGGTTTCGCAGGCCATCGCCGTACTGGGTCAGCGCGCACGCCAGGGCCATGCCACCCAGGTTCTGGTGAAGGTAACGCCGGAATCGTTCGACGACCCAGAGATGATCGCCACCCTGCGGCGCGAGCTGCAGGCGCAGGGCGTGCCCGGCGAACGGCTGTGGCTGCATGCGCCGGAAGCGAAGGTGTTCACCCACCTGCGCAGTGCGCAGCAGTTCCTTGCCGAAGTGGCGCCACTGGGCTGCCGCATCGGGCTGGAGCAGTTCGGTTCGGGATTGGACTCGTTCCAGCTGCTCGCCCACTTCCAGCCGCAGTTCCTCAAGCTGGACCGCGGTTTCACCAGCGATCTGGCGGCCACCCGCGAGAACATCGACCGCATCAGCCAGATCACCGCACGCGCGCAGGAGGCCGGCATCCGCACCATCGCCGAGTTCGTCAGCGACGCCAATTCGATGACCCTGCTGTTCAGTGCCGGCGTGGACTACGTGCAGGGCGACTTCGTCGGCCCGGCGCTGCCGGAGATGGGGTTTGAGTTCGGGTGACCGGGGTAGTGCCGGCCGCTGGCCGGCAGCCTTTGGTACCCAGGGTTGCCGGCCAGCGGCCGGCCCCACCAAAAGAGAAGGCCGGCTTTCGCCGGCCTTTTCATTGATCAGGTCATGTCGACCAGATTATCGATCTTCACGTCCGGATTGACGTCGGCCTCGTAGTCGACACCCTCCACGCCAAAACCGAACAGGCGCAGGAAGTCGGCCTTGTAGCCGGCCAGGTCGCTGATCTCGTACAGGTTCTCATTGGTGACCTGCGGCCACAGCGCGACCACCTTGCCCTGCACGTCTGCCGCCATTTCCTTGTAGTCGGCACGCAGGCGGCCTTCCTCGTCGACCAGCGCGACGGTATGGCCATCGCCATCGACCAGATCGTGGCGCAGGCGATCGATCGCCACGCCGTCGGCCTTGCCGCCGTAGAGGATGTCGTACAGCACGCCCAGCTGCTCGATGCAGCCTTCGTGGGTGCCCTTTTCCTTCATCACCTTGAACAGGAGCGACAGGTAGAGCGGCATGGTCGGAATGGCCGAGCTGGCCTGGGTGACCACGGCCTTCAGCACCGACACGCGCGCGTCGCCGCCGATTTTCGCCAGCTTCTCGCGCAGGCCCAGCACCTTGGTGTCCAGGTCCTTCTTGGCGGCGCCGATCGAGCCGTTCCAGTAGATCGCCTGGGTGATCTCTTCGCCCACGTAGGTGAAGGCCGTGGTGGTGCAGCCGTTGGCCAGCACGCCGGCGTCGGCCAGCGCGTCGATCCACATCTGCCAGTCTTCGCCACCCATCACCGCGACGGTGCCAGCGATCTCTTCCGGGGTAGCCGGCTGCAGGGTGGTTTCCGTGATTACTTCCTTGTCGGTATCCAGGCCGCGCAGGGTGATCGGCTCGCCGATCGGCTTAAGCGTGGAGCTGATGACTTCACCGGTCTTGGGGTGCTTGCGACGCGGCGCCGCCAGGCTGTAGACGACCTGGTCGACCTGGCCGAGATCGGCCTTGATCATTTCGATGGTCTTCGCCTTCACTTCATCGGAGAAGGCATCGCCGTTGATGCTCTTGGCGTACAGGCCGGCTTCGTCGGCGTACTTGTGGAACGCAGCCGAGTTGTACCAGCCCGCGGTGCCCGGCTTGGATTCGGTACCCGGGCGCTCGAAGAAAATGCCCAGGGTCGCGGCGCCGCTGCCGAAGGCAGCGGTGATGCGCGCAGCCAGGCCGTAGCCGGTGGAGGCGCCGATCACCAGCACGCGCTTGGGGCCGTTCTGGATCGGCGGACGCGCGCGGATGTAGTCGATCTGCTGCTTGACCGCGGCCTCGCAGCCGGTCGGGTGGGTGGTGACGCAGATGAAGCCGCGGACGCGCGGTTTGATGACCATGGATACCTCGGGTTGGCAGATGCGGCGCACGGGGCGCTCAGCAGGAATACGGGTGCGCGCCTGCGCGCGCGAACCGCAGGATCGTAGTGCGCGGGGGCCGAATGCACAACCGACGCTGGCGTAGGGTGGGGTTTGTTTTGCAGGGTTGCACCCTGCACCCGCAGAGGCCTGAGCAACGGCCAGAGCCAGAGCAACGTCAAAAGCTGGGTTCCTGGGGGTGGGCGGGGTGGGTCCGGTTGAGGGGGACGCTGCAAGTACGTCCATGTAAGCTCGGTCGCCGCATCCATGCGGCTCACGCCCCCTCAACCGGACCCACCCCGCCTTCGACAGACTTCCGCGATCTGTTGGAACGGCGTGCGGCCTTGGTAGGTGTCGACCTTGGTCGACACGGTTGAATTCATTCGATATCTGACAGATGTGTCGACCAAAGTCGACACCTACCGACAGCCGCAGGAATCTGTCAAAGGTGGGGCGGTGTCGGAGTGCGGGGTGTCAGCCGCATGGATGCGGCTGCCAAGCCTACACGGACGTACTTGCGGCGTCCCCGCACTCCGACACCGCCCCGCCCAACCACGGAATGCACGCTGTTGCTGTTGCCGGCCAGCGGCCGGCACTACCGCGGGTGCAGGGCTGCAAGCCCTGCACACAAAAAACCCCGCTTGCGCGGGGTTCTCTGTGTGCTGCGTGCAGCAGGCGTTTACGGGCGACGGGCCAGGGCCTCGACGTCCTTCGCCTTCGGCAGCAGGTCCTGCTTGCTGACACGCAGGAAACCGATCGTCAGCATCGGCACCGCCACCAGGATCGAGGACAGCACCACGATCACCGCACCGATCATGTGCGTCTCGGCCAGGCCTTCCATCGAGCTGCCGCCGTACATGTACAGCGCCAGCGCCGACAGGAAGAACATCACCGCGGTGATCACCGTACGCGACAGCGTCTGGTTGATCGAACGGTTCAGCACTTCCATCGAGTCCACGCGCAGGCTGCGGAAGTTCTCGCGGACGCGGTCGAAGACCACGATGATGTCGTTGATCGCAAAGCCCATCACCGACAGCAGGCCGGCCAGCACGGTCAGGTCGAACTCACGACCCAGCAGGGACACGTAAGCGACCGTCACGATCAGGTCGAACATCGCCACGATGCTGGCGGTGACCGCGAACTTCCACTCGAAGCGCACTGCGATGTAGATCAGGAAGCCGGCCAGCATGAAGATGGTGGCGTACAGGCCATTCATCGCCAGATCCTTGCCGATCTGCGGGCCGACGAACTCGTTGCGCAGCACGGTGGCCTGGTTGTCGGCAGAAGACAGCGCCTTCACCACGGCGGCAGCGGTGGCCTTGTCCTCGGCGGCGGCGTCACCGGTACCCGGCGCATGCTCACCGTGCGGGGCCAGGCGGATCAGCAGGTCGGTGTTGCCACCGACGCTCTGGACCTGGGCGCCTTCGAAGCCACTCTGCTCGAGCTTGTTGCGGACCTGCTCGACGTCCACCGGCTTGTCGAAGCGGGCTTCGATCAGGGTGCCACCGGTGAAGTCCAGCGCGTAGTTGAAGCCCTTGATGCCGATGATGGCGACCGAGGCCAGGAACACCACGATGGTGACTGCCATGGCGACATGGCGCCAGCGCATGAAGTCGATCTTGGTGTCGTTCGGGAGGATGTGCAGCGGAAACAGTTTCATTGTGCGTGTCGTCCCGTCAGATGGCCACGTTCTGGAGCTTCTTGCGACGGCCGTAGATCAGCGTCGCCAGCGCACGCGACACGGTGATCGCGGTGAACATGGAGGCGAAAATACCGATGATCATGGTCAGTGCGAAGCCCTTCAGCGGACCGGTACCGAATGCGAACAGCGCCACACCGACGATCAGGCCGGTCAGGTTGGCGTCGAGGATGGTGCCCGAGGCACGCTCGTAACCGGTCACGATCGCGGTCTTGCCCGGCACGCCGGCACGCAGCTCTTCACGGATACGCTCGTTGATCAGCACGTTGGCGTCCACCGACAGGCCGACCGACAACGCCAGGCCGGCGAAGCCCGGCAGGGTCATGGTCGCGCCAAACAGCGACATCACCGCCACCACGATCAGCAGGTTGAACAGCATCGCGATCGAGGTGATCACACCGAACATGCGGTAGTAGACGCTGAAGAACACCAGGGTGAACAGGAACGCGAACACCACTGCGCGCATGCCGTTCTTGACGTTCTCGGCGCCGAGGCTCGGGCCGACCACACGCTCTTCGACGAAGTCCATCGGCGCGGCCAGCGAGCCGGACTTCAGCAGCTTGGCCAGGTCGTCGGCTTCCTTCTTCTGCAGGCCGGTGGTCTGGAAGTTCTTGCCGAACACGCCGTTGATGTTGGCCACCGAGATCACTTCCTCGTTGACCTTGAAGCCACGCACTTCCTGGCCGTCAACCAGAGTCACGGTCGGCACGCGTTCGGTATACACCACCGCCATCGGCTTGTTCACGTTGGCGCTGGTGAAGTCGAACATGCGCTGGCCGCCGACGTTGTTCAGCGTCACGCTGACCGCCGGGGCACCGCTGGTGGAGTCGGTCACCGCCTGCGCGCCGACCATCTGGTCGCCGGTGACGATCACGCGCTTGTTCAGCAGGATCGGACCGCCGCCGTCACGGCGCTGATAGACCTTCGCTTCCGGCGGGATGCGGCCGGAGTCGATGGCGTCCTGGGCATTGCCCTCGACCACCGCGCGGTATTCCAGGGTGGCGGTGGCGCCGATCATGCGCTTGGCTTCGGCAGTGTCCTGCACGCCGGGCAGCTGCACGACCACGCGGTCGGCACCCTGGCGCTGGATGATCGGCTCGGCGACGCCGAGCTGGTTCACGCGGTTGCGCAGGGTGTTGATGTTCTGCTCGATGGCGCCATTGGCGATCTGCGCGATCTCGGTCTCCGGCACGGTCACCGTGATTCGGTTGCCGCTGACGTCGTAGCCGAGCGTCGGCTGCGCCTTCACCAGCGCCGCACGGGCACGCTGTGCGGCGTCATCACCGGCGGACGGGCTCAGGTTGGCCACGATGCTGTTGTCCGCGCGACGCTCCACCGACTGGTACGCGATGCGCGCGTCACGCAGGGTGCTGCGCACGTCTTCAGTGTAGGCGTCCAGGCGCTTGTCGAGGGCGGCCTTCTGGTCGACCTGCAGCACGAAGTGCACACCACCCTGCAGGTCCAGGCCCAGCACCATCGGGCGACCGCCGAGGTTGGCCAGCCAGTCCGGCACGGTCGAGGCCAGGTTCAGGGCCACGGTGTACTTTTCGCCGACGGTGTCGCGCAGGGCGTCGCTGGCAGCGGACTGCGCCTTCAGGTCCGGCAGGCGGACAATCAGGCTTTCCCCTTCCTTCTCGACACCGACGGGGGTGACACCGGCCGTCTTCAGGTCGGCCAGCACACGGTCGCGCAGCGCATCGTCGATCTGCCCGCCACGGTTGGCGGTGATCTGGAGGGCCGGGTCCTTCTGGTAGATGTTGGGCAGCGCGTACAGCGCGCTGAGCGCCAGTACGATCAGGATGACGACGTACTTCCAGCGTGGAAATTCGAGCATTGCTTGGGTCCCGCGCGGCGCCATCCCCGGCGCCGCGGTTGTGCATCGGAAAGGGAGTGGCTTACTGGGCCGACTTCAGGGTACCGGCCGGCAGCACGTTGCCGACAGCGCCCTTCTGCACGCGGATGCGCACGTTGTCAGCCACTTCAATGGTGATGAAGTTGTCGCCGATGTCGGTGACGGTGCCGGCGATGCCGCCGTTGGTCAGCACTTCATCGCCACGCTTGATCTTCTCCAGCATGGCCTTGTGCTCCTTCTGCCGCTTCATCTGCGGGCGGATCATCAGGAAGTACATGATGGCGATCAGGATGACCGGGAACAGCAGCGTGGTCAGGCCCATGCCCTGCGGTTGGCCGCCGGCGGCCTGGGCGTGGGCGGCGGGAATCAGGAAAGCAAGCAGGTTCATCGTTGGTCCTTTGGTTGGGCGGCGCTTCGGCCCTTTCACGGGCACGAGGTGTCGACCGCGGATCTGGGTCAGCCTTGAAGTATGCCACGGCCCCGGGCGTTCGTCCTTGGGCCGTTTGGCAGGGGCGTTCGGGTTACAGGGGCGGGGCCACCGCCCCGCGTGCCGCGTAGAAGGACTCGCGGAAGGCCAGGAAGGTTCCCGCCTCGATGGCCGCGCGGATGTCGGCCATCAGCTTTTCGTAATAGAACAGGTTGTGCAGGGTACCGAGCATCGGCGCCAGCATCTCGTTGCAGCGGTCCAGGTGGCGCAGGTAGGAACGCGTGTAACCGCCGGTGCAGGCCACGCAGCCGCAGCCCGGCTCGATCGGGTCCATGTCCCGCGCGTACTGGGAATTTCGGATGCGAACGGTGCCGAACGAGGTGAAATAGTGGCCGTTGCGGGCGTTGCGCGTCGGCATCACGCAGTCGAACATGTCCACGCCACGTGCGACCCCCTCGACCAGGTCCTCCGGCCGGCCCACGCCCATCAGGTAGCGCGGACGGTCGCTTGGCAGCTCCGGGTCCAGGTGGTCGAGCATGGCGTTGCGCTCGTGCTCCGGCTCGCCCACAGCCAGGCCGCCGATGGCATAGCCGTCGAAGCCGATCGCCTGCAGGGCCTCGGCCGAGCGGCTGCGCAGGTCGGTGTGCACGCCGCCCTGGACGATGCCGAACAGGGCCGCGTCATTGCCCAGCTCGTCATGCGCGTTGCGGCTGCGCTGGGCCCAGCGCAGGCTCAGCTCCATCGACCGGCGCGCCACATCCTCGGTGGCCGGGTACGGGGTGCACTCGTCGAAGATCATCACCACGTCCGAATCGAGCACCTTCTGGATCTTCATGCTCTCTTCCGGGCCCAGGAACACACGGGCGCCGTCGGTGGGCGAGGCAAAGGTCACGCCCTGCTCGGTGATCTTGCGGCGGTGGGCCAGCGAGAACACCTGGAAGCCACCGGAGTCGGTCAGGATCGGGCCATCCCAGCGGCAGAAGCCGTGCAGGCCGCCGTGGTCGGCGATGATGTCCAGGCCCGGGCGCAGGTACAGGTGGAAGGTATTGCCG
Organism: Stenotrophomonas sp. YJH_SMC_4; assembly: GCF_059371575.1. NCBI lineage: Bacteria > Pseudomonadati > Pseudomonadota > Gammaproteobacteria > Lysobacterales > Lysobacteraceae > Stenotrophomonas > Stenotrophomonas sp. YJH_SMC_4. Next base: position 273,646 of record NZ_JCAFUR010000003.1, read on the forward strand.
AGGATGATCTCGGCGCCCAGCGCACGCACCTGGTCCGGCAGGATGCCCTTGACCGAGCCATAGGTCCCGACCGGCATGAAGGCCGGTGTTTCCACCGTGCCACGCGGGAAGGTCAGGCGGCCACGGCGGGCACGGCCATCGCGGGTCTGGAGCTGGAACTGCAGTCGGGACATGGAGCGGTCATTCGGGCAAATAGTTGCTCATTGTCTCCCAAAACCGGCTCGACCGCCCATTCAGGCCTGAACGGCACGGCAGTAGAGCCACGCCATGCGTGGCTTTCCTGGTCTCCAGGCACCTGCAAGTGCGCACCAACGGTGCGCACCCACCACAAGCAGGCAGAGGTCAGCGCCCTACCCCGCCTGCGGGAACAGCAGCATCGCGTCGCCGTAGCTGAAGAAGCGGTAGCGCTGCTCGATCGCGTGCCGGTAGGCCTCGAACACGCGCTCCTTGCCGGCGAACGCGGAGATCATCATCAGCAGCGTGCTTTCCGGCAGGTGGAAGTTGGTCACCATCGCGTCGACGCTGCGGATGCGGTAGCCGGGGGTGATGAAGATCTGCGTTTCGCCGGCAAACGGCAGCAGCTCGCCGTCGCGCATCGCGCTTTCCAGCGCGCGCACCACGGTGGTGCCGACGCCGATCACGCGGCCGCCGGCGGCACGCGTGCGCCGCACCTGCTGCACCAGCTCGGCACCCACGTTCAGCCACTCGCGGTGCATCACGTGGTCCTTCAGGTCATCGGCACGCACCGGCTGGAAGGTGCCTGCACCCACGTGCAGGGTGACGTGCCCGAACTCCACGCCCTTGTCCTTCAGCGCGGCCAGCAGCGGTTCGTCGAAATGCAGGCCGGCGGTCGGCGCCGCCACCGCCCCCACTTCGCGCGCGAACACAGTCTGATAGCGCTCGCGGTCGTCCACGCCCGGCTCGCGCTGGATGTACGGCGGCAGCGGCAGGCGGCCGGCATGCAGCAGCCACTGTTCCAGCGATTCCGGCACATGGAACTGCAGTACGTAGAACTCGCCATCGCGGCCCAGCACTTCTGCTTCACCGCCGGCATCCAGCGCGATGCGGCTGCCGGCCTTCGGTGACTTGCTGGCGCCCACCTGGGCACGTGCCTGCTGGCCGCCCAGCAGGCGCTCGATCAGTATCTCCACGCGGCCACCGCTGGCCTTCTGCCCGAACAGGCGCGCCGGGATCACCCGGGTGTCGTTGAACACCAGCAGGTCGCCCGGCTGCAGCAGCGACGGCAGGTCGCGCACCTGCAGGTCGGTGAAGGCATCGGGCGCCGGCGGTACCAGCAGCAGGCGGCTTGCGGAACGTTCGGCCAGCGGGGCCTGCGCGATCAGTTCAGCCGGCAGGTCGTAATGGAAATCGGACTTCTTCAAGGCAGTGGGCGGCAACAGGTCGACAATGGCGCGCATTGTACGTCCAGCGTCTGCGAGCCGGCGTGCTTCGCGGCGAACGTCGCGGAAAATGCTGCTATGCAACAGGTTTCTGCGGGGTTATCGCGCAAAAAAACAAGTGCTAGCATCGAGCCGGAAGTCCGCTGCACGAGCCTGCCCCCAAGCGCGCGTGATGACGCGCGTTTTGCTTTTGAAGACCCGTGCGACCCATTGTTTCAGGAGATCTGCAATGAGCTTCATCGAACGCCTCGCCCCCCTGCGCAGCCAGCCCGGCACCCGTCTCACCACCGGGCTGGACGATGCCACCCTGACCGCCCTGTCCGCCAACCACCCGCAGCTGATCGCCGCGGTGGACGCCGCTGCCGAGGAATTCGCGCGCGTGCAGGCCGACCTGGGGCCGCTGCTGGCGCAGGACGAACAGGCGCAGATCGACGCGATGCAGGACGGTTTCGTCAATTTCTATGCCGATGACGCGGTGACCCCGTACGTGGCACTGGCTGCGCGCGGCCCATGGGTGGTCACCCTGAAGGGCGCCGTGCTGTACGACGCCGGCGGCTACGGCATGCTCGGCTTCGGGCACACCCCTGACGCCGTGCTGGAGGCGATGGCCCGCCCGCAGGTGATGGCCAACATCATGACCCCCAGCCTGTCGCAGCAGCGCTTCATCACCGCCCTGCGCGCCGAGATCGGCCACCGCCGTGGCGGCTGCCCGTTCGCCCGTTTCATGTGCCTGAATTCCGGTTCCGAAGCGGTCGGCCTGGCCGCCCGCATCGCCGATGTCAACGCCAAGCTGCAGACCGACCCGGGTGCGCGCCACGCTGGCGCTGCGATCAAGCGCGTGGTGGTCAAGGGCAGCTTCCATGGCCGTACCGACCGCCCTGCCCTGTATTCCGATTCCAGCCGCAAGAGCTACATGCAGCACCTGGCCAGCTACCGCGGTGAGGACTCGGTGATCACCGTGGCGCCGTACGACGAAGCCGGCCTGCGCAAGGTGTTCGAGGACGCCGCACGCAACCAGTGGTTTATCGAGGCGGTGTTCCTGGAGCCGGTGATGGGCGAAGGCGATCCGGGTCGTTCGGTGCCGCCGTCGTTCTATGCCGTGGCCCGCGAACTGACCCGTGCCCACGGCAGCCTGCTGCTGCTCGACTCGATCCAGGCCGGCCTGCGCGCGCATGGCGTGCTGTCGGTGGTCGATTACCCCGGCTTCGAAGGCCTCGACCCGCCGGACATGGAGACCTATTCCAAGGCCCTCAACGCCGCGCAGTACCCGCTGTCGGTGCTGGCGGTGACCGAGCATGCCGCGCAGCTGTACCGCAAGGGCATCTATGGCAATACCATGACCAGCAACCCGCGTGCGCTGGACGTGGCCTGCGCCACCTTGGCCCAGCTGACCCCGCAGGTGCGCGCCAACATCGCCGAACGCGGTGCCGAGGCCGTGCGCAAGCTGGAACAGCTGAAGAACGAGCTGGGCGGGCTGATCACCAAGGTGCAGGGCACCGGTCTGCTGTTCTCCTGCGAGCTGGCCCCGCAGTTCAAGTGCTACGGTGCCAACTCGACCGAGGAATGGCTGCGCCAGCACGGCATCAACGTGATCCACGGCGGCGAGAACTCGCTGCGCTTCACCCCGCACTTCGGCATGGACAGCGAGGAGCTGGACCTGCTGGTGGGCATGGTCGGCCGCGCCCTGCGTGAAGGCCCGCGCCGCGAGCAGGCCGCTGCCGCGTAAGCCTGCTTGGCGTCTGTAGAGTCGAGCCGTGCTCGACTCGGCCTTTGCCGCGATCTGAACGAAGAGCAGCCGAGCATGGCTCGGCTCTACAGAAGGGCTCATAATCCAAGGACACCCCGTCCCCGACCGCCCTGCGGTTGGCGACGGGGCGTTTTCGTTTCCGGCCAAGAGACAGGAAGATCCATGAAATCGATCTGTGTGTACTGTGGTTCCAACGCTGGCAGCAAGCCGGCCTACACCGAACGCGCCATTGCCCTGGGTGACCGCATCGCCCGCGACGGCCTGCGCCTGGTGTATGGCGGCGGCAACGTCGGCCTGATGGGAACCGTGGCCAATGCCGTGCTCGCCGCTGGCGGCGAGGTGACCGGCGTGATCCCGCGCCAGCTGGCCGACTGGGAAGTGGCCCACCGTGGCCTGACCGAACTGGAGATCGTCGGTTCGATGCATGAGCGCAAGTCGCGCATGTTCGATCTTGCCGACGGTTTCGTCGCCCTGCCCGGCGGCTTCGGCACCATGGAAGAGATCTTCGAGATGCTGACCTGGCGCCAGCTGGGCATCGGCAACAAGCCATGCGCATTCCTCGATGTGGACGGCTTCTACGCCCCGCTGATCGGCATGATCGATCGCATGGTGGAAGAACGCTTCCTGCATCCGGACCAGCGCCAGGACCTGTGGTACGGCTCGGACATCGAAGAGATGCTGGAGTGGATGAAGAACTACCAGCCGGCCCAGGCCTCGAAGTGGATCGACGAGAAGCGCCGCGCCGCCCTGCGATGATCCAGCTGTACGCGGTGGCTCAGGCCGCCGCGTGCGCCCACGGCGCGGGCCGCCCAAGCAGGTAGCCCTGGCCGTAGTCGCAGCCCAGTTCACGCAGGGTCTGCCGCTGCGCGTCGGTCTCGATGCCTTCGCCGATGGTCTCAATGCCCAGCGTGCGCGCCAGCGACAGCACGCCCTCAACCAGCGCGCGCGTGCTCTGCACTTCCGGGCCGTGCAGGCCGGCGATGAAGCTCTGGTCGATCTTCAGCGTGCTGATCGGGAAACGGTGCAGGTAGGACAGCGCGGAGAACCCGGTACCGAAATCGTCCAGCTGTACCTGGATGCCGCGCTCGCGCAGGCCCTGCAGGATGCGCAGCGTGTGCGGGCCGTCATCCAGCAACGCCACCTCGGTGATTTCCAGGCGCAGCCGGCGCGGATCGGCACCACAGCTGTCGAGCAGGCCGAACAGGCGATCACTGAACTCTGCCGAGCGGAAATGCCGGGGCGACACGTTCACCGAGACGTAGCCTTCGCCTCCCCGTGCCAGCCCCGCGATGACCTGCTCGTAGATCAGCCAGTCCACCTGTTCGATCAGGCCGCTCTCTTCACCCAGCTCCAGGAACGCGCCGGGCAGCAGCAGGCCACGGCGCTCATGCTGCCAGCGCAGCAGCGCCTCGTGACCGACCACTTCGCCGTCGGACAAGCGCACGATCGGCTGGTAGAACGGTACGAAATCGCGGTTGTTGATCGCACGGCGCAGATCGGCTTCCAGGTCCAGGCTGCGCATGGCTTCTTCGCGCATGTCCTCGTCGAAGATCGCACAGCGGTCATGGCCCTGCGCCTTGGCCCGGTACATGGCCGCATCTGCATCGCGCAGCAGCTCTTCTCCGGTGCGGTAGCGCGGATTCCACAGGGCAATGCCCAGGCTGCCGGACGGAAACAGTTCGCGCCCGGCGATCCACATCGATTCCTGCAACGCCAGCAGCAGCCGCTGGCCGAAATCCAGTGCCTGCGCCAGGCCCTGCGGGCACTGCAGCAGCACAGCAAACTCATCACCGCCGAGCCGTGCCACCACATCTTCGGTACCTGCCATCGACACGATGCGCTTGGCCACTTCCACCAGCATGCGGTCGCCGGCGGCATGGCCGATGCTGTCGTTGACCAGCTTGAAGCGGTCCAGATCGAGGAACAGCACGGCGAACACCGGTCCGCCCTCACGCTTGGCCAGCGCCAGTGAATCCTGCAGGCGATCCAGCAGGTGCAGGCGGTTGGGCAGGCCGGTCAGCGCATCGTGCATGGCCTGGTGGGTCAGGCGCTGCTCGGCACGCAGGCGCTCACCGATCTGCCCAAGCAGCTTTTCGTTGACCTCGGCCAGTTCGCGGGTGCGTTCCTCAACGCGCTTTTCCAGCTCGGCATGTGCCGAACGCAGCCGCTGCTGGTCGCGCTGGCGCGCAAGCCCGGTTCCGATGTTCTGCGCAACGAAGGTCAGCAGCCGCTGGTCGTGCACGCTGAACGTGCTGTTCTCGCTGTAGCTCTGCACCACGATCGCACCCACCACCTCATCGTCGCGCAGCAACGGCACGCCCAGCCAGCAATGCGAGCGCGCGCCGGACTCGCGCACTTCACCACTGGCCAGCAGCGCATCGATCTGCGCGCGTGACGCCAGCAGCGGGCGCCGGTTGCGCACCACGTATTCGGTCAGGCCCCGGCTGAACGGCCGTGGCGCGCGGCTGGCATTGTGCTCGTCCACCGAATACACGAAGTCCAGGCCGTTGCCGGCCGGGTTGACCAGGGCGATGTAGAAATTGCGTGCGTCGAGCAGGCGCCCGACCACCCCATGCACCTGACCATAGAACTGGTCCAGGCTGTCGGCCGACATCGCCATCTCGGCGATGTTGTACAGCGCGGTCTGCAACTGTTCGGCACGGCGACGCTCGGCCACCTCATCCTGCAGGCTGCGGTTGGCGCGCTGCAGTTCCTGGGTGCGCCGCGCCACCTGCTGCTCCAGCCGCACCTGCGCCTGGCGCCGGTCCATCGCGGTCTGTACGTGCTGCGCAACGAAGCCCAGCAATGCGCGCTCGGCCTCGCCATAGCGGGCCGCCTGTTCATAGCTCTGAACCACGATGGCGCCGCAGACGCGGCCGTCGCGCAGCATCGGCACGCCCAGCCAGTCCAGGCTTTCGGGCCCACGCTGCGGGTCGTGCTCCTGTTCCATCACCTGCGCCAGCAGCCTGCGCGAGGGACCACTGAGCGGCTTGCCATGGCGCAACAGCGCCACGGTCAGGCTGCGCGGCATCTCGCTGGCGTCATGGCTCTGCGTGGGATCGGCGACGAAGTCATCGACCTGATCGGCGAAGTACAGGAAGCGTATCTGGTCGCGCACATCGTCGTATTCCACGATGTAGCAGTTCTCGGCATACATCAGCGTGCCCAGCACACCATGCACGTGGCGCAGCATCTCGGGCATTTCCAGGTCGGCACCGGCCAGATCTGCAATCTGGAACAGGGCCTGCTGCAGCCGTTCGGCCTCTTCCAGTGCCTTGATCTGGCCGGCCTGGCGGCCGCGCTGCAGCGCCAGCTCAATCGCCTGCCGGGCCAGCCCCCACCAAGCGGGTGAAGGCACCGCGCCCGCAACCGACAGCAGCAGCCGCGCACCGTCATACTCCCAGCCGTGCTGGCCATCGCCGGTGGCGGGCTCCACGGACGCAGCGCTGTCAATCGCAAGCAAGGGCCAGCCCCCTCGGCCACTCCCCAGCTGCGGGTCGTCCCAGCCAACGCGGACCACGGCCGTTTCCGGCAAAAGCGCATGCAACGCGCGCACCAGCGCCGTGCTCAACACGGCCTCGTGTAGTGGCTCTTCCGCCGATTCAGCATGCGTGGACAAATGACAATCTCTTGGCGCCGTCTGTGCGTCGCCTCCCCTGAGCCGCCGAGCATAGCGCGCCACCCGGGGGGCAATGGAAGCCCGTAAACCCCGAATCGTGCGCCCGTACGTTTTTCGTGCTGTCCGTAGCTGCTTCCATGCCATGAACCTCGCCCTGCCCGCCCCTGCCACCGGCTATGCGCCACCGCCTGCAGGCCTTACCCTGTACGCCGTGGAAGCCAGCGCACTGCCAACCGATGAAGCCTTGATGCTGGCCTGGGCCGGTGGCGACCTGCGCGCGTTCGAAAGCCTGTATGGGCGCCACCGCAAGCGCCTGTTCGGCTTCCTGCTGCGGCAACTGCGCGACACCGCGCTGGCCGAGGAGATCTTCCAGGACGTCTGGCAGCGGGTGATCAGCGCCCGTGCCGGGTGGCAACCGGACGCGGCCTTCAGCACCTGGCTGTTCCGCATTGCCCACAACCGCCTGAACGACCATTGGCGCGCCGCCCGCCACCGCCCGGCTGCCCCGGCCGATGCCGATCTGCGCCTGGCCGCGATCGAGGATGGGCAGACCCCGGAAGGCGAGCTTTCCGAATTCGAACAACGTCGCCGCATCCAGCTGGCGATGGAACAACTGCCGCCTGAGCAGCGCGAAGTGCTGCAACTGCGGCTGGATCAGGAACTGAGCCTGGAGGAGATCGGCCAGATCACCGGCGTAGGCCGGGAAACCGTGAAATCGCGGCTGCGCTATGCGATGGACAAGCTGCGTGCGGGATTGAACGCATGAACCGAGACGAACCGCTGACGCCGGAAGAACGCGAGCTGGCCCGGCTGCTCGGCCGTCGCGCCGAGCAGGCTCCGCCCGCCGCACTGGACGCTGCCATCCTGGCCGCGGCCCGCGCTGCCGTGGACGCGCCGGCCGCCGATGCGGTCGCCTCTCCCGAGGCGCCGCGCACGCAGCGCACACGCCCGCGTTGGCCGGCGGTGTTCGGCATCGCCGCCTCGATGGTGTTTGCCATCGGCATCGCCTGGCAGCTGCGTCCGGAACCGCCGCCGGTTCCGGCCGGTGAGGCCGCTGTTGCTGCGGCACCGGCAGCGGCAGAAGACGTTGCGGCTGCCGATCAGGCCGCTGACCGCAGTGCCGCCGACAGCGCTGTGGCGGCCGCCCAACCAAGCGCTGCGCCCGCAGCACCCGAGGCCGCCCCTGTTGCCGCTGCCCCGGCACCGTCCATCGCACGCGCGCCCGAGCCGGCGCCGGCCGAAACCGCTGAAGCGCCGGCCCAGGCTGCACGATCGATGGCTGCGGATGCGGCCGCCGATACCGCCTTTGCGGCCCTCCCGCCGGCGCCGACGGCAGCACCGGCAGCGCCGGCAGCGCCGGCAGCAGCGCCGCCTGCGCCACCGGCACCCGCCGCCTACTCGGCACCTGCACCGGCATTCGCGCCGGCAGCGTCCGGGGCACTGAAAGCACGCACGGCCGCGGCACCTGCACCGGCACCGGCAGCCAGTGCCGCCGAGGTCGAGCGGGCGGAGGCGCTGGATCGGGTAGAGATCACCTCGATGAAGCGTGAGGCTCCCAGCCGTTCGGCTCCGGGCATCATGCGCCGCGGCAGCGATGCGGGCCTGAGCGCGGATACCGTGCAGGCCGAGGTGGACGCCGACGCGCGCCTGCCACGCCGGCAGTGGCTGCAGAAAATCCGCGAGCGCCGTGATCAGGACCAGCGCGACCTCGCCCGCGCCAGCCTGGAGCGCTACATCCAGCAATATCCGGAAGCGCGCCTGCCGCGCGACCTGCGCCCGCTGCTGGACGACTGAAACGGGCGGGGGTACCCGGCAACACCGTAGAATGGCGGGAATGCTCGATACCCTCGCCCAGCCCGTCAGCCACACGCTGGAAGTCAAACACAGCCGCTTCATCGCCCATGCCGCGCCGATCGACGGCGCCCCCGCAGCGCTGGCGTTCCTGCAACAGGTTGCCGTGGCCGACGCCACCCACAACTGCTGGGCCTACCGGCATGGCCAGGACTACCGCTCCAGCGATGATGGCGAGCCGGCAGGCACCGCCGGGCGGCCGATCCTGGCCGCGATCGACGGGCAGGGCTTCGATCGGGTGATGGTGGTGGTGACGCGCTGGTTCGGTGGCATCAAGCTCGGCGCCGGCGGCCTGGTCCGGGCGTACGGTGGCGCCGCCGCAGAATGCCTGCGCACCGCGCCGCGGCTGGCGCTGGTCGCCATGGCACGGCTGCAGCTGCAGGCCGGCTTCGAAGACCTGGGCACCCTGCATGCGGCCCTGCCGGCATTCGGCGCGGAGAAGCGCGATGAACAGTTCGACGCGAACGGGGTGTGCCTGCGGGTCGAATTGCCGGCCGATCAGGTCGACGCATTGAAAATCCGCCTGCGCGACGCCACTCGTGACCGTATCCGCATAGAAGACGACCACCAGGATGACTGACAAGGACGGCGCCCCCGCCTCGCCCCCGCCGCTGCGCCGCCTTGGCAGCCTGCGCACGCTATGGCCGTTCGTGCGCCGCCACAGTGGCCTGTTCACCGCTTGGCTGATGGCCCTGGCGGTGTCTTCGGCGGCCACGCTGAGCCTGCCGCCGGCGGTCAAGCAGATGATCGACCATGGCTTCAGCAGCGGCGGCCAGATCAACCGTGCCTTCGCCCTGCTGATGCTGGTGGCCGTGGTGCTGGCCCTGGCCACCGCCGCGCGCTTCTACTTCGTGTCGCTGCTGGGCGAAAAGGTCGTGGCTGACCTGCGCAGCCGCCTCTACGCACACCTCATCCAGCTCGGTGCCGGCTTCCATGACCGCAGCCGCAGCGGTGAGCTGGTCTCGCGCCTGACCGCCGACAGTGAGCTGCTGCGCAGCGTGGTCGGCTCGACCATGTCGGTGGCATTGCGCAGCAGCGTCACGGTGGTCGGCAGCCTGGCGATGCTGTTCGTCACCAGCCCGCGGCTGGCGGCGTGGTCGCTGCTGGGCATTCCGCTTGCGGTACTGCCGATCATCATCGGTGCGCGCAAGCTGCGCACCGTCGCGCGCAGCAGCCAGGACCGCATCGCCGATGCCAACAGCCTGGCCAGCGAGACCCTGGGCGCCGTAAGGACGGTACAGGCGCATGCACGCGAACCCTACGAGCGCGGCCGCTTCGACCATGCACTGGGCGATGCCATCAAGGCCGCCCGCCGCCGCATCGGTGCGCAGTCGCTGGTCACCGCCAGCGCCATCCTGCTGGTGTTCGGCGCCATCGTCGGCGTGCTGTGGCTGGGCGCGCACGATGTCATCGACGGCCGCCTCAGCGCAGGCACCCTTGGCCAGTTCGTGCTGTACGCGCTGATCGGTGGTGGTTCGGTCGGTGCGCTGGCCGAAGTCTGGAACGAACTGCAGCGCGCGGCCGGCGGCATGGGCCGCATCGGCGAACTGCTGCAGGAAGACATCGAGATCCGCGCGCCGGCGCAGCCGCACGTGCTGCCGCAGCCGCTGCGTGGCGAGATCCGGTTCGACGACGTGGTGTTCCATTACCCGCAGCGGCCTGACCAGGCGGCGCTGGACCATTTCAACCTGCACGTGCGCCCGGGCGAGACGGTGGCCCTGGTTGGCCCGTCCGGCGCAGGCAAGAGCACGGTGCTGTCGATGCTGCTGCGCTTCCACGATCCGGCCAGTGGCCGCATCTGCGTGGATGGCATCGACGTGCGCCAGGTCGACCCGGCCGAACTGCGCGGACAGCTGGCGCTGGTTCCGCAGCAGCCGACGCTGTTTGCCGCCAGCGCGCGCGACAACATCCGCTATGGCCGCCTGCAGGCCAGCGACAGCGAGGTGGAAGATGCCGCACGCGCCGCCGAGGCGGACGGATTCCTGCGCGCGTTGCCGCAGGGCTATGACAGTGAGCTGGGCGAGCGCGGGGCCCGCCTGTCCGGTGGCCAGCAGCAGCGTGTGGCGATTGCCCGCGCACTGCTGAAGGATGCGCCGATCCTGCTGCTGGACGAAGCCACCAGCGCGTTGGACGCGCAGAGCGAGCACAGCGTGCAGCAAGCGCTGGAACGCCTGATGGCGGGCCGCACCACGCTGGTCATTGCCCACCGCCTGGCCACCGTGCTCAAGGCCGACCGCATCGTGGTGATGGACCAGGGCCGCATCGTCGCCGAGGGCACGCACGCGCAGCTGCTGGCCGAAGGCGGACTGTACGCTGAACTTGCACGCCTGCAGTTCATCGATTGATGACGTCCGCCTAACATCGGCGCGGCCAAGCTGGCCGCGCAACAGCAGCATCCGCTGAAGGAGGTGCACGATGTCGTTCCGTCAGTTCCCCGCCATCGACAGCAACGGCGAAAGCCACATCATCATCGAGTTCAAGCCCGAGGCGAATGGCAGCGGGCACCATTCCGAAGCCACGCCACGCTACGAACTGGATGATGGACGGCCGCTGGTACGCGACGGCCGCGAGTTCACCACCAGTGGCGGTGAGCTGAGGCTGACGATCTGAGGTTCGCCGGGCATGGCCCGGCGCCACCGGATTTCGTACCGCTCCGCTCTGGTGCGTGTCGACCTTGGTCGACACGCTTTTTGCCAAAGGCGGTCGAGCATGGCTCGAACCTACAAAAAGCGTGATCAATTTTTGACCAAGCATCTTGACAGCCTTTACTACCAAGGGCTGAGCGAGGTTATCCACACCTTTGCTCAGAAATCATCCACACCGCCTGTGGATGAATGTGCTCAGCCCAGCACCCGCCCGATGCCGCTGGCGTGCACTTCGGCGGCCGCGCGACTGATCGCGCCTGGATCGCTGCCGGCCACGAACCCGATCCGGAAATGCACTTCGCCGCCAGGCGTGCGCGAGGAATGGATCGAGGCCAGGCTGATGCGGTGCTGCTCGAACACATTCAGCAGTTCACGCAGTGAGCCCGGCCGGTCTTCCGGCAGGTGCACCGACAACGCATTGCGCTCGGTCAGGTCAGCCAGCAGATAGCCCACGCGTTCAAAGGTGTAGTTGCCCTCGGCCAGTGCCTGCTCGCCGAAGGCACTGCGGTTGGCCGACAGCAGCCCCTCACGGAATGCATCGCGTGCAGTGTCGTCGCCCTGCCCGACCTGGGCCTGCAGGGTCTGCAGCTGGCCGACCAAGCGCTCCAGCATCGGCGCCACGTACGGGTTGCCGAACTGGATGTCCTCGTAGATCGCGGGGTTCAGCGACAGGATGCGCGAGATGATCGCCGTATCCAGTTCGAACGATGCCGACCGGTACGGCATCATCGCGGCCAGGTCGCCCAGCTGCGGCTGGTACTGGCGCAGCACGCCGGCCTGGGCCAGGTGGGTGGCATGCACCATCGCCTGTACCAGCGCCATCATCTGGTCGTGATGCTGTGGCGTGGCCCGCACGCACTCAGCCTGCAGGGCCGTGCACAGCGAATCGACCCATGGCTGCCAGTGCCGCAGCCGCGCTTCGCAGACCACCATCACCCGACCCTTCAGGGTCGGCGCTTTCGGTGGCGCGGTCATCGGGTGCAGCCCGACCACCTCGGCCTGCGAGGCCAGCATCGCCTGCACCGGTGCCTCCTTCACCGAGGTCACGTCCAGCCACAGCCGGTCCTGCTCGCGGCCGGCCGACTGCCGCACGTACTCGGCGATCAACGCCGGCGTATGCCGGATCGGCGCCGAGAACACCAGCACATCGGCCTGCGCGAGCAACTGTTCCGGCGTATGCGAGCCCGGATCAGCCGGATCATGGCCGATTACCCGCAGCTGCATGTGCTGCTGGAAGAAGCGGGTCAGCCAGCGCCCGTAGGCGCCGGCACTGCCGACGATGCCGACCGTGCGCGGCGTGCGTTCGAGCAGGCCGCTCATGCCACGCGTTCGGCGCGGAAGCGCGTCCCCTCGGCCAGCGCGGCAGGCGCTGCAGCGATCACGTCGAATTCTTCGAAGCCGTTGTCCAGGGTCGCCTCCAGGGCCGCGTGGGTGCCGGCAATCGCACGCGAGATCGCCTGCTGCATCGATTCGCCGCGCAGCAGGAACGACACCACCAGCGACATCAGCACATCACCCGTACCAGCCACGTCCACCGGCAGCAGGGGCGAGGTCCAGCGCCAGCTCTCCTCGCGGCCGACAGCCAGGGTCACCAGTTCACCCGGGGTGCCGCCCACGCTGTGCGCGATCACCCAGTGCGGGCCACGATCCAGCAGCGTGCGTGCGGCGGCGATGGCATCGGCCTCGGCGAGCGCCGGCATGCCGGTGAGGCGATTGAGTTCAAAGGCGTTCGGGGTCACCAGCCAGGCATGCGGCAGCAGGCGCTCGGCGAAGATCGCTTCCAGGCCCGGTTCCACGTAGGGGCCGGTATGGGTATCACCAATCACCGGATCCAGGCAGTAACGCAGCTGCGGGCAGGCCGGCAGGATGTCATCCAGCCAGTCGGCGAAAGCGGCACCGTTGGCGGTGCTGCCGAAGTAGCCGGACACCAGCATTTTCGCCCGCTGCGGCAGGCCCCGTTCGCGGGTGCCGAGCAGCAGGTCGGCGAACCAGTCGGCGGGCAGCACGCGGCCACGCGTGGTGTCGTAGAACGGCGCATTGCTCAGCAGTACGGTCGGGACCTCCGCCACGCGCACGCCGAGTGCGCGCATCGGCGGTACGGCGGCGCTGTTGCCGGCGTGGCCGTAGACAAGTTGCGACTGGACCGAGATGACATCGATCGGCGACGGGCCGTCGGGCCGCTGGCGGCGGCCGTGGACCAGGTGGTTATCAAGGGATTCGCTCATGGCCGCATTCTACGCCCGGTGGGCGGTTCGGCAGGGCTTGCAGCCCTGCACCTGCAGAATCAACGTCAACATCAAAAGCCAGAGCGGGCTATCCGTGGGATGGCGGGGCGGTGTGGGTGGTCAGGACACGCCGTAAACCCATCCATGGGGGCTCGATGGCGCCATCCATGGCGCCAACGGTCCTGCGCACCCACACCGCCCCACCTTCGACAGTTGGCCGACAGCTACTGGTGGGTGCCGACCGTTGGTCGGCACATCTGTCGGATACCGAATGAATTCGTCCACGCATGGCGTGGCTCTACTGGCAACTGCGGCTGTTGGTAGGTGTCGTCCGTTGATCGACACGTCTGTCAAATATCGATATCCGACCCCGTGCCGACCAACGGTCGGCACCCACCAAAGCAGAACGCTGTTCCGACAGATCGCGGAAAACGGCGCGACCGAGCTACATGGACGTACTTGCAGTGTCCCCCTCAACCGACCCCACCCCGCCAATCCACGGATAGCACGCTTTGGCTTTTGCCGTTGCCTCTGCGGGTGCAGGGCGCAGCCCTGCAAAAAGAAGCACCCCTCAGTGAGCAGCAGGCCGCGACGGCGGCAGCCACGCCGCCACGATGCCAAGCAGCGGCAGGAACGCAGTCAACTGGTAGACGTACTCGATGCTGGTCTTGTCCGCCAGCAGGCCGAGCACGGCAGCACCCAGTCCCCCCATGCCGAACGCAAAGCCGAAGAACAGGCCGGACACCATGCCGATGCGGTGCGGCATCATTTCCTGTGCGTACACCACAATCGCCGAGAACGCCGACGACAACACGAAACCGATCAGCACCGCCAGCACCGTGGTCCAGAACAGATCGGCATGCGGCAGCATCAGGGCGAACGGCGCAACGCCCAGGATCGAGGTCCAGATGATCGGCTTGCGGCCGATGCGATCGCCCAGCGGGCCGCCGAGGAAGCCGCCGGCGGCGGACGCCACCAGGAACGCGAACAGGTGCAGCTGCGCCTGCGCCACGGGAATGCCGAAATGGTGGATCAGGTAGAAGGTGAAGTAGCTGCCGATGCTGGCCATGTAGAAGTATTTGCTGAAGATCAGCACCAGCAGGATCGCCAGCACCTTGGCCACGGTGCGCGGGGGATGGCGCGGCGCCATCGAGGCGGTGCTGGCCGGGCGCGGGGTGCCCAGGTGCAGCGCGTACCAGCGGCCGACATAGGTCAGCAGTGCAATGCCGATCAGCGCGGCGCCGGCAAACCACGACGCGGCATGCTGGCCATGCGGCACGATCACCGCTGCAGCAATCAGTGGACCGAGCGCGGTACCGAAATTGCCACCCACCTGGAACACCGACTGCGCGAAGCCATGGCGGCCACCCGAGGCCAGCCGCGCAATGCGCGATGCTTCCGGATGGAAAATGGCCGAACCAATGCCGACCATCGCCGCAGCCATCAGCACCACCGCATAGTTCGGCGCGAAGCCGAGCAGCAGCATGCCGCACAGGGTCGAGGCCATGCCGATCGGCAGCGAGTACGGCGCCGGGCGACGGTCGGTGGCCATGCCGATCAAGGGCTGGAAGATCGACGCGGTGAGCTGGTAGGCCAGCGTGATCAGGCCGATCTGGGTGAAGCTGAGGTTGAAGCCGCCCTTTATCACCGGATAGATGGCCAGGATCAGCGACTGCATCATGTCGTTGACGACATGCGAGGTGGAGATGGCGGCCAGCACGCCGGGAGCCACCGGGCGTGAGGTCGTTGCGGGAGAAGCCAAGGTCGACATGGACACAGTCAGGTTGGGGGCGAGCCACGCATGCTACGGTGGGCCCCCACTCCCTTCTGCCGCGTTCGGGTCATGGCATATCGCAAAAAGGACACTCCCTGCCCGATCCGCGAGACCGCGCCGTGGAACGAAGTGCCGGTACACCGCCCGGTGACCAGCCGCGCCCGGCACTACCCGCCCGGTACCCACATCGCGCCACACCGGCATCGCCGTCACCAACTGGTCTTCGCCATGTCCGGCCTGATGGTGGTGCGCGCGGACGGTGGCCGCTGGGTCGTGCCCTCCACCCGCGCGATCTGGGTTCCGGCCGGCATGGTGCATGCGGTGGACTGCATCGCCGAGGTGCACATGCGCAGCCTGTACGTGGAACCGGACTTTGCACCGCAACTGCCGGATGGGGCGTTCGCAGTACAGGTGGCGCCGCTGCTGCGCGAACTACTGCTGGCGGCCAGCCTGATCGAGTCCGCGCACGTGGACGACAGCCGCGATGGCCGCGTGGTGCGCCTGCTCCTGGACGAACTGCATCGCATGGACGTGCTGCCGCTGCACCTGCCCTCGCCCACCGACCCGCGCCTGCAGCGGATCTGCCAGCACATCCAGAAGCACCCCGGCGACGACGCCACGCTGCAGGACTGGGCACAGGCGCTGGAAGTTGACGTGAAAACCATCCAGCGCCACTTCGCCCACGAGCTGGGCATGACCTTCGGGCAGTGGCGACAGCAGGCCCGACTGCTGGCCGCATTGGAGCGGCTGGCGGTCGGCGACAAGGTCATCGATGTCGCGCTGGCGATGGGCTACGACAGCCCCAGCGCGTTCACCAGCATGTTCAAGCGCCAGCTGGGGCAGACGCCGGCGGCGTTTTTCCGCTGATCGCAAACGAAAACGCCGGGCATGGCCCGGCGCTACCGTTCAACACTTGCGTTGAAAACTCAGGACGTCATCCGGTCCCAGAAGCCCTTCACGCCATCCATGAAGGTGGCCGACTTCGGCGAATGCTTGCGTGCTTCCTCGCCGACGAAGGTGGCTTCGAACTGTTCCAGCAGCTTGCGCTGCTCAGGGGTGAGGTTGACCGGAGTCTCCACCACCACGCGGCAGTACAGGTCGCCCTCGCTGCGGCTGCGCACCGAACGCACGCCCTTGCCGCGCAGGCGGAACAGCTTGCCGGTCTGGGTCTCGGCCGGAATGCGGATCTCCGCTTCGCCGCCGAGGGTCGCCACGCGCACGGTGTCACCCAGTGCCGCCTGCGAGATGCGGATCGGCACTTCGCAGTGCAAGTCGTCGCCATCGCGCTGGAAGATCGCATGCTCGCGCACGCGCACTTCCACGTACAGGTCGCCCGGTGGCGTACCGGCCGGACCGGCTTCGCCCTCGCCCTGCAGGCGGATGCGGTCGCCGGTATCGACGCCGGCCGGCACCTTCACCGACAGCACCTTGTCTTCCTCGACACGGCCGTTGCCGTGGCAGGTCTTGCAGGGCTTGGCGATGATCTGGCCACGGCCGCCGCAGTTGTGGCAGGCCTGCTGCATGGCGAAGATGCCGCGCTGGATGCGCACCTGGCCGCGGCCATGGCACACATTGCAGGTTTCGACCTTGCCGTCTTCCGAGCCACTGCCATCGCAGTCGCCGCACTCGGCCAGGGTTGGAATCTCGATGCGGCGCTCGACGCCGCGCACGGCTTCTTCCAGGTCCAGCTCCATCACGTAGCCGATATCGGCGCCGCGACGCGCCTGGCGCGGACCACCGCCACCGCCGCCAAAGATGTTGCCAAAGATATCGCCGAAGATATCGTTCATGTCCGGGCCGCCCGGCCCGCCGCCGCCCATGCCGTGCTCGAACGCCGCGTGGCCATGGCTGTCGTACATGCGGCGCTTGTTGCCGTCGGACAGTACTTCGTAGGCTTCCTTGCACTCCTTGAAGGAGGCTTCGGCCGCCGCATCACCCGGGTTGCGGTCCGGGTGGAACTTCATCGCGCAGCGACGGTACGCCTTCTTCAGCTCGTCGTCGGTGGCGGTGCGGGCAACGCCCAGCACTTCGTAATAATCGCGCTTGCTCATATCGTGGATCTGGTTCCGGAAAGTCGGGATTCGTCAAAGCGGAAGAGCGGAACCAGGTCCGCTCTTGCGTCGGGCGCCCCGACACGCCGGTGGGCGGTCAGGACCCTGATGCGACAACGGGACGCTGGTGGCCAGCGTCCCGTGTCGGTCCGGATCAGGACTTCTTGTCGTCCTTGACTTCGGTGAACTCGGCGTCGACCACGTCGTCCTGCGCCTTGCCGGCATTGCCGGCGTCGGCACCCGGGGCACCGCCCTGGTCGGCCGAAGCAGCGGCGAACAGCGACTGGCCGGCTTCTTCCAGCACCTTCGACTTGGCCTCGATCTGTGCCTTGTCGTCACCCTTCATCGCGGTTTCCAGGTCGGCCAGGGCCGCCTCGACCTTGCCGATGACATCGCCGCCGACCTTGCTGCCGTGCTCGGTGATGGCGCTGCGGGTGCCGTGGATCAGGGCGTCGGCCTGGTTGCGGGCCTGCACCAGCTCCTGGAACTTCTTGTCTTCTTCGCGGTTGGCTTCCGCGTCGGCGACCATGCGCGCGATCTCTTCCTCGGACAGGCCCGAACCAGCCTTGATCTCGACCTTCTGTTCCTTGTTGGTCTTCTTGTCCTTGGCCGACACGTGCAGGATGCCGTTGGCGTCGATGTCGAAGGACACTTCCACCTGCGGCAGGCCACGCGGGGCCGGCTCGATGCCGGACAGGTCGAACTTGGCCAGCGATTTGTTGAAGCGGGCCTGTTCGCGCTCACCCTGCAGCACGTGCACGGTCACGGCCGACTGGTTGTCCTCGGCGGTGGAGAACACCTGCGAGGCCTTGGTCGGGATGGTGGTGTTCTTCTCGATGATCTTGGTGAACACGCCGCCCATGGTCTCGATGCCCAGCGACAGCGGGGTCACGTCCAGCAGCAGCACGTCCTTGACGTCACCGCCCAGCACGCCGCCCTGGATCGCAGCACCCAGTGCCACGGCTTCGTCCGGGTTGACGTCCTTGCGCGGTTCCTTGCCGAAGAACTCGGTCACCGCCTGCTGCACCTTCGGCATGCGGGTCTGGCCGCCGACCAGGATCACTTCGCTGATGTCGCTCGAACGCAGGCCGGCATCGTTCAGGGCGACGCGGCACGGCTCGATCGACTTCTTGATCAGGTCGTCCACCAGTGCTTCCAGCTTGGCGCGGGTCAGCTTGATGTTCAGGTGCTTCGGACCCGACGCGTCAGCGGTGACGTACGGCAGGTTCACTTCGGTCTGCTGGGCGCTGGACAGCTCGATCTTGGCGCGCTCGGCAGCGTCCTTCAGGCGCTGCAGGGCCAGCGGATCCTTGCGTAGGTCGATGCCCTGGTCCTTGTTGAACTCTTCAACCAGGTACTCGATGACGCGGTTGTCGAAGTCTTCGCCACCCAGGAAGGTGTCGCCGTTGGTGGCCAGCACTTCGAACTGCTTTTCACCGTCGACGTTGGCGATCTCGATCACCGAGACGTCGAAGGTGCCGCCGCCCAGGTCGTACACCACGATCTTGCGATCCTTGTTGTCGCCCTTGTCCAGGCCATAGGCCAGCGCGGCCGCGGTCGGCTCGTTGATGATGCGCTTGACGTCCAGGCCGGCGATGCGGCCGGCGTCCTTGGTTGCCTGGCGCTGGCTGTCGTTGAAGTAGGCCGGCACGGTGATGACCGCTTCGGTGACCTTCTCACCGAGGAAGTCCTCGGCGGTCTTCTTCATCTTTTCCAGCACCTTGGCCGAGATTTCCTGCGGGGCCATCTTCTTGCCGTCGCTGGTGGCCACCCAGGCGTCGCCATTGTCATGGGCCAGGATGCTGTACGGGACGTGCGCGATGTCCTTCTGCACTTCGGCGTCGGTGAACTTGCGGCCGATCAGGCGCTTCACCGCGTAGAAGGTGTTCTTCGGGTTGGTCACGGCCTGGCGCTTGGCCGAGGCACCGACCAGGACTTCGCCGTCCTTGGTGTAGGCGACGATCGACGGGGTGGTGCGATCGCCTTCCGAATTCTCGATGACGCGGGCCTTGCCGCCGTCCATGATCGCCACGCACGAGTTGGTGGTGCCGAGGTCGATACCAATGATCTTGCCCATGGGGGAGACTCCTGAGGATGCTTGTTGGTGTCAGTCCGGCCGTTCGGCCGGTGGATGAATACGATGTGGGGGAGGCTCGTGGAACATTCAAGCCGTCTCCCGAACGCTGTGTTCAGCGCCTGGAAAACCTTGCCAGGCATGGCCTGGCACAACCGGGACCGGGCAAAGCCCGGCCTAGTCCATCAATCGGCGGCCACCACCACCAGCGCCGGCCGCAGCAGGCGCTCGTTGAGCAGGTAGCCCTTCTGGAACACGGTCACCACGCTGCCCGGGGCGGCGCCCGGCGTCGGCACCTGGCTGATGGCCTGGTGGTGTTCCGGGTTGAACGGCTGGCCGATCGGGTCCAGCAGGACCAGTCCGTTGTCGGCGGCCACCTTCAGCAGCTGCTTGTAGGTCAGCTCCAGGCCTTCGCGCAGCGGGTGCGGTTCGTCGCCGGCGGCCTTCAGGCCGGCATCCAGGCTGTCGAACACGGGGAGCAGATCGCCCAGCAGCTTCTCGTTGGCGAACTTGCGGGCCTGTTCGATGTCACGGGCAACGCGCTTGCGCTGGTTCTCCAGGTCGGCGCGCTCACGCAGGGCATCGGCCTTGACCTGTTCGATTTCGGCGCGCAGGCGCTCGACTTCGTCGTTGACGCCGGCGGTGGCGGCCGCATCGGCGGCACTCTGCTGGGATTCGATATCTGGCTGTTCGTGGTTCATGTCTGGGTCCCTGGCGGTCAATCTCCGCCTCCACCCACCCTAGTGTGGGCGGGATGCTGCGTTTCAAGCGTCGGATGTTCCCGGCGGGCGGCCGGCTGGCGAAAACGCCGCGCCCAGTACATCGGCGGTAGCCTGGACCAGCGGGATCACGCGGTCGTAGGCCATCCGCTTGGGGCCGATCACCCCCAGCACGCCCAGCACCTGGCCATTGGCCGAGTAAGGGGCAGTGACCAGCGAGACGCCCTGCAGCGGCATCATCCCGGTCTCCTCGCCGATGAAGATGCGCACGCCGGGCGCCTGGATGGTCCGCTCCAGCAGCTGCAGGATCTCCCGCTTGCTGGAGAACAGCTCGAACAGCTCGCGCAGGCGCTCCAGGTCGGACAGGTCCTGCACCCCCATCAGGCGGGTCTGGCCGGCCACCAGCATGTCGTCGGCAGCCGGCTGCAGGGCCTGTTCGGCCAGCTCGATGCTGTGCGCCAGCAGCTGTTCCAGCTCGGAGCGGGCATCGCGCAGTTCCAGCAGCAGTCGGGTGCGGATCTCGGCCATCGGCAGGCCGGCGAAATGGGCATTGAGATAGTTCGCGACCTGCTCCAGCTGACCCGGCGCAAACTCCTGCCGGGTCTCGATGACGCGGTTCTGCACCTCGTTGTCGGCAAACACCAGGATCGCCAGCACCCGGCGCCCGTCCAGCGCCACGAAGTCGATCTGGCGGAAGGCGAACTGCTCGCGTCGCGGCGCGCTGACCACGCCGACGAAGTGGCTCATCGCCGACAACAGCTCCGAGGCGCTGCCGAGCAGGGCCTGGGTGCTGCCGCCGCCAGCCAGTTCCTGGCGCAACCGGGCCAGCTCGCCTTCGCCCGGCGGCTGCATCTGCAGCAGGCTGTCGACGAAGACCCGGTAGCCATGTGCCGTCGGGACGCGCCCGGCGGAGGTGTGCGGCGAGGCCAGCAGCCCCAGGTCTTCCAGGTCACCCAGGATGTTGCGTATGGTCGCCGGACTGACCTCCAGCCCGGCCACGCGCGCCAGCGTCTGCGAGCCGACCGGCTCACCGTCCTGGATGTAACGCGCGATCAGCGTGCGCAGCAGATGGCGCGCACGCGGGGCAAGCTGGTCGGGAGAACCGTGCATGGAATCAACCTGTGAGACACGGACACTAGATAATGGCGGCGCATCACCTTGGCAAGTCATTGGACCTCCCTCGCCCGCGTGCTAGCGTTGCGCGGCTGCTGATACCCCCTTACCCATGCTCAGACATCTTTCGATCAAGGATTTCGCCGTCGTCCGCGCCACCGAACTGGAGTTCGGGCCAGGCATGACCGTGGTTTCAGGCGAGACCGGCGCCGGCAAGTCGCTGATGGTCGACGCGCTGGGCTTCCTGTCCGGCCTGCGCGCCGACAGCGGCGTGGTCCGCCACGGCGCCGCGCGCGCCGAGCTTTCGGCCGAGTTTGCGCTGGAGCAGCTGCAGGCTGCACGCCAGTGGCTGGCCGACAACGAGCTGGACGACGAGGAGCAGTGCCAGCTGCGCCGGGTCATCCGCGCCGATGGCGGTTCGCGGGCCTGGATCAACGGCCGCCCGGTGACCCTGGCGCAACTGGGCGACCTGGCCTCGCTGCTGGTGGAGATCCACGGACAGCACGAACAGCAGGCCCTGCTGACGCGCCCGTCGCAGCTGGCCCTGCTCGACGCCTATGCGCGCAACGAGAACGAACGCCGCCAGGTGCGACGCGCCGCCGCGGCCTGGCAGGCATTGGTCGATGAATCGCTGGCGCTGTCGCAACAGGGCGACGTCAGTGACCGGATCGGCTTCCTGGAGCACCAGCTGCGCGAGCTGGACCGTGAAGACCTGGAGCCGGAGTCGATTGCCGCACTCGGCGCCAGCCACCGCCGCCAGGCCCATGCCAGCGCCCTGCTGAGCGCCTGCCAGGCCGCCAGCAACCAGCTCAACGGCGACGACGGCAGCTCCGCGCTGGACCTGCTGCAGCAGGTGCGCCATGAGCTGTCGCGCCTGATCGAGCACGACCCGCGCCTGGGCGAGGTGGATGGCCTGATCGAGAACGCTTCGATCCAGCTGCACGAAGCCCTGTCGCTGCTGGATCGGGTGCATGACGACCTCGACGCCGACCCGGAACAGTTCGAGGAGAACGAGCGCCGCCTCGGCCGTCTGCACGACCTGGCCCGCAAGCACCGCGTGCCGATGGACGAGCTGGGTGCACAGCGCGAGCGCATGCACGCCGAAGTGGAACAGCTGCGCGGCGCCGACGAACGCCTGCAGCGCCTGGCCGGCGAGATCGACAAGGCCGCCGCCGCCTGGCGCGCACAGGCCGAAGTGCTGACCGCCAGCCGTCGCAGCGCTGCTGCCGAGCTGTCGGCCACCACCACCGGCATCATCGCCGAGCTGGGCATGGGCGGCGGCCAGTTCCTGATCGAGCTGGAACCGCAGGACGCCGCCAAGCCCGACCCGCAGGGTGCCGAGCGCGTGGAATTCCTGGTCGCAGCCAATGCCGGCCAGCCGCCGCGCGCCCTGCGCAAGGTGGCCTCCGGCGGCGAACTGTCACGCATCTCGCTGGCCATCGAAGTGGCCGCGCTGGACCTGGATGCAGTACCGACCATGGTGTTCGACGAAGTCGACTCCGGCATCGGCGGCGCGGTAGCCGACATCGTCGGCCAGAAGCTGCGCGCGCTCGGCGAGAAGCGCCAGGTGCTGTGCGTGACCCACCTGCCGCAGGTTGCCTCCAAGGGCCATGCCCATTACCGGGTCAGCAAGGCCCCGGTGGAAGGCATGACCCAGAGCGCCGTGGAAAAGCTGGACAGCAAGGCGCGCGAGGAAGAGCTGGCGCGCATGCTCGGCGGCGTGGAAGTGAGCAAGGAAGCGCGCGCCGCCGCGCGCAAGCTGCTGCAGGTGTAACGCCGCCCGAGCCGGGCATAGGCCCGGCTTCCGCGCGGTAGTGCCGGGCGCTGGCCGGCAACCGATGCGAGGGGGCGAAGATCGTGAGGTTGCCGGCCAGCGGCCGGCACTACCCCCGTGGCTGCGTCAGGTCGACGTTCTCCACCAGGAAATCAAGAAACGCGCGCACCCGCAGCGGCAGGTAGCCGCCCTGCCCCAGGAACACCGCGTGCACCTCTTCCAGGTCACCGGGGTTGGCCTCTTCCAGCACCGGCAGCAGGCGCCCGGCGGCAATATCCTGCTGCACCTGGAATGCTGCCAGCCGCGCCATGCCCAACCCACCCAGCACCAGCTGGCGCAGCGCATCGCCGTTGCTGGCGCGGGCGTTGCCACTGGGCAGCAGCATGCGTTCGCGCCCGTCCTGCAGCAACGGCCAGCCCTGCATCGCGCGCGCATGGCCGATATCCAGCCGGTTGTGCGACTGCAGCTCCTCGGCAGTGCGTGGCAGCCCGTGCCGCTGCGCGTAGGCCGGTGCAGCCACGATCATCATCCGCGTCGCGCCCAGCCGCCGCGCCACCAGGCTCGAGCTCTTCAGCGGACCGGCCCGCACCGCCACGTCGGTGCGCTGCTCCAGCAGGTCGATCACCTCGTCGTTGAGGGTCAGGTCCACGCCTACCTGCGGATTGCGCTGCAGGAACGCCGGCAGCAACGGCAACAGGAAATGCTGGCCGAACGGCACGTTGGAATTGACCCGCAGGCGTCCACGCGGCTCGGCGTGAGCACTGGCACAGCGCTCGGCCTCGTCCAGATCGGCCAGCACGCGCAGGCCGCGCTCGTAGAACGCGCAGCCCTCGGGAGTCAGCTGCAGCTGGCGGGTGGAACGCTGCAGCAGGCGCGTCCCCAGCCGTTGTTCCAGCCTCGCCACCAGCTTGCTGACCGCCGACGGGGTCATCTCCAACGTTCGGGCGGCTGCGGAAAAGCCCCCGGTCTCGATCACCCGCACGAACACTTCCAGTTCGCCGGATCGGTTGATGTCGGAGCGCGCCATGGCAATGAATCCAGTTCACAGATGATTGTCCATGCGCAGTCTAGTTCACAGATGAGTGCGGAATCACCATGGCCTTCCCTCCACCCGGGATTGCCCGATGAATCGTTTCAGCCAGCTCGTCACAACCGCATTGATCGGCCTGTCCAGCGCCGCCAGCGCCGCCCCTGCGCCGCACTGGGTCGCCAGCTGGCAGGCCAGCCCGCAACCGGTCTGGGGCCCGGAATTCCTGTTTCCGACCCTGGTCCCAGCCGCACTGCAGGACCAGACCTTCCGCCAGACGGCACGTATCAGCCTGGGCGGGTCTCGGCTGCGGGTGCGGCTGAGCAATGCCTACGGCACCCAACCACTGCGGATCGGGGCGGCGAGCGTGGCCGCCCGGGCGGGGGACACCCCGCAGCCGCTCAGTTTCGAAGGCCAGCCCGGGGTACTGATCGGCCCCGGGCAGGAACGGCTGAGCGATCCGCTGCCACTGGCCACGGCTGACCGGCAGGCGCTGCAGGTCAGCGTCTTCGTGCCGGGGCCGATGCCGGTACAGACGTTCCATTGGGAGGGCAGGCAGACCAGTTGGATTGCGCCTGGCGACCAGAGCCAGGCCCAGGCACTGAGCGGGGCCAGCAGCACCACGGCCCGCCTGTTCCTGGCCGGCATCGAGGTCGAGGCGCCGACCAGCGCACGCAGCGTGGTGGTGATCGGCGATTCGATCACCGACGGCGCCACCGCCAGCCTCGACCAGGACCAGCGCTGGACCGACCATCTGGCCGCACGTTTGGTCCCGTACGGGGCGGCGGTGGTCAATGCCGGCATCTCGGGTGGCCGCCTCTTGCACGACGGCATGGGGGAATCCGCGCTCGCCCGCTTCCAACGCGATGCACTGGATCAGCCTGGCGTGTCCAGCGTGATCGTGCTGGTTGGAATCAATGACATCAGCTGGCCCGGCACTGCCTTCGCGCGCAAGCAGACGCGGCCCACGCTTGCCGAGCTGCAGGCAGGCTACCGCGCCCTGGCCGAACAGGCCCATCGGCGGGGTCTACGCATCCTCGGCGCCACCCTGATGCCGTTCGCCGGCGCCCTGCCCGGCACGCCGCTGGACGACTACTACCACCCGGACAAGGACGCCCTGCGCCGCCAGCTCAATGCCTGGCTGCGCACCGACGGGCCGTTCGACGCGGTGATCGACCTGGACGCGGCCCTGCGCGATCCGGCCGATCCGTCACGGATGGCCGCTGCCTACGACTCCGGCGATCACCTGCATCCGGGTGATGCGGGGAACCGGGCGATGGCCGAGGCAGTGGATCTGGACGTGCTGCTTGGAGGTCAGGGGTAGGCCGGGGTCGGATCCCTTTGCGCCAGCAAAGGGCTCTGACCCCAGCACGCGACCCAGCAACGAAAAACCCCGGGCAGGCCCGGGGTTTCGTCGCATCTGGCTGGCCGGATCGGCTTACTTGCGCTTCTTGCGCACGTACAGCACCAGCGAGTGCTCTTCCAGTTCGTAGCCGTGGTCGGCTGCGATCTTGCGCTGCAGCTCCTCGATCTCATGGCTCTCGAACTCGATGATCTTGCCGCTGTCCACGTCGACCATGTGGTCGTGGTGGCCGCCACGGTCAAGCTCGTAGACCGCCTGGCCGCCCTCGAAATTGTGCTTGAGCACGAGGCCGGCGGCCTCGAACTGGGTCAGCACCCGGTACACCGTCGCCAGGCCGATCTCGTCGCCATGCTCCAGCAGCTGGCGGTAGATGTCTTCGGCGGTCATGTGGTGCTGGGCATTGCGCTGCTCGAGCAGTGCCAGGATCCGCATCCGCGGATGGGTCACCTTCAGGCCGACTTTACGCAGGTCGTGGGTTTCCATAGGTCTCCGTTCATTGGCGATTTAGCGCCAGCTGCCTCGGATTGGGTCGCGGTGGCACGCCGGGAGTGTATCATCGGTTTGATTTCCCCAACCGCCAGTCCCGATGCGCAATCTCCTGTTGGTCGCCGCCGTCGCCCTGTCCACCACCGGGTGCGGCATCATCTACAAGCAACCCATCTATCAGGGCAACCTGATCCGGGAAGATGCCGTGGCCAAGCTGCAGGTCGGGCAGAGCAAGCAGCAGGTCACCGCGCTGCTGGGCACCCCGTCCATTCCCGATCCGTTCCACGCCCAGCGATGGGACTACACCTCCAGCCAGCGGGTGAACCGCCTGGGACGTACTGAAGTGAAGAACTTCGTGGTGTTCTTCGAGAATGACACCGTGACCCGTTGGGAAGGCGATTACTTCCCGGGCAACGACAAGGCCCTGGCCCAGCAGACCGTGCGCCAGTTCGGCCGCAACCTGCCGAAGGACAAGAAGAAGAAGGGCCGCTGAGGCCCCCTGCCCGTCCCCACGGGCGGGTTGCGGGCATCAACCGCCGAGCGCGCGTCGCCGGCGGTTGTCCTTGGGGTCGGCCAGCAACGGGCGTAGCAGCTCAATGCGGTCACCATCCAGCAACACCTGCTGCGGGCGCGCCAGTACGCCATGCACGGCCACGGCCGGGCATCGGTCACTGCCTTCCAGCGCGGCGGCGGCAATGGCATCGGCCACGGTCGCGCCCTCGTCCAGCTGCAGCCGGCGCGACAGCACCTGCTGCGGCCAGGCCAGCACCACCTCGACCTCGATCATCGCTCAGGCCTCGTCGGCGACGCGGACGAAATCATTGACCATCCGATCGGCCAGACCCTGGAAGCCGATCGCCAGGGCCGGCCCCAGCAGGCGCGAGCTGGGCTCGAATTCCAGGGTCAGGGTGACCTTGCAGGCGTCCTCGGCCAGCGCATGGAATTCCCAGCGGCCGTGCAACTGCTTGAACGGGCCATCGCGCAGCTGCATGTCGATGCTGTGCGGGCGCTGCAGGGTGTTTTCGGTCTGGAACCAGGTACTGAACGAACCCAGGCCCAGGTCCAGGCGCGCCACCAGCCGGTCCTCGCCCTGCTCCAGGATCTGGGCAGCCGAGCACCAGCGGAAGCGGCGCGGATAGGCCTGGACATCGTTGACCAGGTCGAACATGCGCGCGGACGAATGTTCGACCAGGGCGCTGCGGCGGATAGTAGGCATGAATACAGGACGTTTCGGCAATCGACCGGGCGGGCCCGAATCGGAGACAATACGGAAATGAGCAAGAACAGCGGCAAGGATAAAGCAAAGAGCGCGACGGCCAACAAGACCATCGCGTTGAACAAGCGTGCCCGCCACGAGTACCACATCGAAGAACGCTTCGAGGCCGGCCTGGCACTGCAGGGCTGGGAGGTGAAGTCGATCCGCGCTGGCCGCGGCAACATCATCGATGCCTACGCCTACGTGAAGCACGGCGAGATCTTCCTGATCGGCGCCCAGATCACCCCGTTGATCCAGGCCTCCACCCACGTGGTGGCCAACGACCGGCGCGAGCGCAAGCTGCTGCTGCACCGGAGCGAGATCGACAAGCTGGTCGGCAAGGTCGAGCGCGATGGCTACACGATCGTGCCCACCGCGATGTACTGGAGCAAGAACAAGATCAAGCTCGAGATCGCGCTGGCCAAGGGCAAGCAGACCCACGACAAGCGCGATGCCGCCAAGGACCGCGACTGGGCGATCGAGAAGCAGCGCGTCATGCGTCGCGGCAACCGCGACGCGTAAAGCCGCTGCGCATCACCCTGTAAAGCCGAGCCATGCTCGGCTTCGGTAAGAAAAGCAGTCGAGCATGGCTCGACGCTACAAAAGGCGGGTCACCCCGCCAGCATGCCCTGCCCGCGCATGCGCGGCGCCAGCGCCGTGTGC
Organism: Stenotrophomonas sp. YJH_SMC_4; assembly: GCF_059371575.1. Taxonomy (NCBI): domain Bacteria; kingdom Pseudomonadati; phylum Pseudomonadota; class Gammaproteobacteria; order Lysobacterales; family Lysobacteraceae; genus Stenotrophomonas; species Stenotrophomonas sp. YJH_SMC_4. Next base: position 301,432 of record NZ_JCAFUR010000003.1, read on the forward strand.
ATCACCGCCAGGTGCATCACCACCGCCAGTTCCGGCGCGTAGCGGTCATCGCCTTCCCGCCACTGCTGGGCCAGCTGCGCGGCATCATCGGGCAGCAACGACAGCAACTGGGCATCATCCAGCGCATCGGCGGCGCCCTGCAGCTGGCGCGCCAACTGCCGCGACTGCCACACGTGCACGCCAATACTGAGACTGGCCAGCGACATCAGGACCACGGCCAGCCCGTGCTCGAACCACTGCGACAGCACTTCCGGCCCCCACAGCAGGGCCGCCAGTACGGCCAGGCCCGGTAGGCGCCAGCCGAGCCAATGGATGCGCCCGCGCTGCGACCAGTGCACCACCACCGCGCTGGCGACCAGTGCCGCTGCGGCCGTGGCCGGCAACTCCGTCACCCAGGTGGCCGCCAGCAGCACCGCCAGCACGGCCCAGACCCAGCCGGGCGGCAACGCGCGCCGCTGATAGTCGGCACCGACCGGGCCGATCAGCTGTCGCAGGCTGCGTTGTTGGCTTGCATCGGTCACCCACAGTCTCCGTGTCTGTCCTGGCTCGGATGGTCGTCGCCAGTGTGTCGCAAATTCGTGCCAATGACGTTACCAATCCGCTATGACGGTGGCTCTACAACGTGTTGTGGATTGCAAAGGTGACTGTTCAGCTGTTTTGCCGTAGCATTGCAACCGTTGGGCAGGCCCTGACCGTGGCAACGCGGGATCGGCCCTGTACCTTGCAGCACTGTAGAAACCGGGGGTGCATTGGTTTCGACGGGGGTTGTGAAGTCGCCTGGCGCATGCCGAGGGGGTAGCTTTCCTCGTAAATCCAGCTGCAAAACTCTAGTTGCCAACGACGACAACTACGCTCTGGCCGCTTAAGGCCTAAGCCTCGAAACCGCTTGTGTCCATGCTCGCGGTGTAGAGTCACTATCATGGAATCGCGCTGGGTGGCTGCCTGTCAGTCCGGCACTAGAACACAACAGGCTGGTTCCCGGATGCGCTTTGCACGCCGTGCTGTTCGGGGACGAGATCCAACGGTGAGCTAAGCATGTAGTGCTGGGGATGGAGTGCCTTCGGACGGCGGTTCAATTCCGCCCACCTCCACCAACGAACGGTTCGTAAAGGACCGGAGAAGCCCGGAAACCCCCGCATCACAAGGGTTTCCGGGCTTTTTTATTGTCCGCAGCAGACCGGGGCAATCCGTTTCAATCCATGAGACGGTGGGGGTATATCAAGGGGTATCCGACCGCACCCACTGAAGCGATACCCCCAATGCCATTGACCGACGCAGCCATCAGGCGCGCCAAGCCCAGCGACAAGCCGCGGAAGATCACCGACGGTGGCGGCCTGTACCTCTATCTCACCCCGACCGGCGCGCGCAGCTGGCGCTGGAAGTACCGCATCGCCGGCAAGGAGAAACTGCTGTCGATCGGCCTGTACCCGGATGTCTCCTTGGCGCGCGCGCGCGAGGCCCGCGACGAAGCCCGCCGGCTGCTGGCCCGAGGCGTCGACCCGGGCGCGCAGAAGAAGGCTGCCGCCCTCGCCCACTCCGCCCTCGGCTCGGACAGCTTCGAGACCATCGCCAATGAATGGCTGGCCACACGGCCTTGGGTGCCGAACTATGCGGAGAAGGTCGAAGCTTGGATGAAGAACGACGTATTCCCGTGGCTCGGGTCGCGGCCTGTATCTGACCTCACCGCACCGGACTTCCTCCGGGTGGCCCGGCGCATCGAGGAACGCGGCGCGATCGAGTCCGCGCACCGAATCATGCAGAACTGCGGCCAGATCATGCGCTACGCCATCGCAACTGGCCGGGCCGAGCGAAACCCGGTTGCCGACCTCCGGGGAGCATTGGCACCAGCGCCAGAAAATCACTATGCCGCCGTCACAGAGCCAGCCGATGTGGCACCGCTGCTACGAGCCATGTATGGGTACAGTGGAACTCTGATCGTGCGCATGGCACTTCGGCTCGCTCCCTTGGTGTTCTTGCGACCCGGGGAGCTGCGCCAAGCCGAATGGGCCGAGTTTGATCTGGAGAATCGGATATGGACGATTCCGGAAGGTCGGATGAAGAGGCGCCGCCCTCACATCGTGCCATTGTCCAGCCAGGCAGTTGCGATTCTGGAAGAGATCAAGCCCCTCACCGGAAGGACCCGCTACGTCTTTCATTCCGCGCGATCCAAAGACCGCCCGATGTCGGAGAACGCACTTACAGCCGCTTTCCGGCGCATGGGGTATGAGCAGGGAACGGTGACTGGCCACGGGTTCCGTGCGACGGCGCGCACTATCCTCGACGAAGTTTTGAAGTTCCGCCCAGACATCATCGAACACCAGCTCTCCCACAAGGTGAAGGATCCCGACGGCCGCGCGTACAACCGCACCAAACACTTAGACGAGCGCGTCAGGATGATGCAGGAATGGGCTAACTACCTAGACCGGCTGCGCGATGGCAATGTGGTGAAGCTGCGGGCGGGATGAGGCCTACACGCCCCGCCGCAGCTGCTGTAGCCCTGCCCTCACCCACGCATCGTGCGCACCTCTCGGCTTGGGCTCGATCGGAGGCGCATATTAAGGACGCCGAGAAAACCAATGCCACCACTCAGTTCTAGGCTTTCCCGAGAAGATCATGAAACGTCACGTTTCAATCTTGATCTATCGGCTTTGTAGGCAGGGCCACTGGCGTGGCTCGATGGATTCGATCCCCCAAGTAGTAGAGCGTGACCAGCGTAATGCAAACAAGCTGAGCCACTACAAAAACGTAGAATCCAAGAAAGCCTACCTTGACTGATGGAACTAGCCACGAAGGCAGGATCTGCTTGACATTCTCATGAGCGATGTTGACGAACACTCCAATCGCGTAGAGCGAAATGGAAGAAAACGACAAATAGCTGAACATCAAGCTGAGAAGACGGCGCCTGTTAAGCGAAACCTGTGTCACCCCTTCAGCGGAGACCTGATCAACAGTGACAGGATCGCCCTCAACCGGCTGATCAAGAGACACACTGTTTAGCGAAGCAACCGCTGCGAGCGCTGCGATGTAAAAACCCACAAGCACTTGAAGCAACTCATTGACTGAGGCTACTAATCCCTTTTCACCAATAACCGGAATTTCGGCAGGCGCGAGCACATAGGCCCAGGAGCCTATTGCTGCCACGAAAAGCGGCAGCCCGTAGTCCCAATAACCCTTAGCCAAGCTCCGCGCGCGGAGATAGGCGAGCGGAGCGATTAAGACCTTTAGGGCTGCGCCAATCATTTCAGTAGCCTCGCCATCTCAGAAACCAGCGCCTGGCAGGGGCTCGAGTGAGCTTGGGTTAGATCCTTTGTAGGAACCAAAATCTTCTCGACCTTTCGGATCAAGAAGTCCTCGGCGTCTTCACGATGCGTCCCAAAGGTCAATGTCCTTCCCTTGCCATCCTTTCGAGCGTAGTGGACACGGACCTTGTCGTACCCGTGCTTCTTGCTTGCCTTGGCAACACTACTGAAGAGCTTCTTAACGTCATCCAACAGCCCATCGCCGACCGGCTTCAGCTTTACTTCCTCACGACTGATAACCACGGGCGCAGCTTCATCGAACTGCGGCTCGGCAACCTTTTCTCGAATGGCAACGAAATACGAAAGCTTACCGCCTTGTACATCCTTGACCACATCTTCTTCGTCCAGCCCCTTCAAGAAGAATTTTGCGTGGGCAGCAATGACCTTGCCCTCTTCATCCTGGAAAGAGAACCTGAGCGACGCAGCGATCATCGCCGTGACCGCCGCCTGCATCTTGGTCTTTCCAATCCCAGCCACATCCTCGATCAAGGCAGGCCAAAACGACTTGCCGCCTGCAATCTTCGGCTTAGTAGATATCAAGAGATGTGCAGATGCCGCGACTGCCTCTCCTGCCTTTTTCTGCTCGGTCCGGTTTACGCCAGTTGTCATATGGCGGAATCCAGGATCTGCGCCGTTCTTGTTTGTGTATGAAAAAAGAAGAAGAAGGTACTGCTCCTTTCCGACCATCAAGTAATCCGCAAAGTCCAACGTTACAGCTTCGTCCGCCTTCTTCTGATCGAACACATGCACCGCATTGGGCGTACCGACAACTGCGGAGAGCACATTTTTCAACTCATCAATCGAGAAAACATTTGGCGCCTTCTTCGGAATGAAGTCGACCCCAGCTTCCATGAAAATTACCCATCTCTCGTCGTTCCTTAACATCGCCCTGTTCCGTTGGGAAATCTCAAGGAACTGTATAGATGACTGACGTTTGCGGCAATCGAGCATTTAGCAATATTACTAACGACGTGTCGCACCGGATGAGAAGCAGTCCAAAGTCGATGATCTCGGCTAGCCAGCAGGGCTCCCAGCGTCTTGGTTCTGCAGGCCACTCGCTGCAATAGCGGCAGCCCACGCTCCTAAGCAAATTTCATGGCCCGTAACTTTGGACTTGTACAAGCTGGGGTCTAGCGCGGGCTCGGCGCTTCAATGACCCGCGCCACGTCCTTTTAGTCCGTCAGTAGCTGCGACGGTGCTGCGTTCGACCAGCTCTCACCCAAGCCTTCATGGGATCCCTCGCCATCGGCTTGGTCTCCTTCGGCGGTCGGCGCGGCTCCAGCGCTTCCTTGATCCTCGCCAATTCCACAGTCCCAGCCTCGGCTAGGCGCCGAGCCTGTTGCTGCTGCTCGCGGGTGGGCGGCAGGCCTGGCAGTAGCGGTGCCGGCTGCATCGGCGTGGTGTCAGTCAGCCGGGCAACGGCCTCGCGCAAAGGAAGATCGGGATACAGCCTGGCGGCGCACCAGCGCTCCCCGTAGCGCTTTGCCTGCCGGACATTGGCGGCCCGCACTTCCTTTACGTCCCACATCTTCTGGCCTTCCATCCACAGGCGCACGCCAGGACCGTCATCAGGGGTAACGCTGGCCGTCTCGCGGCAGTTGTACCAGAGCGCCCAGCGCTCGCCAGTCTGGACCCAGCCAGAGGGGATCGGGGCGGTGCGGAAGCCGTGGGAAGACTGCATGGCCGGAAGGATACGGCTGGCCGTCGCAGATCCTGCGAAGCCGCAGGCACATGTCTGAATCGTTCGGGATGGCTACTGGCGTGGCGCAGTTCATCCGCTCCGGGTTGAGCTGCTTGCCGGCCGAGCGTCTGTCGAAGAGAATTGGTCCAGCACGATGTTCTTAACGATTCATGCTGTATCGTTGACGCATCTGGCTCCTCTCAGGCGCGAAATCCTTCGCCCCCGTGTCTAGCCCCTCACAGGCACGACACATGACATCCCCGACTGCTTTCCGGATCCTTCAGATCCGCCCTTTGTTGCGCCTAAATGGGACGATCGAGCGAGTCGAGACTCTTCAGGCCAAGTGCGGCGCATGCGGGGACGAATCGCGTATGTCCCGCGGCTGTGGGCTCTCAGATATTCAGGGTGGCGTGCAGCTAACTTGCCCGGCCTGCAATACGACGGGAACCTTGACCGTGGACCAAGCATGGGTCCTCTGGGGCGAGCAGATGAGAAGGGATAGGATCTTGGCGCTCGCTGGGTTGACGCCTGATGATCTAGGTCCCACCTGATCTTGGCTTCGGCCTACACGCCCCGGCCACGGTCGGCAGGGCTACCTTCCTGCCATGTGCGGCTCAGCTGGCCAGCCCCGTGCAGCTTCAGATCGAACCCAGGTCCTTCACGACCGCCTGGCCCTGCTGGAGAAAGCCGATCAGCAGACGGCCGCCAGCGACTTCCCGACCCATCTGTTCGTTGAGGTAACTGGCCTGGAGCCGCCCAGCCGTCATCAGATCGACCTGCAGCATGCTGGGCGCGACGCCCTTGAGTGGGTCACCTGGTGACGCGAACTGGCCACCAATCGGCTGGACCATGGTCGCGCGCCGACTGTCGCTCTTGGCATAGGCAGTGGCCATCATCCTGCCACTCCCCGGCGACCAACCACCCAGGATGATCTCGGTCCCCAGTTGTTCGATTGGCAGGTCAGCCTCCGCCGCGGCCTTCTCGTAGTTCAGCCATAGCTGGTCCATTACAGACCCCATCTCGGCGGACAGTTTCTCAATGGAGAAATCCGCGCGGAAGCTGGCCTGCAGGACCAGCTCGTAGATCTTCAGGAAAAACTGGGCTCCGCCTCTGGTAGCCAGCAGTACGTTGTGCTGCGGAATCAGGAGCATCTTGGCGCCGGCAGAGTGGGCGCCGGTCAAGGCATCCTCCGCAAGGGTGTCCACTGCAACGACAAGCTGGTCACGGCTGATCAGAACGTTGAGGATGCTCATTTAGAAAGCAACCGGAAGTTCTGCGAAATATGGCAGCTTGAGTGCTTCGAGTCCACCAGCCATGAGGCTCCGGGAAGCAAGCGCGATCGTCCACTTGAGCTTGGTGTGATGCGAAGCTCACATCATGTAGTAGAAACTCCTCTCTCGTGGCTCTTCTCCGGTGCAAAATCCTTTGCTCCCGTGTCCAGCCCCACAACGGCACGGCTATGCACCCTCCCAACGCCTTCAGGATTCATTCGATCCTGCCCCAGCTTGCGCTCAATGGCGCGATCATCCACCTAAAGCAGGTGCGCTCAACCTGCAAAAGCTGTGGACTCAGGTCGTCAATGACTAAAGACGCAGGCTTTCAAACCGATTCGAAGGGAACCACCCTCACCTGCCCAGCTTGCGCAGCCACAGGTTTGATGGACGAAATGGAGATCTGGCATCACTGGCTCGAGCAGTGCCGTCGTGAGCGTCTGCTTGCGCTATTCGACCCAAAGCCCGACGGTCCGTTCGATACCGAGGCCCCTAAATGAACGATGGCATCTCCGAACTGCTGGACCGCCTTCATTCCTGCGAAGTCGCGATCGAAGTCCATCGCGGTTATCTGAAAGCAATGGAATATGGGCTGCGCATGGCCGTCGCGACCCATCCCGCGCGCGAGCACCTGTCCGATGTGTGGCTCCAGTTGCTGCCAAAGATCGCGGCAAAGCACCGAGACGATGGCGGCGAGCTCTTCGTCGCCGCCTTTGAGCAGGCCCTTACAGTTCTAACGGAGCAAATAGGCGATCCAGCAAGCCCTTCATAAGCTGCGACCACACTCTCGGAGACGGCGGCTTGTCGCTTAGGCAGCGCTCCTCAACAGCCTGGATAGGCACAAGGGAGCATTCGAGGGCTGCAGGGAATCCACAAGACGATGGTCCTTCAGCCTTGGAAGCGGCGCCCCTCAGCCGTCGGCTGGGTGCCTTCCAGCCAAACTCCCCATCGTGAAGGCATACCCAGCTTCTTCCAGAAGTGCTCTCATGCGCAGCTCCACACGACGGGGGGAGCGCAGTCCATTTGGTGCATAGAGAGCATATACGTAGCCAGCGCCGTCAATGATTTCGCGGCGGACTGCGCACTCGGTTGATTCCGTAGCTTCGCACCAGACAGACATTAGCCTAGCCGGGCTGATCGACTGCCCATTGCGAAGTCGGAAGAAAAGCCAACGAACGCCTGGCGCTTGAGCTGGATCTAATCTAGCCATTGAGAGCCCCGGATTCGTCTGGATAGATCACTGAGAACTTGAGGATCCAGGCGAGGGCGCTCATCTTTCGAGGAACGTGGCAGATCTATGCGCTCACTACCGTTCACTAGAGCGGGGAGATCTGACTGGAGATCAATCCACCACTCGGAAGGAAGCCGGAGCCCAGTACCCGTTCGATCGTAGATGCATATCGGGAAATTCATAGCGTTGCTCCTAGATGTAACGAGCATACGCTTGCGCAATGTCAGGCCGGAATGCGACTGCTACAAGGCTGACGCATCAACTCTCTTTGCACATATGAACACGTGTGCTTCGTCTCGCTGAACCTTCAGGAACGACTCAAGCCAGCAAAGAGCAGCGCCTCTATTCGCAATCACTCTCCCCAACTTTTCAGTCAAACACCGCGCACACTCCATTCCACCAGGGCTTTGCCCTTGACAGGTCCGGCACTGAGCCATCGTCGTCATGGTCGCCGGGCGCGATTGATACATGATCTTCGTCATCAAGTTCACAGCTTGAGCGTGGGACGACATATCAACGTTCCTATTGATACGGAAGGAGCCGCGCTGGGCGCGGCCACTCCTTAGAAGTCAACGGCGGCTATCGCGACCAGCACTGCCCTTTTGTTCCTGTCCATGGGTCGACTGCTCACGCTCCTTGCTTCCCGGCTGCTGCTGTTGCTGACCTTGCTTTCCGGCGAGGTCTTCACCGCCAAGCTCGTTCCCGTCCACCTGACCCTGCTGGCCTGACTGCTTCTTCTCGCCATCCGAGTTGGGACGGTCGTTTTGGTTCTGGGGAGAATTGTTCATGTCTTACTCCGATGCAGCCATCTGCTGCCAACCCACAGTGCTCCCCAGCTCGTTACGCAGCCGTGCCGGATTGGCGCAAGTATGAACAAGTGTCATGAACAGGCCGATGTTCTGAAGGGTATACAGTGCAGTCCCGATAGGAGCAGAACATGGAACGCATGAGGAACAAGGATTTCGTTGACGTCGAACGCGAGCTCACCCACTGGAGTTTGGCATTCAACTCTGGTGCCCTACCTGCTGTTAGCTTTCGCCATGAGGTTGACCCCGTCATCCGGATCGCATGTGACATCTACGTCAGGGATCCGCATGGAACACGCGCAGAATGGTTGGACGACCTCGAGGGCAGACTTGCGGCTCGATCCAGTCTTCGTGGTCACCCTGGCGCAGCGGATATTGCAGGTCAATGCTGGTCGCGCCTCTCTTGCTCCTAGGAGTTTTCTTCCCGCGAGGCTGCGTCGTTCCCTTCTCGCATGAGTTGATCATTCAGCACGTGAACGATGGACATGACCGCATCGGCGAGCGCTCTTGAGTCGCTGATTGACCCGTAAAAATAGATCCTGGAGCCTTCAACCCGGACTTCTGCCAAGGAGAGCTGAGACGCCAGCGCCTCGCACTTCCTCACGAAGAGTTCAGTCCAGCGGGCTCCTGGCGCAAGATCCAACAACGCAATGATGGCCTCATCAGTAGAGGAATCGACGCGCTCATGCAGCTGCGGCACATCGAAACCGACAATTCTCGGAAGCATGGAAGCGCTCAACGGTTGATCCTCTTGCTCATAGTCGGTTTGAGTATCTTCCACGATACTCGGTCCACCATCTGGCAAAGCCCACCTTCTTACGCCAAACCCGCTCCCGTGTCTCGATAGCCGGTCATATCAATGATGGCCATGGCGGTCCTGAGGGAGGCGGCGGTGATCTGGGCGGAATAGCACATGCCCTCATCTGGCGCCGCCTGACGTGCAAGCCACGTGATCGCGGCAGGTCAGTAGTTCGTCACGTCAACCGCCATCACGATCCCGACCACGGCCTGGTTTGGCGAGCCGCCTGTTCCGATCTTCGGAATGGTGATGGCGTTACCGAACAGGCCGTGCTTCCCGCTAACGCCCTGCCCGTTGCCGATCCCCATCACGGTGAAGCTGTTCTGGAACGTGCTGGTCGCCGGCGCGCAGATCACCCCGGCGACCGTCTTGCCGGTGAAGTCAGGGAACCTGTCCTCTTCCATACCGCCATTGGGAAAGACGCCGCCTACACCGATGATCCGCATGGGCTTTGCGCCCAGCGCATACGTCAGACGGCCGTTCGCATCCCACAATGCCAGATACTGCGCATCCTCGTTGGCGGGGCGATCGAACACGTAAGCCCAGCCTTGCAGGCGCGCGGGCGTATTCGTCCACAGCGTCAGCCGGAACTGATTCGGACCGATCTCCTGAAGCTGAGGGAAGAACGGATACGGGTCACCGATGAATGCCACCATCGGAGCCTCGGCATTGATCACCATCTCCGCATACTTCCAGTTGCCTCCCGGGTTGTTACCGGGGTACATCACCGGGGACACGTCGATGCGTATTTTCTGCTTCAGTACGAGCGACGGGGTGTCCTCGCTAATCAGCATGGTCCCAGCGTCGCTCAGAATCTCCACCGCTGCCTTTGCCATCATCGCACTCCGTAGTAGAACTTGACCGGCTTGATAGTGCCGACGAACTGACCGCTGCCATTTTTGTTCAGTGCCCAGTACACCCGACCATTCGCGTAGCCGACCACGGGAACGTAGCCCAGCGAGTCAGAAGGAATGATGGGAATGTAGAAGAACTCCCCTGGCGGCAGATTGGCAGCAAAGCCATTGCCGGGCGTTGCATCCGACCACGCCACGCCGCACAGCAGGCCCAACCGGCTGGCGAGGTCCCATAGCCGATTGCCGTTCTCATCGTTCACTTCCATCACAATCTGCATGCCGCCTCCTGTCGGTTGCGGAGGGCCGGGTTCCCAGCCCTTCTTGGTTGATCAAGGCACAACGCCCCATCGCATACGCAGGCGCCCGTTCTGGTCGTAAACACGCCAGTTTCCGTCGCTGTACTCAGTGCGCATACCGGCGCTTGGGGATGACACACGGAACATGTCAGCCAACACGTCGAAGGCAGATATCTCACCCGTTGCGGTGAGCTGGACACCGCCGACCTTCCTGTCCGCGCGCACAGCCACTCCCCACTGGGCCAATGCCTCACCCCCACCCGCAGACCATAGGGACGGCAAGGACGCGTCAGGTGGGCATTGCTCCAGCATGGGCTGCACGTACCACCCTGCGCAGTCTTGACCTGCAGGGGATTCCTTGGTCGTGGCGATTTGGAGCCAGACCGTACTAGCGTTTGCGGGTGCAGGACCTGTAAGGACGAACAATCGCTCATAGTCACTCAACGAGCCGTTAGCTCCGTACTTCCGGCTGGCAGACGAGGCAAACTCAGATCCAATCAGGTTTCCGTTGGCATCCACGAAGAAGACGCTGATGTTCGACCTGCTCAGATACGAATTGCAGTAGACCGAGCCCATGTAGGACTTCCCGGGTTCTGCCGGCACCTGCTGAGCCGTTAGAACTTGGCTACTGACGGCCTGGCCACCGTTGGCGTAATGAACCATCGCCCTCATGCCTCGCGGAACTCGAGCATCTTGAATGATCAGATTCGAGCGCTCCCAACTTCCAGTCGCCCAGCGCGTGAACCACGCTGGATCCAGTGATCCCGTCATGGTTGCAGTGCGCAGAAGATTGCCGCCACCTCCCAACGTCTTCACCCGAGCTTCCATCGTCTGTACGACAGATGCGTCAGCCTTTCCGCCAAGCGAAGTCTGTATGCCCGATATCTGCTGCGCCTGAGACGCCTGCGCCTGCCCCTGCTCTGTCACCTGGGTCTTCAGCTGATTGAAGCCGCTGGCCGATACATCCCCCACCTGTGTTTTCAGGCTCACCAGGTTCTGCGCAGTCGCATCCAGCGTGGTCCCCTGCTGGACCACAGTGGTCTGCAGCTGGTTGAACGCGGTGGCGTTCACGTCGCCAACCTGCGTCTTCAGGCTGGTCAAGTCCTGAGCCGTCGCCTCCAGTTTCTGGCCCTGTTGAGTGACCGTCGCGGTGAGCCCCTGGATTGCAGCGGCATTGGCATCTGCCTTGGCATTCACCCCATCAACGCCGGTCTGCAGCTGGGTGATCTGCTGCGAGGTCGTCTCTATCTTGTCCTCGGCGGTCGTGACGCGCGTCGTCAGCTGCTGCAAGGCGGTGGTGTTAGCCGCAGTTGTTCCAGCCAAATCGGTCACATCGCTGCGTAAAGCGGTGATCAGCCCTGCCTGCGACGTGATCGTCTCGTCATGCTGGGTAACCTTGGTGCTGAGATCCGATATCGCCTGAGCGTTGTTGTTGCCCTGGTCAATGATCGCCGGCAGCGAGGCATTGATGGTCGTGATCGACTGCGCCAGCGCACCGGTTGTGGTCGCCGTGGCTTCCTCGAGCGATGTGACCGACGCAGCTGTAGCAAGCGCCCCATCACCCGCGGGCATCCTGGCCTCCATGGTGCTGATGCGCCGCACCTGCGCGGCATCTGCCGCAACGCGGGCCTTCAGCTCCTCGTACGCCAGGCCAGAGGTCAACTGGAGCGGGTCCGAGCCGGTGTATTCGCCTCGGATCTGCACCGCCAGCGTGTTGCGCTGGGCGGCCTCGGCAGCATCGGCCGAGATCCGGGCCTCCGTTTCGGCCTGAACCACCGCCACGGACGCCCCAGGCTGCGGGCGTCCGACAGCGACGTAGTCGATCAGGAAGTAGTTGGCTACCGATTGCTCGGTGCCCAGCTGCAGGCGAATAGCGTCGACCGTAGCTGGCCACCAGGCAATGTCCTGCACGTCCACGGTGGCCACTCCGCTGGCGTCCCACGCCGGCTCCGGGATGACGGCGCGCTTCTGCGTGCTCCATGCCTGATCCGTGGTCGTGATCCACTGTAGGGATCCGCCCCACGCCGGGCTGCCCACACGCTTCACGCGCAGCTTGACGAAGCGATAGGCGCTGCCGTCGACGGCCAAGGCCACCGGCGACTGCACCCATGGCGCGGTGGCATGGTTGGCGGGCCGCAGCCAGCCATCCACGAGGGTGGGCGCACCGTTGCCCGTCCACCCTTCAATGGTCTGATTGAACGGCCAGAGCTTGATGCTGTCGAATTGCGTCCCGCTGCCGGCCGCGACCTCCGACACCGCGCGCGCCAACGATTCATCGGCGCTTTGCCGCAGCTGCTCCTCGCGGCTGATCGCCGCCTCGCGCGCCATCTTCTCGTTCAGCAGTGCATCGATCCGGGCCTGGGCCTCGGCGCTGATCGCCTGCATGGCTTCGGTCACGCCCTGCTGCCGCAGCAGGGCCTCGGCGACCAAGTCCTGTGCCACCTGCGCCAGGCCGGCGGCGCGAGCAGCCGCCTCGTCTGCGATCGCTTGGATGCGGGCACTGATCTCCGCCGCCAGCTTGGCCTGCTGTTCGGCCAGGTCCTTCGAAGTGGTGGGCGGTACGGCGCTCACCACGGCTCCGGTGCCTGTCTTGCCGCGAACGGTCGGGGTGATCTGGAACCACCACGTCTTGCCGCTGCCGTCGCTATAGACATAGCGCGTCTCGGTGGTGCGGTGGATCTCCGTCCAAGGGCCGTCTTGGCTCTCGCTGCGCGATATGATGTAGATCACGCCCTCCAGATCGACGGCGTCCCATTCGAGCACGACGCCGTCGGCCACCGGCGTAGGATTGACCCCGTTCGCCGGCGGCACGTCCGGCGCCTTGAAGGGCACCGGGAACCACGTGGAAAAGCGCGGCGCCACCGGAGACGCGGACGGCAGCCCGCCCACGCCGATTTCCACCAGCGTGAGTTTCCTTGCTTGCATTGCTGATTACCTCGCGTTGAGTGCTTCGCGCAGCGCTGAGCTGCTGGCGTTGCGTACGCCCTGGGTAGTGGTGGACACGAGTTGGCGGAGCAGCTGGTTCTGCTCTGCCAGCAGAGCGTTGCTCTGCTGCACGGCGGCGGTGGTTTGTGTCTGGGCGTCGTTGTTAACGACCAGGTCGAACACGGCCCGGCTGAAGTTGTCCGGCAGCGCCTCGATCGCGTCCGCCAGCGCCCCCATGCTCGTGCCGTCCGTCTGGTTGAGGTCGCCGACCTTCATGCCGTCGATCAGGCCGCTCACGCGGCCGTACAGGCTGTTGTAGTCCTGCCCGCTGGCGTAGAGATTCCGACCAAAGCCCAGCGCTGCCTGTGCGGCCGCCTGCGCGGCGCTGGTGTCGCCACCGGACACCGCCCGCTCCAGCTCCTTCATCGCTTCGCCCAGCTTCTCCTGGTCCGTAAGCGGCGAAAGGTCACTGATCGACAGGCCGTACTGCATGGCCTTCTTGTCCTTGTCGATCTGCGCCTGCAGCGTGCCCATGTTGGTGGCACGAAGCGCCTCGATCTTGGCCAGGTCCTCAGCCCGAGCGCCGGACAAGCCGAGCGCTTTGGCATAGTCGTTGGCCGACTTCACCTGCTGGCGATACGTGCGCTCGATCGACAGTGCCTGCGACTGGTACTGCGTCAGGTTGGCCGTCATCAGCTGAGTGCTCACGTCGGCCATGAGGCTGGCGTAGTTGCCGAGCAGCCCGGTCACCTTCTCGACCTGGGTGGCCAGGTCTGTGCCGGCGACGCTGGCCAGGTCCTGGAAGTAGTCCACCGCCTTGTTGACCTTGTCGACCTCCATCCCATTCAGGGCGCGGCCCAGCTCATCGGCATTGCCCACCGCCAGTGCGATCGACGCGCTCAGCACGTTGAACACATCCGACGCCTCGAAGTAGCCATCCAGCTGGCCTCCGAAGCCGGCAGCCTTGACCGCCTCGGTGAACAGCCGGTTGGTCATGTCACCGAGATACGCCTCCAGCTGCGACTTGGCCTCGGCGGAGTCCGCCGACAGCTGCAGCTTGCCCAGACTCACCCGCACACCGGCCAACTGCTGGGTCAGGTCGACGCCCAACTGCTTGGCCAGGCCGGTTGCCGCACCGCGGACCTGACGCGCGGCCATGTCGAACGTGCGATCGATACCGGGATCCACCGCGCCGTACTGCGTCCACTTTTTGTCCGACCGGAACAAGCCCCCCTTCTGCTTGATATCGGCGTAGGTCTGGCCGTCGAAGCCACCGAACCCATACGAGCCGGTCAGGCCCTGGCCGGTGATCTTCGGCGCCCCGCGACCGAACAGCTTGGCGTGGATGCTCGACCCGGACAGGATCGATGCGACCTTGTCGTTGAAACCCAGCCCGCGGAGCGTCTTGTCGGCGAAGCCCACCGCGCCAGCGGTGGCAATCTTGCCGGCCCAGCTCTCCCCGTTGGCAATGTCCCAGCCCTGATCGAACAGCTCGGCGTTCTTCATCATGCCGGCCACGATCCAGCCGATGATTGGCACCGCCGCTGCTGCGGACGCGCCAGCTGCACCGGCGCCGGCGGCAGCGGAAGAACCGCCTGCTGCGGCGGCGCCGCCACCGGTGAGGGCGGCAATGTTGTTGCCGAACCCCAACAGACTGCCAGCGCTGGCGCCGCTGCTCGCCGCGCCGGCGCCCGCACTGAACAGCCCCTGGCCCTTGGACAGCAGCCCGGCAATGGTCCCCAGGTTCTGACCGCCGCCGGCGGCGCCGTTGCCACCGAACAGCCCCATGATGCTCTGAAGGCTCAGGCCACTGCCCTGGCCGTTCATCCCGTTGAGGATCTGCGTCTGGATCGGGATCACGATCTTCTGCTGAAGGAACTCGCGGGCCAGGTCACGCAGCCCGCGCTTGGCGGTATCTTTCAGGTCGTCCCACAGGTTATCGAAGTCGCGCATGCCGCTGGCAACGAAGTCGGCCATGGCGTCGGCGGCATCGCCCACGCCATTGACGACCACGCCGGCCCATGCCTCAACGTTGGCAGCGGCCTCCTCCACGCGCAACGACAGATCGGCCGATGCTCGGGCGGCGTCCAGCATGGCCTGCTCGTACTGCGCGTAGCTCGCCGCGCCCTTGGACAGCGCCAGCGCCTCCTTGCTACCAGCGGCCTCCACCGCCTTCTGCAGCTCCTGCCGCATGTCCCGTTCGTTCATCATCTCGCGCCGCGACAGCTCGCGCGCGCGGCCAACCTTGCCGAGCATGGCGACCTCGGCATCCATGGTCGCAAGGAGCGTCTCGGGGCCGGCCAGGGCCTTCTCTACTTCGGCCGCCACCTTGGAATACTCAAGCGCGCTCTGGGCCATCAGCACATTGGCGTCGGCTTGGGCGATGTTCCC
This sequence comes from Stenotrophomonas sp. YJH_SMC_4, assembly GCF_059371575.1. Taxonomy (NCBI): domain Bacteria; kingdom Pseudomonadati; phylum Pseudomonadota; class Gammaproteobacteria; order Lysobacterales; family Lysobacteraceae; genus Stenotrophomonas; species Stenotrophomonas sp. YJH_SMC_4. The sequence continues at coordinate 316,985 of NZ_JCAFUR010000003.1, forward strand.
CTTGACGAGCAGGCTGTTGTACTCGGACATGTGACCGAGATGCTTGCCCATCGCCTCAGCCAATGGGCCCTCGATAGCCCCAGCAGCCTCCTGTGCCTGGCGATGGTATCGGGCGATCTCCTCTGCCCGCTGTTTGGCGACACGATCCGTCCTTTCGCGCTCCGCCTTGCCAATGTTCCCAGTCGGCCGATAGCCCACGGCATCCGGCTTGAGCGCGGATTCCGGCAGTGGCTGCCCGTTGTCAATTACAACGACGCTGTCAGCCAGGTCCTTCATGCGGCGTCGCTTTAGGGCAGCGTCCACACGTTCAAGATCCGCCTCTCGGTCACGGACGTACTTGTCCCATGACTTCGCGTTAGCTTCGCTGTTGGTGTTCTGGAACAGCCCTCCTTCCCACCATGATGCGTTCCCCGCTCGGGCTCTGGCCGCAACGTCCTTTGCACCGGCGATCTGCTCCTCGATCCGCATGCGCTCCTGGATCAGACCGGCATAGCTTTTATCGGGAACGGACTTAAATCCTTGCGCTATTAGCGATGAGAGATTTCCAATCATCGACGCAGCTTCGGCGGCCTTGGTCGTTACTGTGGCCAAGCCTTGGACAATTACACCGAACCCTTGCCGAAAATCAGGGTCGTTCAGGAGTTCAGAGAAATCCGATAGTGCCGGAATGATCTCCTCCGCCACGCTTACCTTTAGCCCCTTGAACGCCAGATCGGCTTCAAGTGTGACCTTGCGGAGGCGTTCGGTCGCCTTGTTGGTCTTTCCATCAATGATGGCCCCTGCCGCTTGCGCTGCATTGCCCCACTGCTGGAACCCAGCGCTGTTGTTGCGCAGCAGCGGGATAAGCGCCGATGCGTCGCTGGCAATTGCCTCCATGTAGAAGGTCAATTCCGTCTGCGACAGGTTCGCTCGTTCAAGACTCTTGAAGTAGAGCCCTAACGCATCAGGCCCCGACAGCTTGCGCATTTGTTCGGCGGTGACACCGGTCCGCTTGGCGATATTGTCGAAGAAGTCTGCAAGGGCCCCTCCCCCGGTCTGGACGTAGTCGCCTATCTTGTCCTGAACGTCTTTGAAGATATCCGCCAGCTTCTCCTGGCTCATGCCAACAGTGTTTGCGCCTGCCGCCATGCGCTGAAACTGCTCCGAGGTCGTCCCCGAAAGCTTGCCAAGCCTGTCGTACTCCACGCCAAGATCGGCGACCTGACGCGTCCACTGAACCATGGCGGCACCACCGGCCGTCACGCCAGCGGAGATTGCCAGGCCGATCGCCGTACCGGCGCGCCGCGCGGATGCCTGCATGCTCTGCATTCGCTGATCAAATTGGCGCGCAGCCTTGCCGCCGTCGCGCTCAAACGATCCGGTCTTAAGCAGAAGATCAACGGTAAGTGTGTAGAGGCTCATCGCGTAATCCAAAGAAAAGGCCCGCACGTGGCGGGCCTTGGGCTCAATGTTAGGGGTGCTGGCGAGTCTGGCTTCTCGACGACCGGATGCGCGTATCGGTCAGGCCGGAACCTCCTCGAACTCCATGTATCCGGTGAAGTACTGCCGGCTGATGTTCTCCGCCGACGGCAGCTGTGTCGGATAGCCGTAGAGCGCCGAGCGCGCCGCCAGCAGCGGGTCGAACGCCTTGCTGACCATGTCCCGGTACTGCGGCACAACGCAGGAGCGCCTGCGTCCCGCGATCGCTGCCGCCACCGTCTCCCAATCGGACCCGCCAAGTCCACCGCCGCGCACTGCAGCAGTGGCCCGACCCGACAGGGTGCACGTCAGCCGTCGGTACAGAGGTCCAGGAACCGTGTTGACCTGGCCGCCTTTGGTGCGGGTGTGCACGCTGGTGTCGATTGTGGCCACCGCCCAACCGTCGCTGATCCCCACCTCGACTGCCCGGAATATCGCAATTTCGCCCACGTCGACGTTCGTGGCAGTTGTGTTGATCTCGACGGACACCGTCGATACCAAGGCGCTGGCCTTCGGGAAGAGCCAGGCGCAGACACTGCCGTCTGGCAGTCGCACGGTAGTGGCACTCGCGCCGGCGGCGCTCACCTGGACGCCCGGCGGAATGTTGAGGCCGAGAATCGCGATGATCCCCGGCACAACAGCTTCGGCCAGGGTTATCGTGATCGCCAGCGAACTGGTGCGGCGGATCCGAGACGCCCTGCCAGGCTTTCCGTCGAACAGCGCCGAGCCCTGGTCCGCACTGAGCCACGTGCCACCGGTGAGGGTCACCGTCGTGACAGCCGGCATGCCATATCCAATCAACACGTCATCATCCCCACACCGTCAGCACCACGTCCCCCGTGGCAGGGTTGCGCTCTACACGGCGCACCAGCACCGGCTTGCCGTCGTCAAGACCGTAACGTCCGTAAGTGATCCGGCCGATCTGTCCCGGCAGCGGAGCCAGGTCCTGATCACCACGCACCGCCAGCTGGTAGAAGTGGCGCTGCACCCGGTACAGGCCGAGGACGCGTCCAATCTCCTGTTGCGCGTCGGCCGCATGCCAGAACAACGAGATGACCGGGTCAGCAGCCTCTGCCCGCTGGTAGTGGGGGTGCAGAGGACCAGCGCCATACACCTGCCCCCGGTAAAGGCCGGTCAGTTCGTCGCGTCGGGGCTGCGGCACGTCGACAACGTCGGTGACCAGGTCTGACGCGCCCAGCGCTTGGCCGTTGGGTCGGTAGGCCATGCGTCGAGTCAGGTTCGGAGCATCATCGGGCACCATGATCAGATCAGCCGCCAGATCATCCTCCGACAGGTCGAAGGCGAACGCGCCGGCATAGGTCTCGGGCGCGGTCACGCGGGCGAAGCGCAGCACCCCGGATGGATCCTGGTAGCAGCCGGCGCCGTAGCTGGGTAGAAGCGCATTCAGCGCAGCGCGGCCGGTGATGGCTGTTCCTGCGTAGTAGCCGAGGCCCATGTAACCCGTGGCGTGGTCGATATCCGCACAATCGCTGGCCGACCACGCCGCTTTCCCCAACCGGGCCATCACGTCACCCACCGCCTGCTCCAATCGCGCCGGCAGCATGCCCGCGCCGATGCTAGAGGCGTCCACCACCACCGGCGTTACCGGCGGCGACTTCATCAGCAGCTGTTGCCCATCTGGCGTTTGGCTGTAGGTTCCCGCCTCCATCACGTCGCCGCGGTCCATCACCGCATCGATGTAGACCCGACTGTCGGCCACGAACATTGAGGTCGCATCCGAGTTGGCGCCCATCGCCGGGATGCTGGCCACTGCCCCGATTACTACCGGCTGTGGCTTCCATGCCAGTGACGCCACATTCGGCAGGAACACGCCCCGGTTGATGGTTTCTTCCAGGTAGTCGTGCGCATCACGCAGGTGCAGCGTCTTGGTGCCGTCGTCGTTGATCTCGATCTGCTCGATCGCGCAACGGAAGGCCGGGACCGCGTCGGCCCGGATCCCGTTTTCGGGCGCAAGCAGGATCTGCACCGAGCTGCCAGAGGCACCAGTGCCCGCCATCCCGTCCAGCAAACCTTCCGCATCGACCACGACGCACTCGGCGGCCGCGGCCTGGGACACCGGGTCACCGCCCCACGGCCAGAACGCCAGCTCCTGGATCAGGTTGACGCCCTCGGCCACCAATCCCTCGTAGCGAACGTTCGCCGGGCTATCGCCGGGGGCAGACAGCCAGTCCACGTCGGCCAAGCGCGTGGTGCTGGCGGTAGAGCTGGGAAGCCGCCAACCGGCTGCAGCCGCGTCGCTTCGCGGCCCCCACTGCCCTGCGTTGACCGCAAGGCACAGCCCACCGGCCTTGGTGGCGGCAAGCGACGCGGCGAAGAACAGCGGCCCGGACAGCTGCAGCTCGCGCACCAGGATCTGCGCGCCGTTGAGGTAGAGCCGCAGCTGGCGAGGGGTCGAGAACACCACCTGCAGCCCGACAATGTCGCCGTGGGTCGCTGTCGGCAGGCCAGTGGCGATCGCACCGCCCGCCTGCAGCAGGCGCCCGGCCGCGAGATCCCAGCCGATGCTGGCGAGGTCCGCACCCAGCGCCTTGTTCAGCGCTGCGGGGCCGGTGGCGAAGCCTACGAGGGCTGCAACGGCGTCATCGCCCCACACGGCAAACTCCACGCCCACCGTGCCGGCATCAAGGCCGAAGTCGGAGCGCGCGTGGCTGGCCAGCGTGGTGGCGCCGGTGGTGGCCAGGGTAAGCCCGCCATCTCGCGCAGCGAGTAACGGGCCAATGGGCGTGGCGGCGAACCGCCCGAAAGTGTCGGTCATGGTCATCCCAGTCCATCGAACCAGTCCTGCGCCTCGTCCTCATCGGACCGTGGCACGAGAGCGTCGAGGTAGTGCTGAAAGGAGCGCTTTGTCCCGCCCTGGCTGTGCGAGGCGGTTATATACGCGGCGAAGGCAGCGGGCTTGATGTACAGGCTCACAGGGTCGATGGGGTTCCGCTTGTGGAACTCCCACCATTCCAGGAACTCGCGGCGCGACATAGTGGCCCGCAGGTCCGACACCGTCCGGTGCAGGTGACCGGCGAGGACCTTCCAGAACCAGTCCTCGCCGCGCTGCCTTAGCCGTTTCCCGCGTCGGCCTGTGCCTGGGCAGCTTCGTCACCGAAACCGGAGTGCTTCATGGCCACGCGCTGCAGCTCAGCGGCAACGAGCGGTTTGAGCTGGGCGGCCTGCTCCACGTTCATTACCGGCTTGCCGTCCTCGTCGCAGATGGTCGCTGCGATCAGCTTGGCGCGGTCGCCTTCACCCCACAGCTTGCGGAACTCCGCATCCGGCAGCTCGCGGACATGGAACTGCGCCTTGGCTCCGTTGGGCAGGGTGATCGTGTCGGCGTGCACGTCCTTGGACGCGAACATGCCCAGGTTGGTGAACGACTGCAGGACGCTCAGGGGCTGCTGCGACTGGGTTTGGGGGGTGTCATTGGTCTTGCTCATTGGCCGTTTCCTCGAATGGCGACAGGGCGCGCGGGCCGCGCACGGCTAACACGCGGAGGATCCGCGCGCCCCGTCAGAGAGATGGCCCGCCGAAGCGGGCCTGGGTGTGCGCCGTTGCCGCAGCCTTACGGCGTCGGGCGGTGCGTGGTGACGGCGCCGGAGCCGCGGATGGTGATCGTCGCCTTCCAGACGTCGTTGTCCTGGCTGGTCACGGCGAAGTTCTGCACGAAGCCGTCGAACTGCTTGGACAGCACATCAGTGGGCGGGGTGATCTTGCCGGCGACTGCGGCCGGCTTCGCCGCTCCTTCGGTTTCCGACTTCGGCGCGGTCACCAGCCAGTTCACGACGGCACCGGTCTCGTGCAGCTCCTCCAGCTTCTCGTGGTCGACGCTGTCGTAGATGATCTCGATGCTGGTGCTGCCGGTCTGCTTGCGGCCAGCGACGAACTGGTCCCAGTCATCGTCGTAGTCGGAGATATCGATCTCCGATGCCTGGCCATCGGGGAAGCCGACCGAACGCAGGCGGGTCACCTTGATGACCTCGGCCGCGCCGATGGCGACGAACAGTTGGGAGTGCTTCGACTTGATTACCTGTCCCATAGGGATTTCCTTGTGTTGCGCCCGTCGCCGGGCATGAAAAAGGCCCCTTGCGGGGCCGGTGGCTTGCCGTTGTGGATCAGCGCAGTTGCAGGAGCCTGGCGTCGAAGGAGATGCCAAAGGCGTCCGTGCCGTCGCTGTCAGGCGTCGGGTTGTAAGACTCGATGCTGCCCACGCGCTCGATCGCGTCGCGGATGGCGACGGCCGCGCCGTTGGCCTGCGTCATGGCTTTGCCCCACACGGTCAATCGGACTCGCCACCCGTCGGCCGGCGGCGCATCGGACAGCATCGCGGTGGGCGATCCGCCGACCACCTCCCACGTCGCGTAGGGCAGTGCTGCATCCTGCGGCGCGGTTCCCGGCCACAACCGGATCGGGTCGCCCAGCACATGCCGAACCGCTGCATCACCCTGCAGCAGGGACTGGATCAGGGGAACCATCATCGCCAGCCATCCTTCTTCAGCTGCTTGTCGAGCGCCGCCCAGGTTTCATTGATGATCACCTGCGCCGCCTCCGGCCCCTTGGCCTCGCCTGCCGGCGTGAGGAACGGCTCGGCCCTCATCTTCCTGGTGCCGAATTCCTTGAAGCGCCAGTAATAGGCCCAGCCCGCCTCCTCATAGACCTTCCCAACGCGACCGCGGCGCCGGTTGCGCTTGGTGTTGGCGTACTTGCGGCGGCGACCGGTCTTAACCCCTACCGTGAAGTACTCGCCGTCTCGACCTACACCTGCGCGCTGCCGGCTCTTGGTGTTGGCCCGGCGGGTGACGATCTGCGAGGCCATGAACCCCGATGCTCTCGGGGCCCGGCGGCGAGCATCGTCACGGATGACGTTGCCACCCTTGCGCATACCGGCTTGCACGGCTCGCCCTTGAATCGTCTTGGGTGCCTCCCGCAGTGAACGCAGGAGGCCGTCCAGGCCGTCGATCTTCACCTGCTCAGCCATCGGACACCCCGGCATCGACCATCAGCGTGATATGCCCGCGTGCTGTCGCATCCGGCAGCACCGCACGAATCGCATACATCTGCCCGTCAAACACCACACGCATGGCCGGCACTACCCCGGGCAGGTAAGGGATCTCGATGCGTGCAGTCACCTGTCCATGCTCGGCCGAGGCCGCAGTGAACTCTCGACCCGAGAGCGGAACCACCTCTGCCGGCACGTCAGCCCACCATCTACGCCATTGCTTCACGTCCCCGCCGAGCGGATCACGCACCGGGCCGTAGTCCTGCAGCTCGATGCGATGCCGGTATTTGCCGGCCCGCCTCATGGCAGCACCCGCCGGTAGGGAAACATCAGCCGGTCCAGGGTCGGGTTCTCGGCCAACTGCGAGCCAGCCACCACCGCCTCGCGGTTGGCGTACAGGTCACCCAGCAACAGCAGTATGGCTGCGCGCAGCGGCCCCGGAAGCGGGCCAGGTGTCGTCGTGAACTTGACCGGATAGGCGCCCGGCTCGCTGTCGAGCGCGGCCGGCTCAATCGGCAGCGGAGAGCGGCCCTCGCCGACCGGGGTCCACTCATAGGTCGCTGCTGCCAACGCATACCCCGTGGTGCGCTCCACCGACTCACGCGCGGCGGTGATGAAGGCGCCGATCAGCGCGTCGTCGGCATCGTGGATAACTACCAGGTGCGCCTTCGCTTCGCTCAGCGACACGGGTTCCTCTGCCGCCGGGGTCAACGTGCGCAGCATGGGTCATTCCTCCGGCGTGGCCGACTTGATGGCATTGGGGTGGGGGTCGATCAGCCCGCCAAGGCGCAGCGCCTCAACGTGTGCCGCGTTGACCTGGATCACCTGGCCAACCTTCCCGAGGTGGTTGTTACTGAGCACCAGCGCCGGCACGGTTTCACCCTCCGGCGGAGCCGGTTCTTCATCCGGTGGCGGCAGGTCGTTGTCCGCCTCCACGGTTTCGGGCCTCTGGCTGTCGTGGCCCTCGTCCGTCTCCGGCTCACTGACGGCTGCTGCCGCGCCAGCGTCGGGGCTTTCGGCGTCCGGCTGCTCGCCCTGGCCAGCCGCTGCGTCCACTACCGCAGCGGGCGCTTCCTGCGCGTCGGCCGGACCGCTGGCCACCTGCGCGGAGGTGTTCTTCTGCTTTGCCATGATCGTCTCCGAGGGACGCCCGCGCTGGGGCGTCCCTGCGTTCGTGGGCCGAGGCGGTTAAGCCGCGGCGCCGTGCTTGAAGGTCTTCACCGCGCCGCCCACGTCGACCAGGTTGCCGCCGGAGCGCATCCAGGCCATGAAGCCCACCTGGCCCCTCTTCACATAGGCCGAGTCGGCGAAGCGGAACAGGGTCACGGCCATCACGTCGCGGATCTTGTAGTAGCTGAAGTCGCCGAACGCGATCGAGGTTGCGCCTGCGGCCGGGGCCGGGGCGTGCTGGTTGATCTGGATATCGCGGTTCAGCAGACGATCCGGCGCACCGCCCGGATTGCCCTGCTCGTAACCCGGCACGAAGATCGGCCGGCCCTGGTCGTCCTTCACCTTGCGGATCAGCTTCAGCATGTCGTCGTGGAACATCCACTTGGCCAGCTGGCGATACGCCGGATCGACGCTGTGCTCCAGGTCGACCAGGTCGTCGTAGGTGACGATCGGCAGCGCCGAGACAGCGCCGATCTTGCCCACCGTCGCGGCAGTAAAGGCGCCCATCGGCTGGCCAACGCCGGTGCCGACAGAGTAGTGGCGGTTGGTGACGCGGCCCAGGCGGGTCTGCAGGCGCTTCTCGATGAAGCCGGCGATATCGGCCGTGCTGTCCTGCAGCAGCTCCCACGGCACGGTCACCACCTTGGAGCTGTACTTGTACACCTGCAGGCCCTTAGTGCCGAAGGCCACATCCTGGTCGTTCGCCGACTGGTTTTCAGCGACCAGTTCGCCCTCTTCGGAGGTGCCATCGCTGGTCGGGTACTGCATCGGCTCACCGCCGGCAGTGCTGAACACATCAGCCACCTGGCGCATGCCGCCGAATGCCTTCAGGGCATCCAGGATCTGCTCGGCCAGCGTGGTCGGAACGGTGTAGCCGCCCTGCTCCGGGTTGACGGCCGGGTTGCCCGACATGGCCGCGTTGACCTGCTTCCAGTCCTCTGCGCTCAGGGCGCTGTCACCGCCACGCGCCCAACGGTCGAACAGGCGCTCCTCGTTGGAGAGGTCACGGCCGCCGCGGTTGGCAGTGTCGTGCTCACGCACGCCCTGTTCGCGCAGTGCCTCGTCGGCCGTCAGGTCCATGACCTTCTGATGACGCTCGATCGCCGCGTCGATGCGCTCGATCTCGGCGATGTTGTTGTCGTACTTGGCCTGGTTCTCAGGCGTCCACTTGTTGCCGTCACCGGTGCTGGTGTCGAGCAGGTTGCGGGTTTCCTTTGCCAGCGCGGTGCGGCGCTCCCGCTCGGCCTGAATGTTGAAGGGCATTGGTGATTTCCTCGTGTCGAAAAAAAACCGCCTTTCGGCGGTCGGGATGAACTGCGGGCGGGAGTCGCTTACGCAGCGGAGCGTTCCAGCAGCGCCAGACGGCGCGACAGGTTGGCCTTGTGGGCGGCGGCGGCGGCGCCGTCGTCGGGTTCGGGGGTACGGTTGGCCAGTGCGGCAGGTGCGTTGTCGTAGGCGGACAGATCCCAGGTGTTGGATGCCTTCTTCTTGCCGACGACCTCCACCACGCGATCAGCGAAACCGTGTTCCTTGGCTTCGTCGGCCGTGAACCAGGTCTCTTCGTCCATCCACTGGACAATCTGCGCTTCATCCTTGCCAGTGCGACGGGTGTAGTCCCCGGCCAGCCCGGTATCGATCTTGGCCAGCAGCTCACCGGTCTTGGTCATATCGGCCTTGTTGCCGATAGCGACCGTCCAGGCGTTGTGGATCATGAAACCGGCGCCCTGGCTGATCTCAACCTCATGGCAGGCCATGCAGATGCCGGTGGCAGCCGAGGCCGCCAGTCCATCCACGTGGGCGATCACGGTCGCCTTGTGCTGTGCGATGGCCGTCATCATCGATCGGGCCGCAAACACGTCACCGCCGGGCGAATCGATGCGCAGATGGATCACGTCCGCGTCGATGCCGGCCATAGCCTGGGCAAACATCGTCTCGTCAATGTCGCCCCACCACCCGCCGATGACGCCGTGCAGGTAGATCGTGGCCTCCTTGCCTTCGGTCTCCGCCCGGATGGGCTTGAACTGGCCGGCGTTGTTCTTGGCCAGCTGCAGCAACTTAGGAATCGGCATCTTCAGGGTTCCTTTCAGGGTCGTCGCTGTCCGGCTTCGCCGGTGGCGCGGGGTCTTTCGGTTGGTAGAGCTTGTCGCCGCCCTCGATGGGAGGCAGGTTCTTGAGGCGGCGGACTTCGTTGACGACCATCCAGCCTTGGGTGCCAGGGCCACCCAACGCCTTGCTGAAGTACTCGGCCTGCGTCTTCGAGTCGCCGGCCATGAACATGTCCACGTTGTGCTCAACGAAGTAGCGCGGCGTGCGGAACAGCTTGCGGTTCAACTCGTCCTTGATCCGCTTCAGGTGCGGGCCCAGCGTGTACTTCACGAAGCCGATGCCCATGCTCTCGATGCCACTGCCCCAGCTTGTCGACTTGGTGGTTTCACCGATCATGTGGGGCGGCACACCGAAGGCGCGGGCTACGTCGATCACCTGCCACTGACGCGACTCCAGCAGCTGCTGGTCGACCGCTGACATGGTCAGTTCGTGAACCTCCAGCCCCTCGGTCAGAACCAGCGGAATGCGACGGTTACCCTGCACCCCGCCGTACTTCTTGACCCAGGCATCGCGGAAATCGTCCTGCTGCTCCTTGGTCATCTTGTTGGGCGTTCGGATGGCCACTTCGGGCTTGCCGCCCTCGCTGAAGAACTTGCCGGCGTGCTCGTCACCTTGGATGGCAATGCCGATGCCGTTCCGAGCGCCCCACTGGATCACCGACATGCCGTGCACGCCGTTGAAACCGAAGCCGGGGAAATGGAGCACGTCGTCCTGGTCGACGGTGAAGTACCCGTCCGCATCGTGGAACGTGTACTGCAGGCGTGTCGGCTCCCGCGGGCTGGTTTTCTCCTGCTTGAGGATCATCACCCTGTCGCGTGGCCAGGGGATCAACCCGGTCGCCACCCCGGCACGGTTGCGCGTCACGTACACCACGCCATCGCCGCGCAGCAGCATCTGGCCGACGATGAACTCCCAGCCGGTGGCGCTCGACCAGCCGGAGGAGAACTGCTCGTTCAGCAGCCACCAGTAGTCGTGCTCCGCCCGTTTGCGATGGCCGTCCACCCGCTCGAACACAGGCAACGGCAGCTGGGCGATCGCGCCGGCCAGCAGCGAAACGGCAGCGAACACCGCCGAAACCCGCATCGCCGATTCCGGGCTGACCACGGCTCCGGAGGCCGTCGTCGGGTTCCCGAACACCTCGAACATGCGCATGTCGGAGGACTGGATCACCTCGCCGTCGACCAGGTTGCTGATCGTCGGCTCGATACGGTCGCGGGCATCGGCCCGCCGGTTCTTCTCGAATAGTCCGAACATCAGTCGATCACCACGAAGCCTTGTTGGGTTGTGCCGGTGTCCCGCGCCTGCATGGCGCGGCCCATGGCCATGATTAGCGCCACCGCGCCGTCGATCTTGCTTTCCATCTTTTCCTTGCGGGGATAGACGTGTTCCTTGGCATCCACGCGCGCCACTACGTTGCCCATCATCCAGGTCATGGCCGCGTTGCCGTCGTGCCACAGGCGCCGCGACAGGATGAGCGCCTCCACTTCTTTCATGGGCTCGGACAGATTGCGCACGGACTGCGCCATCTCCACGGTCGGCAGCCCTTCCTGTTCGAGGCGCGTCATCAGGTACGCCGCTTGGGCCGGGTCAAAGGCAATGTCCCGCACGTCGACGCCCTGTGCCGCAAGCTCTTTCAGCTCCTCTTCGATGAACGCGTAGTCCGTCATGTTCCCCGGCGTGGACACGATCAGCTCGTCCAGCAGGAACTGCTGGTACTTCTCGTTTTCCTCCACGGCCGACTCCGGCACGTAGAACCGGGGAATGACGTAGTAGCTATCGCCCTTCTCGAACAGCAGCACCACGGCAGCCACGTCCAGCTTGGATGCCAGATCGACGCCGACCCAGCACGGACAGCCCGCAAAGTCGGACACCTCAAACCGTCGCTTCTGCCGCTGCCAGGCCAGCATGTTCATCCATGCCAGCTTGGCGCCGACCCAGTCGTTCAGGTGCTTGGTACGGAACGCGCTTTGCTTGCTGGCCGACCGCTTTGCCTTGGCGAGCTGGTCGAGCAGGAACTGCTCGAACACGGAAACGCCGTAGTTCGGGTTGGCCTTGCGCAGGCTCGCCGGATCGTCCCAGCGGTCGCCCTCGTCTATGCAGTAAATCGCCGCGAACACCGTCTCGTCGGCCACCTCGCCGCGCAGGATGCGGATGGCATCGCCTCGCATCTCGAAGCATGGGCCGCAGAGGTTGGTGCCTGCCGTGGTGATGATCGACAGCAGGGGCTGCTCGCGCGCGCCCATGCCGGTTTCCATGGCGTCGACCATGTGGTCGTCGTCGTGTTCGTGGTACTCGTCCACCAGTGCCGCGTGCGGGCTCGAGCCATCGCCGGGCTTGCCGATCATCGTCTCGAACTTGGACATGTCCTCCATGACGAACAGCGGCCCCGGGTTCTTCGGGTTGCCCGCCTGTTCGATACCGAAGCGGGCCCGCAATGCCGGCAGCTTCTGAACCATCTGCCATGCCGGGCGGAACACCTCATACGCCTGTTTCTCGCTGGTTGCGCCCGAGTAGACCTCCGCGCCCGCCTCGCCGTCAGCGCAGAACAGGTACAGGCCACGGGCAGCCAGTCGCAAGGACTTGCCGTTCTTGCGCGGGATCTCCTCATATGCACGGCGGAAGCGCCGGTGACCGGTCTTCTTGTGGACCCAGCCGAACAGATTGCACTCGATGAAGTGCTGCCAGGGCTCCAGCACCAGCAGGCGCTTCTGTGCCGCCCACTTTCCTTTCGTGTGCGGCATCTTCTCCATGAACCGCACCGCGCGGTCCGCCTTCTCGGCGTCGTACTTGTAAGGCCAGTCGGCCCCCTTGCGCTTCAGGTCATCCAGGAACCGCTGACACGCCAGACGGATGAACTCGCCGGCCGGGATCTTTCCTGACGTGACGCCCTTGGCGTATGCCTTGGCTGATTCGCTCGGCGTCATGGATCAGAACTCGTCGAATGGGTTGCCCTCCGGGGTCTTTTCGGTCCCCAGCTTCTGACGGTCAGCCGGGGTCAGGCCCAGGCGCGCCAGGCAGCCGATCAGGTGGGAGTACTTGGCCGCAACGAACTCGCCGCGGTTGGCACGGAACTCGGAAAGTAGCGATGACGCCACCTCCATGATGAAACGGTCGGCGCTGGTCAGGACGCCCGGCAAGGCGCACTTCTCCAGCTCTTTCCACACCACTGCGACCTCGGTCGGAAGGTGTGCCGGCGCTTTGCCCAATGGCGAATTCGTCTTGGGCGCTTCGTTCTTGTAGCGCTGCGGATCCTTCTTGGTCGCGCCCTTCAGCTCGGCCAGTTCCCTCGGCTGTCGATGGCGAGCCATCGGACCTCCCATTTCTGAAATTCAAATTCTGCGGACGCGAGAAGAAAGGGGGGCGCGCGTATCGGGCGAGGAAGGCCCTCAACTTTGACCCTCCCCCCTCCCTTTCCGTTCAGCTTTCGGTGGATAACTCGCCACTCGTCCAGCTCCGCCATGTGGGCGGGCATCCCTGCCGAACCCGCCGTTCTCCCGTGCCGTCTTGGCGCTGTGGCACTGCCGGCACAGCGGCTGCAGGTTGCTGTCGGCGTTGTTGCTGTCGTCCCCGTCGATGTGGTCGACCTCGGTGGCCGGCCGCACCCTGCCCTGCCCAGCGCAGCATCTGCACAGCGGCTCACGAGCCAGCACCACCGCACGGAGCCGGCGCCACAGCGAGCAGTTGGTGGGCAGGGCGCGGCGTGCCTGCCTCTTGCGGACCTGGGCGGTGGTCTCCTTGTAGGGGCGCCAGCCGGCCGCACGGTGCTGGGGTGGCCGAGTTGGCATCAGTAAGGCTTCCCGTCCAGGTCGACTCGCCCCGGCTCGGCACCTTCGTCATGCACCGGCGTGCCGGCCTCCTCGCCCAGCAGCTGCGCCACGGCCTGCACCAACAGGCCAACGTGCATTGCCAGCTCGGCGATCTGCTTGCCCTGCTGCTCGATGATCCCGACCAGTCGGTCGATACGGCTGTCGGTGCTGCTCTCAATCAGCCCCGCCAGGGCCGTAACAGCCGCAGCGCGCGCCACCTCTTCAATCCGTGCAGCGTCCATCACCAACCCTCGTCGTTCGCAGCACCAGGCCGCGGCGTATCCACCACTCAACCCGCTCCCAGTCCGGTTCCATGCCCGTGGCCCGGGCAAACCACACCACGGCAGCCAGATACCACCGCAGCCACCAGCGCAGGCGGACAGACGCAGTCACTGTCGCGTACATCAGAATTCCTCCACTTCCCAGCCACCGCCGTCGCGCTTGGGCCTGACCTTCACCGCAATGAAGCGGAACGGGTACATGGCCGCTGCGATCTTGATCTTGGCCCGTGCATCGTCCTGCCAGTGCCCCTTCACCTCATGGCACTCCATGACTCCATCGGTAGCCAGGACGGAAAAGTCCGGGGTGTAGAACGTGTTGTCGGCCAGACGCAGCTTCAGGCCCTCGAACCGATACCACTGGACCTCACCGGCAGACTGCTGCGTGCGCAGCCGCTCGGCATATGCAGCCTCGGTCTTGTTCATCTCGCCAGTCTTCAACCGGCCCAGCGCCAGCAGCCGGCGGTTCATGGCGTCACCGGCTGACGGTCAGCTGCGATCACGGCCTGGCAGGCCCGGACATGGTCGTCGGCGTCTCGTCCGATCTGAACAAGAGCGCCCGCGACCTCTGCTCGTAGTTGGGCCGCCTGGTCACGTTCGACGGCGCCGGCGACGGCTTCGGACAGGCGAGCGGTATTGCAGGTGGCGAGGTCGTCGCGCAACTGGAGACGACCAGCGCGCAGGTCAGCCACAACAGCAGCAGGGACGGCCTCGGCCGCAGCGCGGTCTTCTTCATGCTTCGCTCCGATGGTGGCCAGTGTCTCGGCCTGGACGTGCTCGATGGCACGGGTCTGGTTGATCTGCTGCACTTGGGCGGAGCTGGTGCTGGCCAGCTGCCGGGCTTCAGCACTCTCTGCGCGATCGCCACGCCAACCCCAGCCAGCTCCGAACATGGCACCGGACCAAAGGGCAAAAACGGCGATCGCGATGGCGACGCGGTTCACGACCTGCCCTCGCACATGGCCCGCTCGGCAGCTCGACGGTTCACCAGGCCCTGCACGCGCTTGCCGCCGGCGTAGACCCAGCGGTCCAGCTCCGGGCACCAACTCGCGGCGGGCTGGCCAGCGTTGATCCGCCCGACCAGCGTCGAGCGGCAGGCCGCGCCGACACCCACGTTGTAGGTCCAGCTCAGCACCGCCGCAGCTTCGTGCGGCCGTAGAGGGATGCGGATGCAGGCCTGAATGCCAGTCAGATACTGCCCCAGCCTGCTGTTCAACTTCTCGGCGCACTCCTGCTCGGTATAGACCGCCTTCTCCGGGCGGCTGGTGTCCCCATAGCAGTAGGTGGCGACGCCGACCATGTCGACATAGGGAGTCGGCGAGTAGCCCTCCCAAGGCTTTACCAGCGCGGCCGCAGCCAAAGCAATGACGGCGGCAGCGCTGCTGCCGATGATCTTGGCCTTCATGCTCGCGCCCTCTGCCGCCACTCGCGCACCCAGCGCCAGCCCAGATAGCTGATCTGGCCCACCAGGTAGATGATCGTCAGAACTACCACCACGCGGTCGAGGTTCGCTCCTGCGGCGACCGCGCCAGCTACTGTCACCGGTGGAGCAGCCTTCGCTACAGCACCAGCGGCAGTGCCAATGATTTCGTCCTTCATGGTGGCCCCGTAGCTCGTCCGGTTCGGCATATGCCCCTCCCGGTTGATTGGCGCCCGCCCCGTTGCCGGTTGGTCGTGAGAGTTGATCCGGTATGGGATCGCGGGCAAAGAAAAAGCCCCGGCTGGGCCGGGGCTTGCGATTGGATGGTGGCAAGAATGCCGCCCCTTTCGATGACCTAGGAAGTCATCGCTATGCGGCCTGCGTGAGTGCCTTGCTGAACTGCCTGGCAGCGCGCGCCTCTGATGCACGGAAGTTGAAGAGCATCCACTCATAGACCGGTCGCCAGAACCGGCTGTAGGCGGACCAGTCGGCACCGATGGCGGCCGCACGCTTTCGGCCGCTGAGCGGATCGAAGCCACTCCCACCGCAGCTGTCGCAGTTCACTATCCCCGCAATCGAAGGGTCCAGAAGAACCTTCTTTCCACCACAGCGGGAACAGTCGCACGCCCCGGCCATCTCTTCGATCACCGCCCCGGCCAGCACCCCAAGTTGCTCCATCGTGTTGTTCGGCCACGCCGCCGCTCGTGCATCTTCCAGCGCCTGCTCGGCACGCCGCAGTTCACGTCGCTGCACATCCGTAACCGCGCCCCCGCCCCAGCCCATGCTGGCCTTGGCGATCCCGAACTCCGTGCGGGCATCGGCAAGATCGTGCATCTGGCGGGTGAACTCCGGCGCGACCAAGCCAACGACGGCCTGGCGCAACTGCTCACGTCGACGCTGGCCGCTCTCGGGCCACCACAGTGCCTGCAGCAGCTCATGCCCCAAACCGTGAGGAACGTATGCCAACGCTGCGACGATCTCCTGGGTGGACGGGCCACCGGCAGACCCGTCAAAGCTCATTGTTTTTGGGCCAGTCCGGCTGGACAGCAGTTCACGGGCATTATTCATTTGCATGCGCCTTCCCCCTGGTGGTTTGCTCGTGCAGCGCGCGATCGCGCATCGTGGTCATTCAGTGCGGGCCTTTTGAGGGCCTCTTTCTCTGTCCGGTTCTGGCCCGTCAAGAAGGCACCTCCGGGCCGGCCGGCTCGGCCGCAAAGTGCGTGATCTTGGGGTTGTCACCCCGCCAGCTCCCGAACACCGGCCGCTTGCTCACCGAGTCCCACAGCATCAGCCGCGTCCCGTCCTGTGGCGCGTCCGCGATGGGCAGCCATTTCTCTCCGACCTGGGCGCGTTGATTCCATGCCGCAACAATGTCTGCCTCACATTCCTCAGCAAGTTGTTCCAACGCGGAAATGCACTGGCAATGGATCCTCCGCCAAGGAACGTCACCGTAGATAAAGTGCTCCTGCGAGAAGGCTCCAACGCTGGCCGAGCCACCACAGAACGGGCATGGCTTCAGGTCGAGGACCGTCATGCTGCGCGCTCCCAGCTGGCCGTCAGGCGCTGCACCTGCCCGCCGCGTGCCTCGAACTGCTCCACCGTCTCAGCCGGCCGCTGTCCGTCCTTTTCCTTGCCCCACGCCTTCGCCGGCGCCAGGCCGGACAGTCGCTCCACCCGCGCCCGGTTGATGGTCATCTTGTCCGCCGTGCGCGGGCCTGCCGCCCCACCTCGCCTCGCGGCCCGGCGCAGCGCTTGCTTGTGTGCCTTGTCGAGACGGCAGCGCTCGCGCTGCTCGTCCGTCACAACGAACGCACGGGGCATGCCGATACCCGACAGCCGGAACACCGCCCGTTGGCCAACGCCATCCTTCACCAGGTAGCTGGCCTCGGTAAGGTCTCGCAGCGCGCTGCGGATTCGGTCGCGGTCGGTGGGCGTCGATGCCCCCACGCCCCGGTAGATCTCGCGGGCCATCAGCGCTGCGGATGGCCGGCGCTCGAACAGCGCGCGCACTCTGCCTGCATTGGTCTTGCTCCTGTCCATCATGGTCATGCCCTCAATTCGTTCACGTAGGTCTGATTGGCAATCAGCTCGTCATCGGAGCCATACGTCTCGTGGAAGGTCCGCGAGCCATCCATCAGGCTCGGGCCGTAGATCTGGCGCATCGTCGCGAAGGTGTTCCCCTCCATCGGATGCCGCATGTGGTGCCACTTGCAGAGGCCGTAGCCCTCCATGTGGCCGCGCCGCACGTTCCCGCTCTTGGCGTGGTTGTAGTCGCAGCCGTAGACCACCAGTTCCGGATCCAGCAGGTCCTGCATCTGCAGCGCCAGGCAGGCCATGCACGGACCCGTCTTGGCCAGCTCGATCCGGGCCGCTTCTTCCTTCGTTGGCGGCGGTGCCTTCGACCACATCAGCGAAACTCCGGGATCGGGCCGGCGTAGCGGGTGATCGGGATCCGCCGCATGCCGTCGCGCCAGACAGTCATCCCGCGCGTCGCGTAGACCACCAGCGGCTTGATCCCGTAGCCATAGGCCAGATACCAACCCGCCTCGGCCACCGGCTCGCTCACCGGGCGCACCTCGACATTGAAGTGATCGGGGCTCATGCGGCCTTGTCTCCCAGCAGCTCCGCGATTTCTGCCAGGCGCTGACGGGTTCGGGCATTGGCGGTCGGCGAGGCCTCAACGGTGCCAGCCAACAGCGCCACCGGGTTGAAGGCGGGCGTTGCCGGAGGCAGTGCAAGGTGTTCCGCCACCCGCTCGTGCGTCAGCTGGCCAGCGGCGATGGCCTGCTGCAGCACGCTATCCCTTCCCGACACATCGGCTCCCAGGGACAGCTGGTAGGCGGCGGTGCGGTGTGCAGCGCGCGCTTCCTTCACCAGCCGGGTGTAAACCTCCAGGAATGCCGGCCGGGCCGCTATCTTGTCGCCCGCCTGCACTAGCGGCAGCGCCGCCGCCCACGCATCGCGGGTCTGCTCAGTCCACACCACGGTCGCACCTTCGTCGGCGGCACGGATCGCGTTGGCCCATGCCTCATTCGGTGCCGGGTGGCCGTCCTCGATGCGTTCGAGGATCGCCGCCAACGAAAGCCGCGCCTTCAGCTCCCGGCGGCACGACGCCAGCGCGCGCTCCAGCATCGGCAGCGGGTACTGCGCCAGATCCGAAACCATGTAGGCTGCGGCGTTCGGGCTGAGCTGGTCGCCAATCACCTCGGCGGTGGCCACCAGCAGATCGACCAGCCGATCCTGCTCCTGATTACCCAGCATGTGCCGCCCTCCGCTGTGCCAGCAGAGCCTTGGCCGCGTCGGCGGCGCCCAGGTTGGTCTGCGTCTTGTCGGTCTGCCGCGCGGCCTCTTCAGTGACCTGCCGACCAGTGGCCCACTGCGTGCGGTATGCCTCGCACTTCGCCAGCAGCGCGCCCAGGTCGTGCATGTTCTGCACCACGTAGCGCTCGTTGACCGTCAGGAACCACGCGGCGACCAGCGGCGCTTCGCTGTGGCCGAGCCGCTGCACGATCTGCCGGACGTTTGCGTTGACCTTCGCGTTGCGAACCGGCGCGACGCTGTGGCGCTCGCGGTAGGCGGTGGCGTAGGCCGTCCAAGTTGCTCGGCACGCCGCCTGCAACTCGGTTTCCGAATCCACCGCCGGCGGCGCGGCCGGCAGGCCCGCCGGAAATGACGGTTCTCCTGACGGTTCATTGAGGGTTATATGACGGTTAGGCGGCACGGGGCGCACCCCCAGACCTGCGCCCGGTGCATCCCCCCCTGCATGGGGCGCATCCCCTCCTGCAGCGGGCGCACCCCCTGCATGGGGCGCAGCCGCTGCGCCCGGTGCAGCACCTGCCTTTCCAGCCTTGCGGCCAGCCTTCGACGGCGCAGCTGCCCTGTCGAAGTTGGCCGGGGTCACCTTGTAGACCGTGCTGCTGTTGAACCGGCGGTCGCGGCTCAGCAGGCCCACAGCCTCCAGATGATCCATTGCCGTCCGCACAGCGCGCGCCGACATGCAGCAGCGCGCGGCGATGGTGCCGACGGCTGGCCAGCACACGCCATCGTCGTTGGCCTGATCAGCCAGCGAGATCAGCACAGCCTTCTGCGTGACGCTCAGTCCCTGCAGCGGCCAGCACTGCGACATGATGATGGTCGACATGTCAGAGCCCCAGCGTCAGGTTCTCGCCCGGCGCAACCGGCCACCAGGTGCATGCGGGCTTGCCGGTGGTTGCGCACGGCGCGGTTGGGCCGCGCCAAATGCGTCCCTCGCGGGCCAGCTCAGGCAGTCGGCGACCCAACATGTGGCGATCATGGCCAGTCAGCGTCGACAGGTGCAGGCTGCTCTGGCCAGGATGGCGGATCACCGCAGCCTCGGTCTTGGCATGCTGGACACGAAGGGAACCGCTTTCAGCGAGCGCGGCGGCGGCAATGTGACTGGACTGCGGATCAGTGGAGCGGGCCGGGTGGTTCATTGGCGTGCCCTCCCCTTCGCTGCAGCGCGCGACACGTTACGGATCAGCCGGTGTGCCATCGTGATGAGCGAGTTGGCCTCTTCCACCATCAGCTTCGCTTCGTCGCTGTCGATATGGCGATCGGCCATCGCGTCCACGGCGGTGCCAGACAAGCGCCCTACTCGTGTGGTGATCTCCAGCAGCTTGGTCTGGATGGCCCCGATCTCGTCCGACCAACCACCCTCCGGCGGCGGCGGAACCGTGGCGACGGCCATGCCGAACTGGCCCGCCAGCGCCTGCATCCAGTCCAGGGCGTAGTCGTTGCCGCCCGCCTTCTCCTGCATCCATTCGGTCAGCAGTTCGGCGATCTCCATCGTCACCGATTCGCCCTCCAGCCCGCGCAACTTCGCGCGCAGCGTCTCCGGGTGCATGGACTTGCCGCGGCGGTCGGCCAAGAAGGCGGCTGCATCCACGACACCACCGGGCGTCTTGCGCACGGAGTTGTAGAGAACGTCGAGCCAGTTGAGTGCGGATGTACGGCAGGTCATGGGTCACCTTGGAGAAGGCTGTGTTTCAAGGTTTCGGGCTGGGCCCGGGTGGCGCACGATGGGCGCCATGGAGATCAACAAGTCAGGGACGACGGCCAGGGACGGTCTTTCAGGCGGTGTCGACGGGCCCAATGCGGTCGGCGTCGGGATCCTCGTTCGCGGGCTCGGCGGCGGCCTGTGGCTCAGTACCGAGCAGGCGCTGGATCTGCGGCAGTGCGGGCAGAACGCCCTCCTCCGGCCAAGCCTCCACCTCTTCCGCAGGAAGCTGCAGCAAGGTGGCCAGGTGCTTGTCGCTGGCCATGCCGAGCTTGGTGCGCAGCGCGCGCTTGCTCATTTGGCTGTCGACCAAATGGCGTACAGCCGCGACGCGGGATCCCGCGAAGGCTTCAGGTCGCAACAATTCGAGGAACTGCCGGCGCGCTGGCGGGATACCGTTGGCACGCCACTCACTGACAGACGGCGGCTTGATCCTGCAGATGCGGGCCACCTCGGTGGTGCCACCCAAGCGGTCGATGATCTCGGAAGCAGTAAGGTTGTCCATTCGTCAAGATTAGGACTCGCTAATGATCCAGTCAATAGCCAGTCCTAATTCGATTGCAGTTAGCCTTTCCTAATGACTACTCTTGCCGAACGCCTGACGCTCGCAATCGAGCACGCGCAGATCACCAAGGCCGAGCTCGCCCGCCGGGTTGGCATTTCCGCTCCCAGCGTCAATGGCTGGTTCAGTGGAAAGGCCAAGTTCCTACGAGGTGAAAACTTGTTGGCCGCTGCCAAGGCGTTGGGGGTCAGCGAAGCCTGGCTGGCCACTGGCAAAGGATCGATGTATAGCGGGGTGCAAGAGCAGCCCGTCTCATATGTCGCGGAGATTGAGACGCCACCCGGCTATGTTCGCTTCGACTTGTTCGAAGGGGGTGCGGGAATGGGCGCAGGGATGGTCAACCAGGACTACCCAGAGGTGGTGAAGACCATCGAGGTCGCAGAATGGGAAGTCCGCAGGAAGCTCGGTTACCTACCCAAGCCAGGCAGGATCCAGATCATCACCGGCCGCGGGCCGTCGATGAAACCCAAGCTCGAAGACGGCGACATTGTCTGGATCGACACCAGCTGCGACTACTTCGATGGTGATGACTACTACCTCATCAACATCGGTGGCGAGACGCAGATCAAGATGCTGCAGAAGCGCGGCGACGGCCTGTACGTGGTGAGCGTCAACACCGACTTCCCCCCGTACCGGCCAGATCCTGGCGACGTGAGCATCTTGGGCAAGGCACTGATCCATGCGGGTCTGCGGAAGTTCTAGATGGCCCTACAAACAGAAAGGCCCTGCATCTGCAGGGCCTTTCTGTTTCCTATGGCTTAAAGCGCCTAGAGCGTTCGACCTAGTCGTTCGCAGCTGCTTCTAGCTGATGGATCCGCTGAATCGCTTTGGTGAGCTCGTCGTGTTCTTGCTCAGTCCACTCCTGAGCAGGCACACCTGTTGGAGCTGACAGAGCAAATGCGCCGGACGCAGTGGCGTTGTCGAGGTAATCGGCCGGCAAGTCTGAGAGCTTGGTCTGACTTTTCGTCCTGATGTTCATCACATTCCCATCCGTCTTGAGTTTCTGATAGAGCTCGTCGACAGACATGTCGACGTAGTTGAGGTTCGTTGCACCGTCGCGGAAGTTCACGTAGTTGACGCGACCGCCGGTACACGGGTCGAACATCGAGGCTGTCGCAATGCATCGATCGCTGCAGCCGTGCTGCGAGTAGCAGTTGTTGGCGTGATTGCGGCCACTTCCTGCGAAGCGTGCATCGTCGCCATGGTTAGCGTACTCACCACGGGTGAAGAACGTCTGAAACCCTTCCTTGACCACGATAGTCAGATGAATCGTGTCGAACTTTCCGTTGCCGAGCTGGACCAAGGTTGGCGGATACGGAAGAGTGAGTGCGTTGGAGAACCAATCACGCCAAACGCGGATTAGATGAGCGTTCCCTGCACAAATCATCACGATCTGGCCGCGATCAACAATCTTCTCGAAGCTGGTGTCATCGACGTAGAAGAGCTCATCGCCCTTCTGAATAGACCAGCGTGAGTCGCTTGCAACACGCGAATTTCGCTTGTCAAGAACGTTAGTTGTCATTCTTCCGTGAATCCCCTGGTAAAAAAAGGCAGGCCCACACCGGGCCCACCTATTCACATGCGCGAATAGTAGGTGTGAAACCCCCTGTTTCACAATCTCCATCACCCTTCATCAACTTCAACTGTCAAGACTTTCCGATGGACGGAAATCCAGTGTGGACAGTTCTGTGGGTAGTCTCATAGAAATCATGAGACTGGCTAAAATTCCTTCACACCAACTCCATTTGCGCCAGCCCCCACAGGGCAAGCTGCGACGTAGCCATTCCACTTCCATTGCGAACCAGCGCAGTGTCCCAGCCTGGCTCAGCCGTATCACTTGCAGGGGTGGTCGCTCATCCGGCCCACAGAGTCTTTGCATTAGGAACTCCGTTCAGAAAAATATTAGCCACTCCTATTGACTGGATGATTAGCCACTCCTAATCTAACCCAGTCGCCCAACACCACCCCATCCCGGGGCCGGGCGCAGGAGATCACGCATGGCCACGCTCGCTCTTGGCGTCTTCAAGGACCTCACCCCAGCCGCCTTCGCACTGCTCCCGCTGGGCCGGGTGAAGGCCCAATTCGGAAACGTAAGCGTCCAGATGGATGCCAGCGAAGCCGAACAGCTCGCTCACCAGCTGCAGGCTGCAGCCAAGCAGCTCCGCGCTGCGCTCCAGGGCGAAGCCGCATGAGCGCCGCCCTCGCCCACCACTCCAACGCTCAGCGCGCCGCTGCAGCCGCAGGCATCGTCGCCCGCGCCGGGCGTCGCTGGGGCCTCCTCCCCTACCAGGTCGTCGTCGCCGCCAGCTTCGCCGCCAATGCCGTCCTTCGGCAGGGCAAGAGCGCTGCAGGTGCTGTTGCCGCCGCTCGCCGCGCAGCGCGCGCGCAGGCAGGTGCTGCATGAACGCACCCACCGCGCCGAGCTTCGCCATCATCGAAGTTCCAGCCTTCGGCATGCGCCTGCGCGTCATGAAGGATGAAGGCGGCTGGCAAATTTCAGCCTGGCGACGCACTCAAGGCAGAAAGGCCATGGTGATGTTCGCGGCAACAGATGCGGCACCGACCTTTACCGAGGACGACGAGGACCCCTGCGTTGTTGCAGGCCGCACCTACATTTCACTGCCCGCTGCGAGCCAGAAGAAGCTGCAGGCGTTCATTGCCTCCGTCGAGGGTGCAAGCGCCCAAGGCGGTGCTGCATGAACGCTCTGGCCACCACCACGGTGAGGAAGAACCTTCTGGAACGAGAGGGCTACACGCCCTACTGCGGCGAAGCGCTGATTTGTACGGCAGGCCTTCCACGAACCACCTGGGACGGCGCGCAGTTCCGCTGCCGCTGTGGCTGGCGGTCGGAGTTCCCAGCCGACTTCATCGCTGCATACAAGGCCAAGTGGGGCATCCCTAGGGAAGCCTCGACCCAACCGGACTTCTTCGCCGCCATGGCCGTCGGCATCCCGCCCATCACCCCGCCAACCCGTATCAACCGCGACCTGGCCACCGGGGCCGATACCAACGCCGTGGCCACGGTCGGCGCCGACGCCACGCCCACTGATCCCCTGCCCTGCGCTCTCCCCATGTAGCGCAGGGAACCCGCGCCGGCCGGGTTCCAACAGCCGGCAACCCATTCCACATCGAGATCTGCCATGACCACTTCTGTCGTTGTCGATTTCCACACCGAACCCGAGTTCCCCAAGCTGGACAACGGCGAGCGCCCGAGGATCGAACTGATCCGCGAACAGGTCGCCAGCTACGTCGAGGGATACACCGTGGCCAAGGGGCACAAGCCCGCACGCATCGTTCTGCAGGCCCAGGACCTGATGCACTGCCAGCGAAGGGTACGGGCTCGCATGCAGAAGCCCCATCGCGATCAGGCAAAAGCCGAGTGGCAGGAGCGCCGCAAAGCCGGGGCGAAGGAGCGCTGGCGCGACGCCAAGCCCGAGCCCGTTGCTCTGGACGGCATGACCTGGTGCGGCATCCCCATCGAAGGCGTCGGATACAGCCGCCACCGCACCGTCGACAAGCACTGACCCATGGCCAAGCCGGTCCAGATGGACATTTTCGATGACGACCCAGCGCGCGAGCCCGCCGCGTGGCGTGTTCAGGCGGAAGAGTCGCTGAGGCACTTCCAGTTCCCCGAATCTATCCGTCTGGAACGGCACGCCTACTACCTCGGCGTTGCCGAACAACTTGAAGCCAGGGCGCGCGGCGCGCGCTCCACCAACAGCAAGGACATGCAGGCATGAGCGATGCCAACAAGATTGCGGCGCCGGCGAGCGCTATGTCAGTACCAGCTCGAGCCCATCAGATCGCTAAGCAGAGCTTCGGCTTTCTCCATGGCGTCCTTCTGCGAAGTCACCGGAATGGCCAAGCCGGTCTGACTGGGTCCATAGATCACGTGGATAGCAGTCACCTCGCCCCTGCCGGGGCCATCGGTAGCTACACGGACCGTCACGTCTCTTCCCCTGATCTTGAAGTTCCAGTACTCGTGCCATCGCGCTCGCTCGACCACTTAATTGCCCTGTCACAACCAACCCATTCCTCAGCATACAAGACCTCGCCGGCGTGGAGCGCGTCGTTCAATGACTGACCAGCTGCTCACCGCTGCACAGGCCAAGCACACAGCGCGCGTACTGCTGACCGAATGCCGGGCACGCCGACACGGCCTCGGCTTCTGGTTCGCCTTCAACGCTGCACAGCGCGCGCGCCTCCGCGCCGCTACCCCCGCATCGCCGCCTGCACAGCTGCGCGCTCCGGCGCAGGCTGCCCAACTGGACCTGTTCGCATGACCGCACCACTGCCCATTTCCCCGGCCACGGCTGTCGAGGCCACCAAGGCATCGTCGCCTGTCGCCGCGGTTGTCTCTGCCATGCGTCGCATCGACCCCGCCGGCGGTCCCGTTGCCGCCGACCAGGTGCGCGCCTGGGCCGATACGTTGATGACCGCGCTCTACACCGCGCAGCCTGTGCGCTGGGAGTACAGGCTCAAGGGCGACTTCGCGCCAGGCTGCTGGATGCAGGCCGACGCAGGGCACGTCTACGGCGCCCACCAGCGTGGGCTCGTTGTCCGCGCCCTGTTCGAAACCCCACGCGTGATCCAGCCGGAGAAGCTGCACCAGTTCAGTGGACGCGTGTGCGTCCGCTGCGGCGACAGCGAGGATTGGGCCGGCCCGGATTGTGAGCCCCTGGTCCGGAAAGTCGACCCGCGCAAGCGCCTACCCGTCGAACCGAGCTGGTTCCTCGAACCACTGAAGTGGATCCGGGACGCCGGCCCGGCTCCGGTCAGCGCGCACGAACGCCGCCGCAGGGCTACCGAAGCCACCTTCCTGATTGAACAGCTCGAATCCCACATCGAGGAGTGCAACAAGCCATGACCCAGGAACATATCAGCCACCCGGAAGGGTTGCCGAACTGCGCCGCCGGCCACCGCGCGCGCCACATCCACGACAAGCGCTGCGCCTCCGCCGGCGGTGGCCACCTGGTCGAGTGCGCCTGCAGGTCGACCAGCAAGCATGCCGCCCCCGACGCAGCCATTGCGGCATGGCGCCGCTTGAACCGCCCGCCGCGCAGCGCGCGGCCGGCAGCGGCGGCTGCGGCGGCCGACAACGTCCTGCAGTTCCAACTCGGCCTGGCCGAGCGCAAACCCAAGACCCAGCGCGCGGCGCTGGTGTCGGTCTGAAGGAGGACACCGTGGCTACCGAGCCGCTCGTTTTCATCAAGATGCCAGAGGTCAAGCGCCGCACGGGCCTGGGCAAGACCACGATCTACGACCGGATCAGCGCTGGCACCTTCCCGGCGCCTGTGCCACTGGGCGGTAACGCAGTAGGCTGGATCGAGGCTGAGGTAGACGCCTGGCAGGCCGCCCGTGTCGCCGAGCGAGATGGAATTGAACCCGCCAAGGCTGCATAGAGTGGGGGTATTGCTGGGGGTATCGAGTTCGGACACCAGCACCAACCACCCGCGCCATCAACAACTTACGTTCACATTGCGGTAGGGCCCACCTCCACCATCTGTATGGCCTGTCGAGGCCGCAAGAAGCCGGATCTCCCGTCAATGGAGTTCCGGCTTTTTTGTTTTCCGAGGATGGCGCTTCCTCTGCTGTCCCGACATTCCCCGATGCCACCCGCATCGGGAGCCAGTCACAGAAGCTGAGATCCGGATCCAGTAGAGTCCCTGCGTCACACGACGTGACCCGAAACCTGAAAGGACATCAGATGAAGCGCATCACACTGTTTGTGGGCTTGGCCGTGGCGTTGGCACTGGGGCAGGCTTCCGCTGCCACGCCAGGCTCCCGCTATCTGCAGCTGGCCGCTGACCAGCGCGTACAACCCGGCACGGCAACCCTGCTTTCGAGCACCATCGATCTGAACGCCCCTGGATGGGTATATGTGCAGTCGGATGGACGGTACTTCCCTGGCGGCCGCTCTGCCGCCAACGCCTACATCACCATCAACGGTGAGGTGGTCTCCAACGACAGCTACATCGACTGGCGGCAGTCGACATCGGCCCAACAGCACTCCTTCAATGTCATCGGTGCCAAGTACCTGCCCGCCGGACACCATACGGTCAACCTGGCCGGACAGGCCATCGGTTCGGCCGTCAATTTCGGCTCCGCCAGCAACCTTTCCGTGCTCATCACATCTGCAGGCTCGGTAACCAACAGCAGCCTTCCGAGTGACACCGCGCAGCTGGACTTCAATACCGTCGGCAGCCCTGAAGGAATGGCGTTGCAGGCCAAGGATCGCAAGCTGCTGATGACTGCCCAGGCCGGCAATCCCGGTGGCCCCATCGTGGCCATGGCTTCCGGCCGCGCGTTCGCATGGGGCAACTACGGCGATGGCATGATGGGAATTTTCCTGAACGAGCAGGAGCCCGGCATCGAATCGATGACCTGGTCGATCAATGACATCTTCAGTGGCGCAGAAACGCAGGCTCCCTTCTATTCGCAAGGCCTGTTCGTCAATCCGCCGGCTTACAGCACTGTCAGCTTCGTCGCGTCCGAATCGCCGTACTACCAGCCGCAGGACGCCAACACCAACAACGTAAAGTACAAGTTCGGCGCCAACTCCCGACTGGTGACGCTGTCCAACGGCTTTGGCGTGGTCGGAAAGGGGTTGAATCCTGGATTCAACTACGCCGCCGCAGGCCCCTACCGCCGCTTCGCCTATGTCTGCGTCGGGACCAATGGCTTCGCGCCGGGCTGTCCGTCAGCGGGCTCGCAGGTGGTCATTGGCGAGGGCCAGGTCTGCATTCCGCAGGGGCACAACGGCGTGGTGCTTTTCTCGACAAAGTCCCGCGTGCAGGGTGACCCGAACGACGGTGGCGGAAGCGTGTTCCTGTTCCTGAAGATCGATGGCCAGCAGGTGGGCAGCCTCGGCACCCAGCAGTTGGGCTCCAGACCGGACTCGGTCAGCACCCGTACCATCTCCGCCAGCTACCTGAGCGCGGGATCGTCCGCGCTGGGAACGGGCTGCCACACCGTGCAGGCCGTGGCCCAGGTGCTAGGAGATTTCCGCCACATGTCGCTCAATGCCGACATGCCGCTGGTCTGGTTCGACTGACCCATCACGCCGAATGTGGCCGGTGGCCGGGATCTGTTCGCCCCGCCACCGGCTATCCCGCGACACATTAAAGGATCTGCCATGAAAGCTCCCGTCGCTCTCACCCTGTTCCTCGTCACCCTCGCCGCACCCCCAGCCACGCACGCCGCGGCACCGGCCATCGCGCCCCCCGGCACCGCCACGCTGGAAGCCCTGCTGGCCTGCAAGGCCGGCTCGGACTTCAGCGAGGCCGACGCCATCGATGCACTCCAGGCCGCTGGCCTGGCCAGGAAACCGGGTGGCACCTTCGAGCCGGAGGACAAGCCGGTCGCCCTGTTCGGCGGCACCGTCACCAGTGCCGATGTGAACGTGGCCGAGGGCGAGAAGAGCCTCTTCGTCTACTTGAACGGCGTTGACGCCACGCATCTGGCCAAAGCGTGGTCAGTGAACACGGTCAACGAACACGCCAACACGCAGGAACCTTCATACGTGAAGACCATCGACAAGCGCCACACCCTGCACGTGATCGCAGGCGATGACTACGAAGGCTATTCCGCTGCCGTCAAGTGCCAGATTTCTCGATAACGGGTGAAGCCCGCTACAGCCAACGCCGCACACGTTGGCGGAACATCGGATACACGTCGGGGAAGCGGGCCAGCAACGCCCGCTCTTCCGGCATGATCTGCAACCAGGTGATGTAGAGCACGAACAACGGCACAGCCAGCAACGCGATCGTGTTCTGCAGGTACAACATTGCGCCAGTGAGGATCGTTGCCTGGCCCAGATACATCGGATTGCGCGTGTAACGGTACATGCCGCGCGTGACCAGCGCGCTTGATGCCGAAGGGCGCAGCGGATTGACCGTGGTGCGCGCCCGCTGGAACGCAAGCTTCGGCAGCAGGTTCAGCGCCACACCGATCGCCATCACCCCGCCTGACATCAGCGCCCGCATCGGCAGTGGCAAGACCGCCTCCGGCCACAGTCGGCTCCCAAGCCAGCCGATCCCCGCGCACAGCAGCATCACCAGCGGCGGCGGGATCCGGGTCTCAAGCCACGTCATCGCAGTCCCTGCATAACTCCATTCACCCCAGTGTCACACGGAACCGGCTGAATCGCTTGGATAGCAGCGCCTGAGCGCCCCAAACCGACCGCCCGGTATCTTCCGCTTTGACAGGCCGACCGCTAGAGTGGCGCCACCGCGCAGGAGGATCGTATGGCAACCACGGGCTTGGGCTTCATCGGCCGCACGACCCTCATCATCACTGTGCTGCTCACCCTGGGCGGCTGCGCCACGTTGCGCCAGTTCGGGCCGTCGGTGCAGGTGGCCTCGGTCACGCCCGGCCAGTACATCGCGCTCAAGCGCGGTGACATCCTCACTTCCGGCAAGCTCAGCGCGGCGACCACGGAGACCTTGCGGGTGGCCGGCCTCGATGAAGGCGTATGCGCCAAACCGGGCCTGCCCTGCATCGAGGCGATGGAAAGCAGCATCGTGGTGCGCGAGGAAGACAAACGCTCCAGCCTGGCCGAGTTGTGGCTGCAGTATGCGATGACCCTGCCGGCGCCGAAGCGTGAGTACTCGGCATCCGGCCGCGCCAAGAGCGCGATCACCGAGCTGGATGCCGATTTCCAACCGCGCCTGGATGCGTGGATGCAGGTCGCGCGCCAAGCCTATGCGTATCTTTTCTTCACCGAGCGCACCGCCAACCAGCGCGGCTTCGAAGATCGCCAGACCCAGGTGCGCGACTATTACAACCTGGCCGTGCAGGAAGCCTCGGTACAGCTGTACGACGCCTATGCCACGGGCCGCGTGCACGGCCAGGCCAGCCACTTCCAGCTGGGCCGCTGGACCTTCGTGCTGGCCCCTTCAGGCGAAGCATCACCGCTGGATACGCGTACCCCTACCGAACTGGTACCGGCGGCCTCGCTGTCGTTCACTGGCACGCTGCGCAGCGTGCATCGCCGCGATGGCTTCGGTGCCGAGCTGGTGGCGGTGATGAACGATCCGGCTGGCAGCACGGCCACCGCGCCTTCGGCAGCGACGCCCGCCGCGCAGGCAAGCACCTCGGCCGCGCAGAGCTGGAGCGAGATGCCCTCCCCTTCGATGACGGTGCTGCTGCGCTTCTCGGGAAAGAACCTGTGGGAAGTGCTGCACGACGACGAGCCTGAGCTGGAGATCCACGATCCCTACCAGGTCACGGAAGTCACCCTGCATGGCCAACAGGTTCCGCTGGCCGCGAACTTCACCGCCGGCTATGCGTTGTGGCTGGCCCGTTCCAACTTCAGCCACCAGTCGCTGCGCTCGCTGTTCGGTGGCAAGGGCGGCATCGACACGCCGCACCTGTACATGATGCAGCCCTACGATCCGAACCGCCGCGTGCTGCTGATGATCCATGGCCTGGCCAGCAGCCCGGAAGCCTGGGTGAACGTCGCCAACGAACTGATGCGCGACGACGAGATCCGCCAGGACTTCCAGGTCTGGCAGTTCTACTACCCGACCAACATGCCCATCGCGATGAGCCACGATGCGATGCGTCATACACTGTCCGAAGTGCTCAAGCATTTCGACCCCAGCGGCAAGGCGCAGGCTTCGCATGACATGGTGCTGGTCGGGCACAGCATGGGTGGCGTGATCGCGCGGCTGATGATCTCCTCTTCCGGCGATCATCTGGTCGACACCCTGCTGGAGACTGCGCAGATGACGCCGGCACAGCGTGAACTGCTGCGTACCAAGGGCGCACCGGTGCTGACTTTCCTGCCGGAACCGGAAGTATCGCGCGTGGTATTCATCGCCACGCCACACCGCGGCACCGACGTGGCGGGCACCCGCCTGGGCCGCTGGATCGGTCGCCTGGTGCGATTGCCGCTGACCGTGCTGGAAGACGTCGCCACCATCGCCAACGACGGCCAGATCTACCGCAATGATGGCAAGCACGGTTACCAGATGAACAGCATCCAGAATCTGGACAAGGACGATCCCTTCGTCCGCGCGGTGGCCGACCTGCCGATGTCGCCGAAGGTGCACTACCACTCGATCATCGCGCGCGCCAAGGCCGATGGTCCGCTGGAAAAGACCGACGACGGGCTGGTGCCCTACTGGAGCTCGCACCTGCCGCACGCGGATTCGGAGAAGGTGATCGTATCCGGGCACAGCGTGCAGGAAGCCACGCCGGCCATCGTCGAACTGCGGCGGATCCTGCATGAAGACATGCAGCAGCATTCGGCCACGGTGAAGTAGCTGCGCGCGGCTGAGGGAAAACCCTCATCGCACGTACGCATCAGCCCTTCTATGCTGGATCCCACCACCCCACCGGAGGTCCGCATGAACACGCAAGAGCCCAGCCGCCAGCCCAGCCCCGACCCGGCCGAGCGCGACGCCTTCTTCCCGTCGCCGTACTCGCTGTCACAGTTCACATCGCCCAAGAGCAACCTGTCCGGTGCCGACTATCCCGACGCGCGCCGCGATGGCCGCTGGAAGGTGCTGATGATCGCTGCGGACGAACGCTATCTGCCCACTGCCAATGGCCACCTGTTCTCCACCGGCAACCATCCGGTGGAAACCCTGCTGCCGATGTACCACCTGGACAAGGCCGGCTTCGACATCGATGTGGCCACGCTGTCCGGCAACGCCGCCAAGTTCGAGTGGTGGGCGTTCCCGCGTGAGGACACGGAGATCGGTGGACTGTACGAACGTTACGAGTCGCGCTTCCGCCAGCCGCTGCCGTTGGATGAGGTGGTGGCAGGCCTCGATGCCGCATCGGATTATGCCGCCGTGTTCATTCCCGGTGGCCATGGCGCCCTTATCGGACTGCCGCAGAGTCGCGCGGTAAAGGCAGCCCTGCACTGGGCGATGGCCGAGCAACGTCACATCATCACCCTTTGCCACGGCCCGGCCGCATTGCTGGCCGCAGGCGTTGACGAGGCCGATGGTGGTTCGCTGTTCCGCGGCTACCGCATCTGTGCCTTCCCCGATGCGATGGACCGGCAGACGCCGGAGATCGGCTACATGCCCGGGCAGCTGCCGTGGTTCTTCGGCGAGCGCCTGGCGCAGCAGGGCGTGCAGATCGTCAATGACGGCATCGATGGCAGCGTGCTGCAGGATCGCCTGCTGCTGACCGGCGACAGCCCGCTGGCCGGTAACGCGCTGGGCAAGCTGGCCGCACGCACGCTGCTCGACGCACTGGCCGGGCGCTGACCCGGATGAGCGAACTGGTGCAGGCGTTGCTGGAACTGGAACGCGCCCGCTCACTGAGTGCGGTGGGCTCCGTACTACGCAGCATCTCTGCACCGCTCGGCTACGACCGCGTGCTGGTGTTCGCCACCGGCACGGGGTTGGAGCGCGGTACACAGCGCGTGTACTGGATCGAGGGCGACTGGTTCGGCGACGGCAGCAGTACCGACCTCGCGCGCTACCTGCACGCCTGCCCGGTCAATCGCCACGTACTGGACAGTGACGCGCCGTTCTTCTGGAGCAAGCGCCAGGGTGTTCGCGGCGAACGCTATCAGGTGGTGAAGCAGCCACGTGGTGAAGGCCTGCACGGTCTGCAGGTGCCGGTGTTCGGCACCACCGGTCTGGAAGGCGCGATCAGTTTTGCCGGGACAGCGATCGATGCATCGGCCAGCGCGCGACTGCAGCTGGAAGCTGCTGCAGCTGCAGCATTCCGTGCCGCTCGCCATCTGGCCGAATCGCCTGCCGAGCTTTCGGGAAGCGCACTGAGCAACCGCGAGCGCGAAGTGCTGCGCTGGGTCGCCGCTGGCCGTCGCCAAGCTGAGATCGCGGCCACGCTTGGGCTTTCCACGCGCACCGTGGAGAACCACCTGCGCCACGCGCGGCAACGGCTGGGTGTGGCGACCACCGCGCAGGCAGTGCGCGCTGCCAGTCGGCGCGGCGAGATCGAAGACTGATCACGGCGAGACACTTCCGGCGGCCTGGTTCGCGTGTTACACACGCCATGCGCATGTGCGCGATTGCAGAAGCAAGGATGATGCTTATGAAACTGCAACTGGCCGCGATGGCCGCATTGATGTTGGCATTGGGTAGTGTGGTACCGGCAACCGGCCACGCGGCCGGGTCCCCCGGATCGACGACCGATTGCGTGCCCGTAAGACTTGGGCCCAACCTCGTGCATCAGCGCTGCACCGTCACCCGCACTCTGGCAGACGGCACCGTTCTCACGTCGGTGTACTGGATAGACGAGAACGGTCAGTGGTACCTCCCGGCAGACTGATCTGCATCGGACACCGACTACGACTCCAAGGAGTGTGATCAATGACGCTGCACAATCGAATGACCGCTTTTTCTTTCGCTGCAGTAGTTGCACTTGCCGCCCTGGTGCCCTCGCCGCCGGCGAATGCAGCCGAAGAGGTCGGCCTGCAGGAGGAGTGCGTGCCCTTCCGCATCAGCGGCAACGTGTTCCACCAGCGTTGCACGTTGTACGTGGTCCATGACGACGGCACCCGCGTAGTCAGCGACCACTACAACCGCGACGAGAACGGGATGATCTACGACCCCTGATCGGGCAAGGGGCATCTGCCGGGCGGAGCGTCCAGCGCCCGTCCGGCATCTCCCAGTCGCCCATCCCGGCATACCGCTGCCCTCGCCTTCCATGGCATGCTTCATGAAACCGTTTTCATGGAATGGAGGGATTCCACGATGTTGTCGCGTTTCCGTCGCCCCGCGCTGTGTGCGCTGCTGGTGCTTGCGCTGCCTGCCGTCGCCTGGGCTGCTGCACCGGCGCCACTGAAAGTAATGTCCTTCAACGTACGCACCCCGGCCGATACCGAACCGGGCAAGCGCTGGCCCGACCGCCGCGATGCCATGGTCAAGGTCATCCTCGATGCGCACCCGGCTGTGATCGGCACCCAGGAACTGGTGAAGGAGCAGGCCGACTACCTGTCCGAACACCTGCCCGGCTACCGCTGGTTCGGCGAAGGCCGCCGTGGTGGCAGCGGTGACGAACACATGGGCGTGTTCTACGACAGCAAGGTGCTGGCCATCGAGGAGTCCGGCAACTTCTGGTTGTCCGATACACCCGACGCACCCGGCAGCATCACCTGGGGCAACCTGTACCCGCGCATGGTCACCTGGGCCCTGTTCCGCCGCCTGGACGATGGCCGTCGTTTCTATTTCATGAATACCCACCTGCCCTACCGCGACGAGGATGAACCGCGCCGGGTGAAGGGTGCCGAGCTGATCGGCAAGCGCGTGGAAGCCCTGCCGGCCGATCTGCCGGTGGTCCTGACGGGTGACTTCAACAGCGAGCCCGGTGGTGACACCTACAAGGCATTCACCCGCCTGCTGCAGGACACCCGTACCCAGGTGAAGGTTCCGCAGGGGCCACGCCTGACCTTCCACGATTTCACCGGCAAGGCCACCGTGCAGCTGGACTGGGTGCTGGTGCGTGGCTTCCATGCACGCAGCTTCCTGACCGATGACCGTCGCATCGACGGCGTGCTGCCTTCGGATCATTTCCCGCTGGTGGTCGAGCTGGACTGGCCTGAGTAGAATCCGGTCGAATCCAAAACAATCATACTGACTGAATGGACACACCTTGGCGCGAAGATGCATCTGTCTTCATTTCTTACGCTTGGGGCGGGCAATTTCATGCAAAGGAATGGATCCGTAGCGACATTGTCCGCAACTTGGATTGGAAGTATCGAGTCTTTTGGGACAGGGACAGCGTCGGTTTTGGTCAAAACATCGACAAGCTGATTGAACGCGCGTTTGCGGAACGCCCACTGATCGTTTTCTGCCTTTGTGACAGCGACTTTCTCTCGGCCATGTCGAGACCCGGCTCAGGATTGAATCGCGAACTGGCTATGCTGGAGAAGCACGTGGATCAGTCCGACGTGCGAATCGTCCCAGTCATCCTCGATGCTGAAGCCCGCACAGCACTCCCTCCTGTTCTACAAGGACGAGCATACCTGGATCTCACCGAACTGCATTCGGAGAGCATTCCATTGGGTGAATTTCTGCTCGCGGCAACCGATGGATCCACGCAAGCCCAGATTACACAGGGGGTACGGCAGCGTCTCGAGTATCACGCACTGAGCAAACGTGCACTTTGCTGGCTTCAGCACCACGGAGTGAGATTTACCGGCTCAGCGAGAACCCATGAAGTTCTCTACAACGGCAGGCTCCTTACGCCACCAGACTGGATGTACGAGAGCCCCGACTGGAACTACATGATTCACGATGACAACGAGGACTTCTGTCCGGCAAAGGGTCGCTGGCTCTGGGACCATAGCGGTCCTTCTCTCGCGATGCGGGCCCTGGGAACTGCTGTTGCTTCGGTGCTGTTCCTTGACCGTTCAAGGCCGGAGCTGCATGGAGCATTCAATTCAGCCGGCTCCGTTCTTGCTGAAAAATTTTTCTGCTACATCAAGTCCCATGAATCATTTCATGTTGATGGAGAAGAGATCATTAGAACGTTACTGAATAGTTCCGATGGCTACCGCGTGATGTCGCGTCTATTCCCACCTGCAGGCCAAGTGTAATTCTGGAAGTGTGGCCATTGCTTCGTTCAGGATCTCAATGCGGTGCAATCTCAATGCCGCGGCTGTCGCGACATCAGCCGGTACAGCGCCTGATGCTGGTTGCGTGCCTGGCAGATGCGGGCACCGACCGCCAGAAACACGGAGATGCCGATCAGGCCCAGCCCCAGCATCTGGTCCGGCAGGCGCATGAAGCCGATCGCAGCCGCCATGGTAGCCAACACCATCAGCACTACGACCGCTACCGACAGCCCTGCGCCAGGCGGTCCCGGATCACCAAACAGCATGCGCTGGGTATCACGTTTGTCGTCGCTCATCGCCTTCCCTCCCGGAATCTGCCCCACTAGTTACACCGCAGGCCCCGGTTCTGGCAGAGTCAGAAACGTCATGACTGTGACAACGTCCACAGCACGCGACGCGCTACCCTTCCTCCATTCCCGATCTGCGGAGGACGTCATGGCGCACCAGAGCCGTCTGGCCGGATTCATCATCGACTGCCAGGACACGCCCGCTGACGAAGGCGCACGCTTCTGGGCGGCCGCACTCGGTCTGCAGGCGCAGCCGTCGTATGGCGAAGATGGCGCCGAGTACGCCGACCTGCAGGGCGCACCCGCGGGCCTGAACGTGGAAGTGCAACGTGTCGCTCACCCCTCACGGGTGCACCTGGACATCGAGAGCGACGACATCGATGCCGAGGCAGATCGACTGGAAAAACTCGGCGCGCCGGATCGGCTTCGTCAAACGCTGGTGGGTGATGGAAGCACCCACCGGCCATCGCTTCTGCATCGTGCGCATGCGCGAGCGCGACACACCGGCCAATCACTGGCCCTGACAGAAGAAAGGGACGGAAGCCACTGCTTCCGTCCCCTGCGGTTACTGCACCTGCGCCACGCTCGGCGGCTGCGGTGATTGCCCCCAGCCACCCAGCGCCTTGTACACGCCCACCACGCTGACATTGACCTCGGACTCAGCCGCCGCCAACGCATCGTCGGCCGCCAGCTGCGTGCGCTGCGCATCCAGCAAGGTCAGGAAGTCTTCCGAGCCCTCGCGGTAGCGGATCTGCGCCAGCGACTCAGCCCGGCGTGCCGCCTGCGCCTGCTCGACCACGATCGCCAGCCGCGCCTGCTGCTTGGAATAGCGGGTCAGCGCGTTCTCGGTGTCTTCCAGCGCCAGCAGCACGGCCTGCTCATACTGCGCCGCCACGCCCTCGGCTTCAGCCTTGCTGGCACGCAGGCGTGCACGCACGGTGCCGAAGTCGAACGCGGCCCAGCTCAGCGACGGCGTCAGCGACCAGGCCTTGTTGTTGCCATTGACCAGGCCACTGGCGTCGCCGCCAAGGAAGCCGACGAAACCGGACAGTGACAGCCGCGGGAACAGGTCCGCAGTGGCCACGCCCACCCGCGCGGTGGCAGCGGCCAGGCGACGCTCGGCCACGCGCACGTCGGCGCGTTGGCGCAGCAGCTCGCGGGTATCGCCCAGCGGCAGCGCCTTGGCAAATGCCGGCACGTCGTGCGGCGCAAGCATGGCGGTCAGCGTTTCCGGACGCTGGCCCAGCAGAACCGCCAGGCGATTGCGCGACTGCGTTTCGGCCACTTCCAGCAGCGGGATATCGGCCTCGATCGCCTTCAGCCGGGCGCGACTGCTCTGCACGTCCAGCTCGCTGCCGGCGCCCAGCTCCCAGCGCGCCTCGGTCAGCTTCTGCGTATCGCGCAGGTTGACCAGGGTGTGCTGGGCCACCGCGATGCGCTTCTGCGTACCGCGCAGCTCGAAGTAGTTGCGTGCCACTTCGGCGGCGACCAGTACCTGCGCATCGGCCAGGTTGGCCTGCTCGGCGTCCAGGTCGGCGCGCGCGGCTTCTGCTGCACGGCGCTTGCGGCCGAACAGATCCAGCTCCCAGCCGGCATCGAAGCCTAGCTGGTAGCTTTCACTGAACACCCGCTGCCCACCCAGCTGCGGATCGGGTTGCTTGCGGCGGTCGTAGCTGCCGCCCGCGGTGATGTGCGGGGCCTGGTCGAAACGGCTTTCGACGAACACCGCACGGGCCTGGCTGACGCGGGCCACGGCCACGCGCAGGTCCAGGTTGTCCGACAGTGCGCCGTGCACCAGTTCTTCCAGCACCGGATCATCGAACTGCGCCCACCAGCTGGCCACCGGCGAGGTAGTGCTGAACACCGGCTGCTGCGCCGCCTGCAGCACCACCGGTTCCTGCACCGGCGCCTTGTAGTTCGGGCCGACGCTGACACAGCCCGCCAGCACCAGGCTGGAGACGGCCATCGCCAACGTGCGGATCACCATGGCAGCACCTCACCCAGGTAGGTGAAGCTGCCGCTGGCACCGGATTCACCGATGAGTGCCATTTCCACGCTGGACCGCGCCCCTTCGCTGATTTCGATCTCGCCGTTGCCGCCGTTCATGTCGGTCTTGACGTAACCCGGATGCACGGTATTGACCTTGATCGGCGTGTTGCGCAGTTCGTAGGCCAGGCTCAGGGTCCAGCTGTTCACCGCGGCCTTGGAGGCGTTGTACGCCGGAATCTTGAAGTCATAGATGCCCGAGGAGGGATCCGCGTGCAGGGTCTGCGAGCCGAGCATGCTGGACACATTGACGATGCGGCCGGACTTGGCCTGCTTGACCAGCGGCAGGAAGGCCTGGGTGACCGCCACCAGCGCATACACGTTGGTGTCGAAGGTGCGCTTCCAGGTCTCGAGCGATTGCTCCGACGGCGCCTGCGCGGGATTCTCGATCATGATGCCGGCATTGTTGACCAGGATGTCGAGGCGGCCATGGCGCTGGCGTACCTGCTCGACCGCTTCGGCGATGCTGGCCGCGTCGGTCACGTCCAGTTGCAGGGCTTCAACCGGCAGGCCTTCAGCCTGCAGCTTCAGCGCCAGCTCAACGGCGGTCTCACGCTTGCGACCGGCCAGCAGCGTGTGCACGCCCGCCTGGGCCAGCTGGCGCACGGTTTCCAGGCCGATGCCACGGGTGGCGCCGGTGACCAGCGCGATCTTGTTCTGATGGGTATTCATGGATGCATGCCTTGTGAGGGGGAAGCCGCCGCCGGCCATTGACCGGCGGCGACGGGGTTCCATGTCAGTGGTGGTGGATGGTCGGCTCGCCGTGCTGCACCAGCTGGCCACCACCGTTGCGGGTGACGAACTTGCGCAGGGCCACGTAGAACACCGGGGTGAGGAACAGGCCGAACAGGGTCACGCCCAGCATGCCGGCGAACACGGTGATACCGGTCACCGAGCGCACTTCGGCACCTGCACCGTGCGACAGCACCAGCGGCACGGTGCCGGCGATGAACGCGATGGAGGTCATCACGATCGGGCGCAGGCGCAGGCGGCAGGCTTCCAGCGCAGCTTCAACGATTCCCTTGCCGCCCATCTCCAGTTCTCTGGCGAACTCGACGATCAGGATCGCGTTCTTGCACGCCAGGCCCATCAGCACCACCAGGCCGACCTGCACGAACACGTTGTTGTCACCGCCGGTCAGCCAGACGCCGAACAGCGCGGACAGCAGGGTCATCGGCACGATCAGGATCACCGCCAGCGGCAGCGACCAGCTCTCGTACAGCGCGGCCAGCACCAGGAAGGCCAGCATGATCGCCACCGGGAACACGATGAAGGCGGCTTTGCCCTGGGTCGCCTGCTGGTAGCTCAGGTCGGTCCATTCGGTGGTCATGCCCACCGGCAGCACCTTGCCGGCGATCTCGGTCAGCTTGGTCATCGCCTCGGCCGAGGACAGCAGGCGCGGGTCGGCTTCACCGGCCAGGTCCGCTGCCGGGTAACCATTGAAGCGCAGCACCGGGTCCGGGCCGAAGGTCTGCTTGATGGTGACCATCGAACCGATCGGCACCATCTCGCCGCGGTCGTTGCGGGTACGCAGCTTGCCGATGTCCTCGACCGTCTCGCGGAACGGACCGTCTGCCTGGGCGATCACCTGCCAGGTACGGCCGAACTGGTTGAAGTCGTTGACGTAGGCCGAACCCAGGTAGGTCTGCAGGGTGTCGAACAGTTCGGTGAGCTGCACGCCCTGTGCCTTGGCCTTGACGCGGTCGACCTCGGCATCCAGCTGCGGCACGTTGGCCTGGTAGCTGGAAATCGGGAAGGCCATGCCCGGCGTCTGCGCCACGGTGCCCTGCATCGCCTGCACCGCATTCTGCAGCGCGCCGTAGCCCAGGTTGCCGCGGTCCTCGATGAACATCTGATAGCCGTTGCCGTTGCCCAGGCCGAGGATCGGCGGCGGCATCATCGCGAAGGCGAAGCCTTCCTGCAGGCCGGCGATCTTCTGGTTGATCTCGGCATTGATCTGCGCAGCGGTACGGCCATGACGCTCGGCGAAGGGCTTGAGCGGAATGAACGCCACACCGGTATTGGGCGTATTGGTGAACTGCAGCGCGTTCAGGCCCGGGAACGAGATGGTGTGGGCCACGCCATCGGTTTCCTGGGCGATCTTGGCCACCTTGCGCAGCATTTCATCGGTACGCGCGATCGACGAACCTTCCGGCAGCTTCACGCCGGCGATCAGGTACAGCTTGTCCTGGGTCGGGATGAAGCCCGGCGGCACCAGCTTGAAGATCACGCCGGTACCGACCAGCAGGATCGCGTAGACCACGAACACCGCGCCACGACGGCCGAGGATGCGGGCCACGCCACGCTCGTACTTCTCCGAGCTGGACTTGAAGAAGCGGTTGAACGGGCGGAACACCCAGCCGAACAGGCGGTCGATCAGGCGGCTCGGGCCATCCTTCGGTGCGCCGTGGGCCTTCAGCAGGCGCGCGGCCAGGGCCGGCGACAGGGTCAGCGAGTTGATCGCCGAGATCACCGTGGAGATGGCGATGGTGACCGCGAACTGCTTGTAGAACTGGCCGGTGACACCGGACAGGAACGCCATCGGCACGAACACGGCACACAGCACCAGCGCGATCGCCACGATCGGGCCGGACACTTCGCGCATGGCCTGGTGGGCCGCGGCGGTGGGCGACAGGCCTTCCTCGATGTTGCGCTCGACGTTCTCCACCACCACGATCGCGTCGTCGACCACGATGCCGATCGCCAGCACCAGGCCGAACAGGCTCAGCGTATTGATCGAGAAGCCCAGCAGGTACAGCGCGGCGAAGGTACCCACCACCGACACAGGCACGGCGATCAACGGGATGATCGAGGCACGCCAGGTCTGCAGGAACAGGATCACCACCAGCACCACCAGCGCGATCGCTTCCAGCAGCGTGGAGACCACGGCCTTGATCGAGTCGCGCACGAAGATGGTGGTGTCATACACCGCTTCGTACTTCACGTCGGCCGGCATGGTCTTCTGCATCTCGTCCATCGTCGAGATGACCTGGTCACGGATTTCCAGCGCGTTCGCACCCGGCGACTGGAAGATGCCGATACCGACCGCGTTCTTGCCGTCCAGCTGCGAGCGCAGGGTGTAGTCACCCGCACCCAGTTCCAGGCGGGCCACGTCGGACAGGCGCACGATCTCGCCATCGGTGCCGCTCTTGAGCACGATGTCGCCGAATTCCTTTTCGGTCTTCA
Source organism: Stenotrophomonas sp. YJH_SMC_4 (assembly GCF_059371575.1). NCBI lineage: Bacteria > Pseudomonadati > Pseudomonadota > Gammaproteobacteria > Lysobacterales > Lysobacteraceae > Stenotrophomonas > Stenotrophomonas sp. YJH_SMC_4. The sequence goes on from NZ_JCAFUR010000003.1 coordinate 357,871, forward strand.
GCCGGCCCTGGGCATTGATCAGGGTCAGGAACTTGCTGTCCGGCAGCGGTTCGGCGCCGAGCTGGCCGGCCGACACCTGCACGTTCTGCTCGCGCATGGCGCGCACCACGTCGCTGGCGGTCAGGCCGCGCGAAGCCACCTTGTCCGGATCCAGCCAGGCGCGCATGGCGTAGTCGCCACCACCGAAGATCTGCGCATCACCAACGCCCGGAATGCGCGCCAGCGCATCCTTGACGTGCAGGCGGGCGTAGTTGCGCAGGTACAGGGTGTCGTACTTGCCTTGCGGGGAGGTCAGGTGCACCACCATCAGGAAGGTCGGCGACTGCTTCTGCGTGGTCACGCCCTGCCGGCGCACGTCCTCGGGCAGGCGCGCCTGCGCCTGCGCCACGCGGTTCTGCACCTTCACCGCCGCTGCGTCCGGGTCGGTACCCGGGCGGAAGGTGACGGTCATCTGCAGCACGCCGTCGGAACCGGCGACCGACTTCAGGTACATCATGCCTTCGACGCCGTTGATGGCTTCTTCAAGCGGCGTGGCGACGGTCTCGGCGATGACCTTGGGGTTGGCGCCCGGATAGACCGTGCGCACGACCACCGACGGCGGCACCACTTCCGGGTACTCGCTGATCGGCAGGATTGGAATCGTGATCAGGCCTGCGGCAAAGATCACGATCGACAGCACCGCCGCGAAGATCGGCCTGTCGATGAAGAAACGGGAAAAGTCCATGGAGGAATTCCTGGGAAAGGCATTCGGCGGGCAACAGCCACCCTGCCCCTCGCCGAAATGACGAAGGCAGGGAAGGCTGCCGCTGGCGCCGGCAGCTAAGCGGGGACGCGGATCAGTGCTTCAGGGCGGCGGTGGCATCGCGGCCCGGTGCCGGCGCCGGCTGTGGCTGCATCGCCACCGCCTTGGCCTGCACCGGCATGCCCGGCATGAAGACCTTCTGCACGCCGTCGATGATCACCTTGTCGCCCGCAGCCAGGCCGTGTTCGACAATGCGCAGGCCATCAGCGGTGCGACCTAGCTGGATGTCGCGGCGCTGGGCCTTGCCATCCTTGTCGACCACGTAGACATACTTGCGGTCCTGGTCGGTCAGCACGGCCTTGTCATCGATCAGCAGCGCCTGGAACTGGCCGCTGCCGAGCAGCTGCACGCGGGCGAACAGGCCCGGCGTGAACTGGCGGTCGGCGTTGTCCAGCAGTGCGCGGACGCGGATGGTGCCGGTGCTGCGGGCGACCTGGTTGTCGAGGAAGTCGACCTTGCCCGAGTGCGGGTAGCCCTCTTCGCCGGACAGGCCAACCTTCACCGGCAGTTCGCTGTCACGCTCGCTCGGGCGCTCGCCCTTGCGTGCCATCTGGGCGTAGCGCAGGAAGGTGCTTTCGTCGGCATCGAAGTAGACAAAGACGGTATCCAGCGAGACCAGCGTGGTCAGCACGCTGGCACTGTCGCCGGCGGTGACCAGGTTGCCGGCGGTGACCATCGCGCGACCGGCACGGCCGTCGATCGGTGCACGCACCTTGGTGAACTCCAGGTTGAGCCGGGCCGCGTCCAGCGCAGCCTGCGCGGCCTGCACGGCGGCACCGGACTGGTCGGCGGCCGCGCGACGCTGTTCGGCGGTCTCGGTGGAGATCGCCTGCTGCTCGGACAGTCGCTTGGCGCGCTCGGACTCGCTGCGGGCCAGCGTGGCCTGGGTGCGGGCGCGGGCCAGCTCGGCAGCCGCTCGATCGTACTCGGCCTGGTAGCTGCGCGCGTCGATGGTGAAGAGCACTTCGCCCTTCTTCACTTCCTGGCCTTCGACGTAGTTGACCTTGTCGATGTAGCCGGACACGCGCGGGCGCAGTTCAACGCTCTGCACCGCTTCGACGCGGCCGCTGAACTCGTCCCACTGGCTGACCTGCTTGACCAGTACCGGCGCGGCGCTGACCTGCGGCGGCGGCGGTGCACCGGCTTCTTCGGCGTGGCCGCCGCTGCAGGCCGCAAGCACGGCTGCGGCGAGGATCGACACGCCGACCATCGCAATGCGATGGCCGAAACGATGTGGGGTGGTATTGGGGGAAGTCATGGCATGCATCCGTACGGAGGGGTGGTACAGCTATACGAGAACGTGTTGCAAAAATCGGCGGCGTATCCTGCGACCTCAACCATGGTCGAGGTCAAGCGACGCCTGCGGTATCGCGCCACAAAGGGGGAACTTCCAGGTGCAGCAGGCCGCGCGGCAGTTCGGCATCGCTGCTGTCACAGCGGACGATGGCACGGTTGTCGCGGCAACCATCCAGCAGCGACACAACGCGACGACCCACCAACAGCGAGCTGGGCCACTCGATGCAGGCATTGGCCGCATTGGCCGGGGTGCACACCGGGCTGCAGACTTCCAGCATCTGCGCGCGCACGCCCAGCGCCTGCGCTTCCTGGTGCACGACCTGCGCGTACATGCGCAGCGCGGCGGTGGTGATCGAGGTCTCGCCGTAGCCCGCCCATGGTTTGGCGTTGGCCGGGCTGCCGATCATCACGTAGCGGCGCGCATGCACGTTGTCCTGCAGCAGCGGCAGCAGGTGACGCACCGCGTGCACGTGCGGCATCAGATCGGCCTGCATCGCGCCCATCAGTTCGTCACCGTTGCGGTCGACCACGCGACCGCGGCGGTACGGTCCACCCATTGCGGCGATCACCGCCGCCAACGGGCGCGGGCGCTGCGCGATGCGTTCGGCCAGCGCGCGCGCCGATCCGTCGTCGCTGAGCGACCCCAGCAGCGTCTCCAGGCCCGGCTCGTCAGCGAACTGCTCGTGCAGCGCCGCCAGCCGGCCCGGATCGCGGCCGACAACCAGTACCGGGCTGCCGGCCTCCAGCAGCGCGCCAACCACACCCTGGCCGACGGCACCGGTGCCGCCCAGGACCAGGACTTCAGGCGTCAGCATCCCATTCACGGGACATTTCCTCCCAAATCCGGGATAGTCCCGATTCGGCGCAGGCGGTCACCCTTGTGAGGGGCCAGGCGGATGGCACCGCCACGCTGCTGACGCATGGGCGCGGTAAACTCACGAAAGTCCTTGTGTACCAAGGAACTCGGACGGGCTTCGACGGTCATCGCCAGGTCCAGGGTGTTCTGGCCGGCGTTCCGGAGTCGGGCAAGAATGTTGCGCAGGCTCATGGCGGACGGGCTCCAATTAACGAATGGCGCCACGATAGACCTCAAACCTTTACTTGATTAGTCCTGATTAAGGGGAATAATCATCCCGCTCCCGGTCCAATCGTTCTGTCACGATTGTCCCATCCCCGACGTCCAGGATCCCCGACCATGTCCCACGATCTCAACGAGACGCTGATCTTCGTCAAAGTGGTCGAGCAAGGCAGCTTCATTGCCGCTGCCAAATCGCTCGGCCTGCCCAAGACCACGGTCAGCCGCAAAGTGCAGGAGCTGGAAACGCGCCTGGGCGCGCGCCTGCTGCACCGGACCACGCGCCGCCTCGGCCTGACCGAAGCCGGTTCGATCTACCACGAACATTGCCAGCGCATCGCGCGCGAACTGGAAGAGGCCGAGAGCGCGGTGAGCCAGCTGCAGTCCGGCCCGCGCGGCTGGCTGCGCTTCACCGTGCCCTATTCGATCGGCATCACCTGGATCGCCCCGCTGCTGGGCCAGTTCCATGCGCAGTACCCGGAAATCCGCCTGGACATGCACATGGGCAACGAGAAGCTGGACCTGATTGCAGGTGAAGCGGACCTTGCGCTGCGCGTGGGGGCCCTGCCCGATTCCAACCTGGTCGCACGCAAGCTCGGCAGCCTGCGCACGCAGGTGTTCGCCAGCCCGGCCTACATCGAGCGCTACGGCGAGCCGCTGCATCCGGAAGAGCTGCAGTTCCATCGCATCCTGGCGATGCGCAAGCCGTACCACACCGGAAATTCGCCGCGCTTCACCTGGCAGCTGGGCGAGAACGGCGGCGAGCTGCGTGACTTCCCGGTCACCCCGCTGATGACCGCCAACGACATGTCTGCGTTGAATGGTGCATTGGTCTGTGGCGAAGGCCTGCTGCTGACCGGCGACGTGATGGCCAAGCCGTTCGTTGAATCGGGCATGGTGCGCCGCGTGCTGGCCGGCTGGACCGGCCCGGAAGTGGACTTCAACGCCGTGTTCGCCGGCGGCCGCCTGGTTTCGCCGAAGGTGCGTGCGTTCGTCGACTTCCTGGTCGAAAAGCTCAACTTCGACGCCAATTACATGCTGGCGCAGTGCCCGGGTGCGAAGCTGGCGCAGCAGCAGAAGGAAAAGGAAGACGCCGCTCTGGAAAGCAGCGGCAAGCGGATCCTGGAGAAGGTGGCCGCTTCTGCGGCGTAGCCTGCAACAAGAGCGCCTACCCATCTCCTGGTAGTTGCCGACCTTGGTCGGCATGGCTTACAGAGGGATGCGCTATCGGCGTGCCGAGCAACGCTCGGCACCCACAAAAATGCCGCCTGCAAGGGCGGCATTTTCGTTCCGGCCGATGGCCGGACCGGCTCAAGCAGTAACGCTACGCGTTATTGCTTGAGCGGAATCACCCGGATCTCGACGCGGCGGTTCTTGGCGCGGCCGGCGTCGGTGCTGTTGTCGGCAATCGGGTACGACTTGCCGGCGCCCAGCGTTTCGATGCGCACGCTCTGCACGCCCTGGCCGATCAGGTACTGCGCGACCGAGTCGGCACGTTCCTTCGACAGGCGGTTGTTGACCGCATCGCTGCCGATGCTGTCGGTGTGGCCGACCACTTCGATCATGGTCTGGTTGTAGTCACGCAGGGTGCCTGCCACGCCATTGAGCGCGCCGTAGAACTGCGGCTTCAGGGTCGACTTGCCGAAGTCGAAAGTGATGCCGTCCGGCAGGTTCAGCATGATGTTGTCGCCCTGGCGCTGCACATCGATGCCGGTGTTGGCAGTGCGCTCGCGCAGTGCGCGTTCCTGGCGATCCTGGTACTGGCCGACGGCGGCGCCGCTGAGCGCACCGATACCGGCGCCGATCAGGGCATGCTGGCGGCGCTCGGTGGCGCTGTCGCCGGTCAGCAGGCCGGCTGCCACGCCGATGGCGGTACCGATCAGGGCGTTGCGCCCGGTGCGGTTCTGCTGCTCGGTGGGGTTGCCGTACTGGTCACTCTGTACGTAGGAGCCGCCGGTGGCGCAGGCCGACAGGACGGCCGCGCTCATCAGGGCCAGTGCGACGTTGCGGGTGGTGTTGCGGATCATGAGGTTCTCCTTGGTTTCCGGTCGGCCGGCGGCCTGCGGGCGCAAAGAGAATAAACAGCCCGATGCGATGCCGGAATGATGATCGGGCACACCGACAGGGCCGCGTTCAGCTAACTGACCAGATCGCTCAGGTCGCCCTTTACCCCGCCCCCGACTGGCGGTAAGCCGCCAATGCGGCGTCGCGGCCCGCGGCCAGGTCCACCAGCGGCGTACGCGGATAGCCCGGGGCATGTGCCGCCAGCAGCAGCGGATGCTGCCAGGGCGCAAACCGGGCCTTCACCGGCAGCGCGGCCAGTTCGGGCACCCAGCGGCTGATGTACCGTGCCTGCGGATCGAACTTCTCGGCCTGGGTCACAGGGTTGAACACACGGAAGTACGGTGCCGCATCGGCACCGGTCCCGGCCACCCACTGCCAGCCCATGGTGTTGTTGGCCAGGTCGGCATCGACCAGGGTGCCCCAGAACCAGCGTGCGCCATGCAGCCAGTGCGCGCGCAGGTGCTTGCACAGGTAACTGGCCACGATCATCCGCACCCGGTTGTGCATGTAGCCGGTGTGCCACAGCTCGCGAAGGCCGGCATCGACGATCGGCACGCCGGTGTTGCCGCGCTGCCAGGCGTGCAGCTGCGCCTCACTGGGCGTTGCCCATGGGAAGCGATCGAAACGCGGGTTGAGGTTGTCAGTGGGCGTCTTCGGGAAGTGATGCAGCAGGTGGTAGGCGAAGTCACGCCAGCCCAGCTGGCGCAGGTAGCCGTCGATGTCGGCGTCGGTGCCGGCGCTACGCAGCCCTTCCAGCGCATGGGCAATCCGCCAGGGCGCGATTTCGCCGAAATGCAGGTGCGGCGACAGCCGCGAGGTCCCGACACGGTCCGGCAGGTCACGCTGCTCGCGATACCCGCGCAGGGCACCGTCTTCAAAGACGGACAGTGCTTCCAGCGCACCGGCTTCGCCCGGCTGCCAGTGCTCCCAGAAGCCGGTATCCCAGTCCAGCGTCGGCGCCAGCTGGAGATCATCCAATGCCAGGCTGTCGACCGCGTGCGGCGCCAGTGCTTCCGGTGCGGCCTGCAGTGCCGGCAGGCGCCAATGACTGAGTACATTGCGCCAGTACGGCGTAAATACCTTGTACGGCTGGCCCTGCTGGGTGGCGATGTCCCAAGGCTCGAACAACAGGCTGCCATTGCAGCTCTGCGCGTCGATGCCCTGCTCGCGCAGCATGCGCTTGATGGTGGCGTCGCGTGGCTGGGTGGCCGGTTCGTACTTGCGGTTCCAGTACACCGCCTCGGCGCCGGTCTGCGCGATCAGCAACTGCAGGGCCGGCAGGCTGTCACCACTGCGCAGCACCAGCGAGGAACCGCGCGTGCGCAGGTCCGCATCCAGCGCGGCCAGTGAACGGTGGCGCCACGCATCGGAGGCGGCACCCGGCGCCCACTCACCTTCTTCGTGCGGCGCATGGATGTAGACCGGCACCACGTCGTGGCCGGCATCCAGCGCGGCCTGCAGGGCCGGATTGTCCTGCAGCCGCAGATCACGGCGGAACCATACCAACGCTACCGACACAGGTACTGCCTTCGTTGTGGAAGGCGCACATGATAGCCAGCGGTGGTGAAGGGGATGCGCGCAGACGCCGTCTGCTAGGCTGCACGGCCGCTACCCGTTGGACTCTGACATGGATGATCTGCACGCCTCATTCGCCCGCTTCGGGCTGCTGCATGCGCAGCACGAGCGTGACTGGCAGGGCCCGTTCCCGCTGCCCACGGCACTGGCGTCGTTCTACGCGCAGGTCGGGCCGCTGGGCGAAGAGATCAATGCCAGGGTTGGCCGCGCCGGCATCACCGTTCCCGGCCTTGATGTCTGGATACCGCCACTGCAGCGCCTGTGGAGCCAGCAGGCCGGCTATCGATGGCATGGCGTCAGCGGCGAACGGATCAACGACTGGCCATCGAACTGGCTGGTGATTGCCGATCGCGGCGCTGATCCGTTCATCCTCGACCTGGACGACGGCCGTGTGCTGTTCAGCCACCACGGCGCCGGCCTGCTGGATGCCGGCGAGATCACTGCCGATGTGCCGACCTTGATGGCGGCTCTGGCTGCTGCAGGCACGGTGTACCTCGATGCCGGCGATGACCTCTACAACGACGATGACGATGGCGGCATCCGTCCTGAACACCGGGAGGCAGCCGTACAGGCGGTGGCCCGGGTACTGGGCGACCGCCTGCAGGCCGAGTTGTTCATCGAGACGTTGCTGGACTGAATCCAGCCATGGCGTGGATCTATTTCTCGAAGCGCTTCATCGCTTCGCTGATCAGCGTCCGCGCCTCGGCAGCGTTGCCCCAACCGTTGAGCTGCACCGGGTTGCGCCCGGCCGGCAGGTCCTTGTAGACCCGGAAGAACGCTTCGATGCGCTGTCGTTCGATCTCCGGCAGATCGGCCAGGTCGCGGATGTTGGCGTAGGTCGGGTCAACCTTGTCGGTCGGCACGCCGATGATCTTCTCGTCGTGCTCGCCGCCGTCGACCATCTTCAGGTAGCCGATCGGCCGGAAGCGCACGATCACGCCCGGATGCAGGGGTTCACGGGTCAGCACCAGCGCGTCCAGCGGATCGTTGTCGCCAGCCAACGTGCGCGGCATCGAACCGTAGTTGGCCGGATAGGCGACCGGCATCGACTGGAAGCGATCCACATGCACCAGGCCGTCCTCCTTGATCTCGTACTTGGTGAAGCTGCCGGCCGGAATCTCCACCGCCAGGTTCACTTCCTGCGGCGCCTGCTTCGGCTGCGCCACCAGGAACGGGTGCAGCACGCCATCGGCGGCGGCCACCGCGGTCGCGAGCAGGAGCAGGGCCCCGCCGATGGCAGCCATGGGGACAAGACGGTGTACGGTTTTCATCTGGATCTCCTCCTCATTCCCAGCAGCGATCGGCGCGGCCCTTGGCAGTCTGCGCGCGCGGGCAGTCACGCGGCGTGATGCGGCCTTCGGTCAGCTCCGTGCGCTGCTTGCCGCCCTTGGCGTCGCGACGCAGCTCGAAGGCATCGTAGAGTCGCCCGGTCACCGTGCGGGCTTCATAGCGCAGGTGCTGCGGATCGATGTGCAACACCTGGAACAGCTGGGTGTCCTCGGCCACCGGATCCATCGTCCTACGTGCCTCGTCGGAGAGACGGTACTGCTTCGGCCCCGCCACGGTCACCACATACTGCGGCGTCGCGGCCTGTCCTTCACCACGGCGGCCATAGGTGTGATCGTGGCCCTGCAGCACCAGATCGACGTTGTGGCGACGAACCACCGGCAGCAGCACGTCACGCAATGCGCCGTTCTCGCGCCCTTCGCGCGGCGAATAGAACGGCTGGTGCAGCAGCACGAGCGTCCACGGCTGCGGATTGCCGGTCAGTACCTTGTCCAGCCACTGGGCCTGCGCCTTGGCCGTGCCAAGGTCGAGTGCCGACGTGCCATCGACCACGGCGACGCGCACGCCCTGCGCATCGAACCAGTAGCTGGTCTGCTGTGCGGCGGATGCCCCATTGCCCGGCAGCGCGAACGTCACCGGCCAGTGCCTGCCCAGCACGCGGCGTTCCTGCGGAGTGTCCTCGAACTCCTCGACATACTCGTGGTTGCCGATCGCCGGCGCGACCAGGGTTTCCTGCGCCAGCCAACCGGCGGCGGCAAACCATTCGCCCCACTCGCTGTCATCGGCACCATCGCCCCCACTGACCAGATCGCCAGCGAACAGGCTCAGGCGCGCCTCGGGTGCGGCCTTCTGCGCGGCGCGCACCACGCGGCTGACATGGCTCACGTTCTTGTTCTGGGTATCTCCAAAGTACAGCAGGGTCAGCGGCTGGTCGGGCGCAGCCAGCGTGCGCAGCTGGTTCCAGGCGCTCCAGCTGCCGTTGCCCTGCACGCGGTAGACGTACAGGGTATCGGGCCGCAGGCCGCTGACATCAGCGCGGTGGTGGTGCGACAGCCCGTTCTCGGTCTGCAGCGCGCGGGTCGTGGCGCGCACCTGGCGGATGCCCTCGATGGCCGGTGAATCACCGGCAAGGGCAATTTCCAGCAGCGGCGCCTGCACGCTGCCGTCGGTGCGCCAGGCCACGGCGAACCCATGGCCGGGATCGACTGCCGGCGAAGCGACAATGCGGTCCGGCACCGTCGTCGCTGCGTAGTGGCGGCTGCCCGGCGGCACCTGGGTGTTCGCTTCAGCCGCCGCGAAGCACAACGACGGCACCGCCAGCAGCAGGCCCAGCGCCAACGTACGCATCAGGCAACGACCGCTCACGAACCACACTCCAGCGGCAATGCCAACTGCTTGGCGATGCTCTCCCAGTCGAACGCCACCACGCCCTGGTCGTCATGCACCGCATACAACGCGCCGTGCGGGAAGCGCGCGCTGGGCTGCTGCATCATCCAGATGCCATCGGTGTTGGCCACGGTATTGCCCTGGAACGCGCCGACCGGCTTCAGGGTGTGGCGGTCGAACAGGTGGAACACGCTGCGCTGCTTGCCCTGTTCGGTGGTGATCCACCAACCATCCTTGCCGCAGGTGCGCAGGGTTACGCCTTCGGCCTGCGCCTTGAACACGTCGCGGCCGAAGGTGGTGCCGGTGAAACGCCCGGCCAGCGTGTAGACCTTGAACTCGCTGGCGTAGCCCTCGTCCTCTTCGGCGATCAGCAGGCGATCGTTCTCGGGGTCGCCCCAGATCGACTCGACCACGCGCAGGGCACCCGCCTCAGTGGTATCACCGATGCTGGCCACAAGCTTCGCTTCGACCTTCGCGCCATCGCGGGTCACCTGGTACTGGCGCACGCGCTTGTCCAGCTCGGTCAGCGGCGGCAGGATGTCACGGCCCTGTGCATCCTCGCCGTTGTCCCAGGAGTCGGTCACGTAGACGCTGTAGCCATCGGCACGGCGGTCGACCCACAGCCCGTACGGCTTGCGCAGATCGTCCGCAGCGAAGGTCGCCAGTGGAGTGAAGTCCGGCAGGCTCAGCACCTGCACGCGGTGATTGTCGCGCTCCACGATCCACAGCAGATCGTCGGTCACCGCGATGCCGTTTGGGCGATCGAACTGCCCTGGCGCGGTGCCGCTGCTGCCTACGTCGCGCAGGTGCTGGCCGCTGCTGCCGTCGTAGACCACCAGCTTGTCGGTGGCCTTGGCAGTGGCGATCAGCCAGAGCTTTCCGTCAGGTGCACGCCAGGCGGCAGGCGAATCGATGTTGTCAGCCGGCGTCATCGGTGAAAGGAATGCCTCGGCGATGGTGGTCACCGCACGCTCGTTCGTGGCCTTCGCCCCGGGCTTGGCCACGGCCGGATCATTGCCGTTGGCCGGCGTGCAGCCGGCCACCAACGTCACGGCCAGCATGGTGGCCAGCAGGGTGATGCGAGGCCCGCTCACAGTGCCACCTTCAGGCCCAGTGCGTAGGTGCGGCCATATTCTTCCATCTGCAGGGTGCGCGAGCGCGTGCCCTGGTACAGTTCCAGCGGCTTGTCCAGCAGGTTCTGTGCCTCGAAATACATGCTCACGCGCGGAGTGAACCTGTAGTCAAGCGAGAAGTCGAGCTGGGTGTTCGGCGCTACGTAGATGTCGAAGGCACGGCCAGCACCAAGGGTATCCAGGTACTCGCTGCGGTGTACGGCTGCCACGCGGGTGCTCAGGCCGTACTTCTCGTAACCGATGTGCGCGCTGTACACGTTCTTCGAGGCGCGCGGCAGGGTGAAGTCCTCACCGGCGCGCTTGGCCAGGCCCGGGTCGAAATCAGTGTCCAGCCAGGTGCCGCTGGCACCCACCAGCAGGCCATCCCAGCCAGCCGGGAGGAACGACAGCTGCTGCTGCCAGTTGAACTCGGCGCCACGCACCTTGGCCTTGTCGCCATTGACCGAGGTCACCACCGGCAGGCCGTCGTAGATGCCGTCGGCGCCGGCCTGGCGGACCTGCACGATGTAGCCGTCGATCGACTTGTGGAACACGCCCAGCGAGAGGATGCCGCTTTCGCCGATGTACTTCTCCACCGACAGGTCGATGTTGGTCGACTCGTACGGATCCAGCTCCGGGTTGCCCAGGCGCACTTCATTGTCGTTGCGGGCCAGGCCGATGCGCGGCGAGGCATCGCCGAAGCCCGGGCGCGCCACCGTCTTGTTGGCGGCGAAGCGGAACACCCAGTCGTCGCTGGCGTCGTAACGCAGGTGCAGGCCCGGCAGTACGTTGTTGTAGCTCTTGCTGGCGGTGACCCGGGTCGCGGTGTAGGAGCGCCCGTCCTTGGCCACGTCCACGCGATTGCCTGTGGCGCTGAAGCGGGTGTTCTCCACACGCACGCCGCCGATCACGCGCAGCGCACCGATGTCCCAGGTGCCCATCGCATAGCTGGCGAACACGTCTTCGCGCGCGGTGTAGTCGCCTTCCAGAGACGTCGCGGCGTTGCCACCGACATCCTGCGGACGCGCGCTGTATTCGCCACCGTGCTGCGACCAGTAGCTGCGCATCGCCGATGAGTCCATGCCCTGCCCCATCGGGCCGTGGCGATGTTCCGGCGAGCCGGTCGTCCAGTCACTGAGCTTGATCGCCGGACCCACGCGCAGCGACGCCTCATCGACATTCACGTCACGGTCGCGCCAGCGCCCGAGCAGGCCGAACTTGTAGCTGCTGTTGTCGCCGTCGAAGCGGATGTTGACCTGCGCGCTGCGCTCCTCGTCGTCCACCTTCTTCGGCTTGGCCACCACACGGTCGAACTTGTAGTTGGCGTTGTCCAGCCACTGGTCGTTGTCGAAGGTGTAGGTGGGCAGGCGACTGCGCTGGTCCAGCGTGCCATTGAAGGCCTTGCCGTTGAGCTTGAAGCGCGATTCGATCTCGTCGTCCACGCGTTCTTCGGTGCGGGTATAGCCGATCTTGTAGTCCAGTACCGCGTCGGTCAGCTTGTTCTCGCCACCCAGGCTGGCGGCGAAGGTGTTCTCTTCCTTGGTCCGGTAGCGCATGCGCTTGTCGATCGAATCCTTCGGCATGCCGGCAAGTCGATACTGGTCGGTGCCGGTGGCGATCATGTCGGCGCTGTTGAAGTTGAAGATCACGCGCTGGCGGGTTTCGGCATCGTCGAACTGGCTGTACAGCGTGCGCAGGTAGTAACGGCTGTCCTCGTTCGGGCGCCAGTCGAAATTGAGGTTGGCGCCGATGCGCTTGCGCTCGATCTCGTACTTGCGGTTCTGCAGGTTCAGCGCGGTGATTTCGCCCGGGCGGGTGGTGGTCGGATCCTTGTTCCCGCTGACATCACCGTACTCCACTTCGCTGTTGTCCGATTCGAACGTCCGCTTCTGGTAGTTCACGCCGGCGGCGATGCCGAAGGTGTCGTTGAACACTTCGCTGTAGTTGAACGCGGCCTTCGGGCTGGTCTCGCCCGAAAGCTGCTGGTGGCTGCCTTCGATCTTGCCACGCAGGCTGCGGCCCTCGCGGTCGAACGCCGAGGCGGTCTCGACCAGGATCGCGCCGCCAATGGCGTCGCCCGGCATGTCCGGGGTCGGTGATTTGACCACGCGCAGGCGCTCGGTCGAATCGGACGGGATCACGTCCATCGGTGCGGCGCGGCTGGAGTTGTCCGGTGTGCCGATGGCGATGCCGTCGACGCTGACGCTGTTGAGGTTGGCATCCAGTCCGCGCACGACCACGTAGCGGCCCTCGCCCTGGTCGCGCGTCACGCTGATGCCCGGCAGGCGTTGCAGCGACTCGGCCACGTTCTTGTCCGGGTACTGGCCCAGCGCGTCGGACGACACCGCATCCTCGATGGCGTTGCTGCTGCGCTTGAGGTCCACCGCGCGGATCTGCGATTCAAGCTGGGCGCGCACTTCAATGCGGTCCAGGTCGACCGCATCGGCGGCCACTGCACCGGTGGCGGCAACCGCCTGCTGCCCGGCGGCCTGCAGTGGTGCAGCAGCCCCCATCGCCAGGGTCAGGGTGATGGCAACGGCCAACGGAGTCTTGATATGCACTGGGAATCCCCATTCCTGTTAAGAATGGGTCTGCACGGTATGTCCGCAAGGTTGCATGGCAATGACATGCATCTGCACATTTCATGCGGGCCGTCTCCGGCCCCGGTTTGGGGTTGGGCGCCCAATCCGGCAAAATGGCGTCCTCTCTCCTTATCCCCCTTCCCGACCATGAAGATCGTCGAAGTGCGCCACCCGCTGGTGCAGCACAAGATCGGCCTGATGCGCAACGCTGCGCTCAGCACCAAGGATTTCCGCGAACTGGCCAACGAGCTCGGCACGCTGCTGGCCTACGAGGCCACCGCCGACCTGGACACCGAGCCTCACACCCTGCCCGGCTGGGCCGGTCCGGTCACCGTGCAGCGCATCGCCGGCGCCAAGATCACCGTGGTGCCGATCCTGCGCGCCGGCCTGGGCATGCTCAGCGGCGTGCTGTCGCTGATCCCGGCGGCACGCGTCAGCGTGGTCGGCCTGCAGCGCGATGAGGAAACGCTGCAGCCGGTGCCCTACTTCGAGCGCCTGACCGGCCGCCTGGAAGAGCGCGACGCGCTGATCCTGGACCCGATGCTGGCCACCGGCGGCACCCTGATCGCCACGATCGACATGCTCAAGCGTGCCGGCGCCCGCCGCATCAAGGGCATCTTCCTGGTGGCCGCGCCGGAAGGCATCGAAGCAGTCAAGGCCGTGCATCCGGACGTGGAAATCTACACCGCGGCCATCGATGCCCAGCTCAACGACAAGGGCTACATCCTGCCCGGCCTGGGCGATGCCGGTGACCGCATCTTCGGTACCCGCGTCGGCTGAGCCGCCGAACCGGGGTCGGATCCCTTTCGCAGAAAGGGCTCTGACCCCACCCCGGATGCCGGCCTACAGGCCGGCCGCGAACGCTTCCAGCTGGCCGATGACGGTGTTCCAGCCGTCGAAGAAGCCCATCTGCTCATGCTGGTCGCGCAGGGCCTTGTCCGGGTGCATCACCTGCGCGGTGTAACGACAGCCCTGGCCCTCATCCTCCATCGAGATGATGGCGGTGAAGCCCAGCCACGGTGACTGCGGCCGCCAACCCGGGCCCAGCATCGAGGTGAACACCAGACGCTGCTGCGGCACGATCTCCAGAAAGCTGCCCGGGTTGTCACTGCTGCCGCCGTCGGGGCCCTGCATGAAGGTGTGGAAGGCGCCGCCCGGGCGCAGGTCGAAGGCACGCACTTCGGTGGACCACGGCTTCGGGCACCACCACTGGCGCAGCAGCTCCGGGTCGGTCCACGCCCGCCACAGGGCGGCGCGCGGTGCGTTCAGTACGCGACTGATGACCAGATCGGTCTCGGGGTTGTTACCTGCGTCTACGGCCATGGGCCTGCTCCTGTCGGTGAAGGGTTTCGACAAACTCGACCATGCGGTCGGCGCGCGTTTCCCATATGGCACGTTGTTCGGCCAGCCATTGCTCGGCCTGGCCCAACCGTTCCGGCACCAGTTCGCAGGTGCGCACACGCCCCTGCTTGCGGCTGCGCACCACGCCACTGCGCTCCAGCACGGCCAGATGCTTCATCAGCGAGGGCAAGGCCATCTCAAAAGGCTCGGCCAAGGTCGACACCGTGCGCGGCCCCTGCCCCAGCGCCGCCACGATCGCGCATCGGGTGGGGTCGGCCAGTGCCTGGAACACGTCTTGAATGGCGGGATCATACTTACCCATATGGCTAATTAATACGCCGATCTGAATGCCCCTGCAAGCGGTCGCTGCCGAGGCACGATTCTTCACGTGGCGTTGCTGCCTGCAGGCCAATGCTCCGCGCACCCGCCACCGCCTGGAGTGCTCTCGATGAAAGCTTCTTTCCTGCTGGCCGCTGTCCTGCTGGTCGGCCTGCCCCTGGCTGCCAATGCCACCACGCCGCAGCAGCAGCGCATGGCCGACTGCTCGGCCAAGAACAAGGGCTTGAAGGGTGACGCCTACAAGACCGCGCAGAGTTCCTGCCTCAGTGGCCACGCTGCCGAAGCCAAGCCGGCCAACGCGCAACAGGAACGCATGCGCAAGTGCAACGCTGACGCGGGTGCCAAGAAGCTGGCCGGTGACGCGCGCAAGACCTTCATGAGCAGCTGCCTGAAGGCGTCGTAGCATCGCTCGTCCAGTTCAATCGAATGGGGGCAGAGCCCGTTGCACAGCAATGGCATTCGACCCCATTTGAATATCGATATCTGACAGATGTGCCGACCAACGGTCGGCACCCAACAATAGCCACCGGCCACCTGTCAGAGGTGGGGGCGGTGTGGGTGGGCAGGCGCCATGGATGGCGCCATCGAGCCCCCATGGATGGGTTTACGGCGTGTCCTGACCACCCACACCGCCCCGCCATCCCACGGAATGCCGTTCTTGATCTTGCTTCGGCTTCTGCAGGTGCAGGGAACAGCCCTGCCGAACACCCGTCACCCCAGCGCGCGCGCCTTCAATTCACCCTGCTCGTGCAGGGTCACGAAACGCCCCTTGTCATCGCGACCCAGCTGCGCCAGCGCCACCTGCGGGTCGTGGGTGAAAAACAGATGCACGTTGCGCGCCAGCTTGTCCTCAAGGAACTGCCGCTTCTCGTCGATCAGGAGCTCGGCATTGCGGTCGTAGCCCATGGTGATCGGCACGTGTACCCATGAGCGCCCCGGGATCAGGTCGGCACAGAACACCACCCCGCCGTGCGCATCTTCGCCGGCGTGCGCGTGGCCGACGATCTCGGCCAGCATCAACCCCGGCGTGTGGCCATCGCTGTAGCTGAAGCGAACGCTGCGACCCAGAACCTTCGAATACTCGCCGTCCACTACTTCCAGGCGACCGCTGGCCTGCAGCAGGCCAGGCAGCTCCGGAATGAAGCTGGCACGGTCGCGCGGATGCGGCTGCATGGCGCGCTGCCAATGCTGCGCACCGACCACATAAGTCGCATTGGGGAACAGCAGTTCCGGCTCACGCCCTTCGCTCCATGCCGCCAGCAGGCCACCGGCATGATCGAAATGCAGGTGGCTGAGCACGACGACATCAATGTCCTCGTGCTCGAAACCTGCTTCGCGCAGCGAATCGATCAGTACGTGCTGGCTTTCCTGCACGCCATAGCGCTCACGCATGCGCGGATCGAAGAACGCCCCGATACCGGTTTCAAACAGCACGGTCTTGCCTTCCAGCGGGCTGGCAAGCAGCGCACGGCAGGCCAGCTCGATGCGATTGAGCTCGTCCGGTGCCGCCCATTTTTCCCACAACGCGCGCGGCGCGTTGCCGAACATCGCGCCGCCGTCGAGGCGCTGCGAGTTTCCACGAATAGACCAGAGTTTCATGTGTCGATTATCGGCGCCGGCTCGTTAAATAATCGCTAGAAAGGAAACAGAAAACCCCGCCGTCAAAGGCGGGGTTTCGGTAAACAGCCAGATTGGCGGCCAGCGGCCGGCACGACCGGATCAGCGTGCCGGCACGACCAGGGCGCTGCCCACCGGGTTGCGCGGGTCGCTGCCGCCAAACAGCTTGTTGGCCTTCCGGTCCCATTCCACGGTCTGCAGGTTGCCCCACACGTGGCTGGACCCGCGGCCCCCGGCGGCGACATTGCCCGGCAGGTCGATCTTGTGACCCATCGCCTGCAGCTGCTTCACCGTGGCCGCGTCGAATGCATCGTCC
This sequence comes from Stenotrophomonas sp. YJH_SMC_4, assembly GCF_059371575.1. Classification (NCBI taxonomy): domain Bacteria; kingdom Pseudomonadati; phylum Pseudomonadota; class Gammaproteobacteria; order Lysobacterales; family Lysobacteraceae; genus Stenotrophomonas; species Stenotrophomonas sp. YJH_SMC_4. The sequence continues at coordinate 374,663 of NZ_JCAFUR010000003.1, forward strand.
TCGGCTTCGATCAGGTCCGGCAGCCACTGGTGGTGGTAGCGCGGCAGCGCGGCAACCTGCTGCGCGTCCAGGCCGGCGTCGTAGCCGAGGATGCCCAGCAGCACCATGGTGATGATGCGGCTGCCACCCGGGGTGCCCAGCACCACCACCTTGTCGGCGTTCTCCATGAAGGTCGGGGTCATCGAGCTGAGCATGCGCTTGCCCGCCTTCGGCGCATTGGCCTCGTAGCCCATCACGCCGAACGCGTTGGGCGTGCCCGGCTTCAGCGCGAAGTCGTCCATCTCGTTGTTCAGCAGCACGCCGGTACCCTTCGGAATCAGCCCCGAGCCGTACAGCAGGTTGACGGTCTGGGTCGCGCCGACCCGGTTGCCGTCACGGTCGATGATCGAGAAGTGCGTGGTCTCGTCATCTTCCAGCGGGGTCGGGTTGCCCGACAGCAGGTCGCTGGGCGTGGCCTTCTCCGGATGGATGGTCGCCCGCAGGCCCTGTGCGTAGTCCTTGCTGGTCAGCACCTTCTGCGGGATCTGCACGAAGTCCGGATCGCCGAGGAAGAAGGTGCGGTCGCGGTAGGCACGGCGCATCGACTCCACCACCAGGTGGGTGCGGTGCGCCGGGTCCATCTTGTTGATGTCCCAGCCTTCCAGGATCTGCAGCATGCTGGCCAGCGCGATGCCACCGGACGACGGCGGCGGCGCGGTGGTGATCTTCCAGCCGTTGTAGTTGAACACGATCGGTTCGCGCTGCTTCACGCGATAGCCGGCCAGCTCTTCAGCGGTCCACTGGCCGCCGGCCTGCTTCACGCCGGCCAGCAACAGCTTTCCGGTCTGGCCCTTGTAGAAGCCGTCGAAGCCACCTGCGGCCAAGCGCTCCAGCGTCTGTGCCAGCTCCGGCTGCTTGAACAGGTCACCGCTGGCGATCGGCTTGCCGTTGCGCAGGTAGACCTCACGGGTGCCGGGATAGCGCTCCATCACTTCGCGGCGCGAGGCATAGCCCTTGGCCATGCGGTCGTAGACCGGGAAGCCTTCGCGCGCGATGCGGATCGCCGGCTGCAGCGATGCAGACAGCGGCAGCTTGCCGTGCCTGGCCGACAGCTCGACCAGCGCCGCAGGCAGGCCCGGAATACCGGCCGACCACGCACCGTTGACCGAGCGGTCACGGTCGAGGTTGCCCTGCTTGTCGAGGAAGGCCTGCGGCGTTGCCGCGGCCGGCGCGGTCTCGCGCGCGTCCAGCATCACATCCTTGCCGGTGGCCGCGTCGTGCAGCAGGAAGAAGCCACCGCCACCCAGCCCGGAACTGATCGGCTCGACCACCGCCAGCGTGGACGATACCGCCACCGCGGCGTCGAAGGCGTTGCCGCCCTGCGCCAGGATGTCGATGCCGGCCTGGGTGGCCAGCGCGTGGCCGCTGGCAATGGCCGCGCCGTCGGGGCGCTCGGCACGGGCCGGGCTGTCGGCCCAGGCAATCGGGCTCAGCAGCAGGCCGAGCAGCAACAGGCGGCGGACGATCAGCGTCTTCATTCGGATGGGGGCTCCGCATAGAGTTCGGGGTGATCGTGCTGCAGCTGGCGCAGTTTGGCCAGCAGCTGGTCTTCCGTTTCCACGATCTCCGGGTCCGGATCGATGCACTCGACCGGGCAGACGACCACGCACTGTGGCTCGTCGAAATGACCCACGCATTCGGTGCAGCGCGCAGGGTCGATCACGTAGATGGTTTCACCCATCGCAATGGCCTGGTTCGGGCAGGCCGGCTCGCAGACGTCGCAGTTGACGCAGAGCTCGTTGATTTTCAGCGACACGGCGATACTCCTCGCCCGCGCCCTGGGACAAAGGACCGGCCAGCGCGGGCGCGCGGGCCGGTCAGGTCATCAGCGGCGCCCTTGCAGGACGCCGCCCGGGCCATGCCGGAGCATGGCCGCCATGGCTCGGTCTTACTTGGCTTCGACGAAAATGTACTCGGCACCGGTCGGCTGGATGGCAGCCTGCACGCGGGCGTTGTCGGCCGACTGGCCGATGAAGACGACACGCACGCCCTTCATCGAATCCGGCGACACGTCCTTGAACACGGCCTGGATCATGTCAGCCATCTTGCCCGAGGCCGACGAACCGAAGGCCAGCATGTTGCCCGGCTGCACGCCACGGGCCACGGCCTGGGTCGCGCTCTCGGTCTGGCGCTCGTACTTGGCCTGGAAGTCCGGGTCCGATTCCGGCGAGAGGTAGTATAGGAACGGGCTGTTGGTGATATTGCCCATGTTCTGGATGGCCACTTCCTGCAGGTACTTCTTCCAGCCTGCATCATCATCCTTGGCCGGGGCGACCAGGGCCTGCTTGGCCTCGTCGACCGGAGCGGCCTCTTCCTTCTTGCAGGCGGTGAAGGCCAGGGCCAACGAAGCGATCAGCATCGCGCGCATGGTGGTGTTCATGGGTTTCCTCCCGGAATGGTGCGTGGTGTTGTACGTAATGGGGTGCGGGTACAGCAGGACTTACGACTGTGCCGCCTTCGCTTCGCGGACCTTGCGCAGGGCTTCGAGCACCGCGGCCGGCACGAAGCCGGACACGTCGCCGCCCAGGCGCGCGATCTCGCGGACCAGCGAGGACGAAATGAAGCTGTGCTGCTCGGCCGGGGTCAGGAACAGGGTCTCGACCTCGGGGATCAGGTGGCGGTTCATGCTGGCCATCTGGAACTCGTACTCGAAGTCGGACACCGCGCGCAGGCCGCGCAGCAGCACCCCACCCTGGACCGAACGGACGAAATGGGCCAGCAGGGTGTCGAAGCCGATGACCTCGACGTTGCCATGGTGGCCCAGTGCGCCACGCGCCAGCTGCACGCGCTGCTCCAGCGGTAGCGCCGGGCCCTTGGACGGGCTCTGCGCCACGCCCACCACGACCTTTTCAAACAGCGGCGCGGCCCGGCTGACCAGGTCGATATGACCGTTGGTGATCGGGTCGAACGTGCCGGGATAGACGGCAATGCGGCGGTTGGCCACGGTCATGGGCGGATGCAGATGTTCAGATGAGGTCAAAGTGTAGCAGTGGCGCGGCGGTACAGGGCAAAGCGCACCTCGCGGGTACCGCCCTCGCGGTGCAGCAGCCAGTCCGGCGGCAGCACCGGCACGTGGCCGGCCGGCGATTCCAGGTACAGCCAGGCATCGGCGGCCAGGTGCCGCGGCAGCTGCGCCAGCACGTCCTGCCACAGGCCATCGGCGAACGGCGGGTCGATGAAGACCAGATCGGCCTGCTGCGCGGGCGCGCCCTGCAGCCAGCGCAGGGCATCGGCCTGCACCACGGTGATCTGATCGGCGGCCTGCAGCTTGGCCACGGCCGCGGTCAGATTGCGTCCCAGCTGCGCGTCGCGCTCGACCAGGGTGGCGTGGGCGGCACCGCGCGAGACCGCCTCCAGGCCCAGCGCGCCACTGCCGGCGAACAGGTCCAGCACCCGCGCGCCGCCCAGTCTGGGCATCAACCAATTGAAAAGGGTCTCGCGCACGCGGTCACTGCTGGGCCGCAGCCCCGGCAGGGTCGGCACCGGCAGGCGGGTATTGCGCCAGCGACCGCCGATGATGCGGACCTGGCCGTCATTGCCCCCACGGCCGCTCACAGGCGCCCCCGGCGGGGTTCATTCGAGAATTTCAGCATGAGCGGGATTGTAGTCGTCCGGGCGGCGCCCGGAACCCGCAGAGGCCGAAGCAACAGCCAGAGCAACGGCAAAAGCTGGTTTCCTGTGGGTAGGCGGGGTGGGCCAGGTTGTGGGGGACGCCGTAAACCCGTCCATGGGGGCTTGGCCGCGGCATCCATGCCGCGGACACCCCCACAACCTGCCCCACCCCGCCTTCGACAGTTTCCTGCGATCTGCCGGAAGGTCTCTTGGGGTCAGATTCGTTTTCCTGCGGAAAACGGATCTGACCCCATTTGATGTATCGATATCTGACAGATGTGTCGACCAAGGTCGACACCTGCCAACAGCCGCGTGAACCTGTCAGAGGCGGGGCGGTGTGGGTTGGCAGGACCGTTGGCGCCATGGATGGCGCCATCGAGCCCCCAGGGACGGGTTTACGGCGTGTCCTGCCAACCCACACCGCCCCGCCATCCCACGGATAGCCCGCTGCTGCTGTTGATGTTGCTGTTGCATCGGCCTCTGCAGGTGCAGGGCTGCAAGCCCTGCCGACCAACCCCTTGATTTCGGGACAATCAGCCATACCCCTTGGCGAGGCCGCACGCGCTGGCGCGGCATTGCACATGGAGCCCTATCGATGACCGAGACCACCCAGACCGAAACCCTTGGCTTCCAGACCGAAGTCAAGCAGCTGCTGCAGCTGATGATCCACTCGCTGTACTCCAACAAGGAGATCTTCCTGCGCGAGCTGGTCTCCAACGCCGCTGACGCTGCCGACAAGCTGCGCTTCGAGGCCCTGACCCAGCCGGCCCTGCTTGAAGGTGACAGCGAGCTGCGCGTGCGCGTCAGCTTCGACCCCGCCGCCCACACCATCACCATCGAAGACAACGGCATCGGCATGAGCCGCGCCGAGGCAATTGCCCATCTCGGCACGATCGCCAAGTCCGGCACCGGCGATTTCCTCCGCCAGCTGTCCGGCGACCAGAAAAAGGATTCGCAGCTGATCGGCCAGTTCGGCGTCGGCTTCTACAGTGCCTTCATCGTTGCAGACCAAGTGGAAGTGACCTCGCGCCGCGCCGGCCTGGCTGCAGGCGAAGGCGTGCGCTGGACCTCGCGCGGCGAAGGCGATTTCGAAGTGGCCACCATCGACAAGGCCGAGCGCGGCACCCGCATCGTGCTGCACCTGAAGGACGGCGAGCACGACTTCGCCGATGGCTGGCGCCTGCGCGGCATCCTCAAGAAGTATTCGGACCATATCGGCCTGCCGATCCAGATGCCGAAGGAAGGTGGCGAAGAAGGCGCCGCGGTCGAATGGGAAACCGTCAATCGCGCCAGCGCGCTGTGGACCCGCCCGCGCACCGAGATCAGCGACGCCGAGTACACCGAGTTCTACAAGCACGTGGCACACGACCACAGCGATCCGCTGGCATGGAGCCACAACAAGGTCGAAGGCAAGCTGGAATACACCTCGCTGCTGTACGTGCCTGGCCGCGCGCCGTTCGACCTGTACCACCGCGATGCGCCCAAGGGCCTGAAGCTGTACGTGCAGCGCGTGTTCGTGATGGACCAGGCCGAGCAGTTCCTGCCGCTGTACCTGCGCTTCATCAAGGGCGTGGTCGATTCCAACGACCTGTCGCTGAACGTCTCGCGCGAGATCCTGCAGTCCGGCCCGGTCATCGATTCGATGAAGGCCGCGCTGACCAAGCGCTCGCTGGACATGCTGGAAAAGCTGGCCACAGACAAGCCGGAGCAGTACGCCACGTTCTGGAAGGAATTCGGCCAGGTGCTGAAGGAAGGCCCGGCCGAGGACTACAACAACCGCGAGAAGGTGGCCGGCCTGCTGCGCTTCGCCTCTACCCGTGGCGACGGCGATGCGCAGAACGTGTCGCTGGCTGACTACCTCGGCCGCATGGCCGAAGGCCAGGACAAGATCTACTACCTGACCGGCGAGAGCTACAGCCAGGTGCGCAACAGCCCGCACCTGGAAGTGTTCCGCAAGAAGGGCGTGGAAGTGCTGCTGCTGACCGACCGCATCGACGAGTGGCTGATGGGCTACCTGACCGATTTCGACGGCAAGGGCTTCGTCGACATCGCCCGCGGCGACCTCGACCTGGGCGCGCTGGAAACCGAAGCGGACAAGCAGGAACAGGAAGCAGCGGCCAAGGACAAGCTGGGCCTGGTCGAGCGCCTGAAGACGGTGCTGGGCGATGACGTGGCCGACGTGCGCGTCTCGCACCGCCTGACCGATTCGCCGGCGGTGCTGGCCATCGGCGAACAGGACCTGGGCCTGCAGATGCGCCAGATTCTGGAAGCCAGCGGGCAGAAGGTGCCGGACAGCAAGCCGGTGCTGGAGATCAACCCGGGCCATCCGCTGATCGCCAAGCTGGATGCTGAAGCCGATGGCGCGCGTTTCGACGATCTGGGCCGGGTGCTGTTCGACCAGGCTGCATTGGCCGCCGGCGACAGCCTGAAGGATCCGGGCGCCTATGTGGCGCGCCTGAACAAGCTGCTGCTGGAGCTGTCGGCCTGATCGACAAGGTGGTCGCCGGGCATGGCCCGGCTTACCCGGCGATGCTCTGGTAGAAGCCAACCTTGGTTGGCGCCCAAAAAGCGTGCCAACCAAGGTTGGCACCTACCAGGCGGGTCGAGCGTGTCAACCAAGGTTGACACCCACCAAGGCCGGGAGGCTCAGGCCTCGCGATCCAGCAGCGAGCCCAGCATCTGGTCCTGGCGTCGGATCACCGCGGCGTTGGAAGCGAAAGCCACCACCTCGGCTTTCGCTGCCAGCAGATCACCCAGTGGCGCACTGACATCGGTGCCGGTGGGAGTCACCGCGGCCTGCTCCACCGTACTGCGCTGCAACTGCAAGCGCTCGGCATCGGGAGTCGCCAGGTTGGCCACGTTGTGCGCGGCCACCTGCACGCCCTGCTGGGCCGCACGCATCCCGCCGAGGGCGATTCCCATTCCGTTGTTCATGGCGGTCTCCGGACCGCCCTGCGCAGCCCTCCGGACCGGTTAACGGCCGGCCGGCCGCGACCTTGAGTCCACATCGGCCCGACAGGCCTGAGTGGTAGCATATCCCTCTGATTTCAGCGCCTTTTGCCAATGCTCAGTTTTTTCCGCCGCAAGAAGCCCCAGGATGCCCCCGCAACGGAGGCACCCAAGACCCAGCACTACTCGGCTGAAGAGCTGGCGGCGGCGTTTCCGTCGGCCGCGCCGGTCGAGGACAAGGAGCCGGCACCGGTAGCCGTACCGGCCGAGCCTGCACCGGTCGAGCCGCCCCCGGCAACCGCCGTTCCGGTCGCTGCCGAGCCCACCCCGGTGATTCCGGCCCCAGCCGCACCGGTTCCGGCAGCTCCTGCGCCCACGGCGCAGATTGACGTCGCCCCCATCGCGACCCCGGCCATCGAACCGGCACCCGCACCGCTGCCCGAGCCCACCCCGGCACCGGTCACCGACGACCTGCCTGCTGCCGCCTCGGTCGACGCTGCTCCGGCACCTGCCGGCAAGCCCGGCTGGCGCGAACGCCTGCGCAACAGCGTCATCGCGCGCAGCTTCGGTGGCCTGTTCTCGCGCAACCCAAAACTCGATGACGACCTGCTGGACGAGCTGGAAACCGCCCTGATCACCGCCGACGTCGGCGTGGGTGCCACCACCGACCTGGTCGAGGGCCTGCGTAAGCGCATGAAGTCGCGCGAGTTCGCAGATGCAAATGCGCTGCTGGCCGCGCTGCGCGCCGAGCTGATCGCGATCCTGCAGCCGGTGGCCAAGCCGCTGGTGATCGACCGCAATGCCAAGCCCTTCGTGGTGCTGACCGTCGGCGTCAACGGCGTTGGCAAGACCACCACCATCGGCAAGCTGGCCAAGCGTTTCAAGGATGAAGGCCACAGCCTGATGCTGGCCGCCGGCGACACCTTCCGCGCCGCCGCCGTCGCACAGCTGCAGGCCTGGGGCGAGCGCAACGGCGTGGCCGTGGTCGCCCAAGGGCAGAACGCCGATGCCGCTTCGGTGGCATTCGATGCGCTGCAGGCCGGCAAGGCCCGTGGCACCTCGGTGTTGATCGCCGATACCGCCGGCCGCCTGCACACCCAGTCCGGCCTGATGAACGAGCTGGGCAAGATCCGCCGCGTGCTCGGCAAGATCGACGCCACTGCACCGCACGAAGTACTGATGGTAATCGACGGCACCACCGGCCAGAACGCGCTGTCGCAGCTGCGCCAGTTCAATGCCGCGGTGAACGTGACCGGCCTGGTGGTGACCAAGCTGGACGGCACTGCCAAGGGCGGCGTGGTGTTCGCGCTGGCCCGCGAGTTCGGCATTCCGATCCGTTTCGCCGGCATCGGCGAGCGCCCGGAAGACCTGCGTGTGTTCGATCCGGAAGCCTTCGTTGACGCCCTGCTGCCCGAAGCGCTGGGTGCCTGATAGACCGTGCAGCCAAGCTTGGCGTGGCTCTACTGCAGCCCGGTAGAGCCACCCCATGGGTGGCTGCCCACCTCCGGAATACCGATGCCCCGCCAGCCGCACGCCAGCGCCGGAACCACGCAGACCGACGACTTCGTCACCCACCTGCTGCATTGGTTCGACGACCACGGTCGCCACGACCTGCCCTGGCAGCATCCGCGCAGCCCCTATCGGGTCTGGTTGTCGGAAATCATGCTGCAGCAGACCCAGGTGAGTACGGTCATCCCGTACTTCCAGCGGTTCCTGCAGCACTTCCCGACCCTGCCCGACCTCGCCGCCGCCAGCAATGACGCGGTGATGGCGCAGTGGGCCGGGCTCGGCTACTACGCCCGCGCACGCAACCTGCACGCGGCAGCCAAGCGCTGCGTGGAACTGCACGACGGCGATCTGCCACGTGACTTCGACGCGCTGCATGCCCTGCCCGGCATCGGCCGCAGCACCGCCGGTGCGATCCTCAGCCAGGCCTGGAACGACCCGTTCGCGATCCTCGATGGCAACGTCAAGCGGGTGCTCAGCCGCTACCACGGCATCGACGGCTTCCCGGGCCTTCCGGCCATCGAGAAGCAGTTGTGGGCGATCGCCGAGGCGCACGTGGCGCAGGTGCCGACCGGGCGCATGGCCGATTACACCCAGGCGCAGATGGACCTGGGCGCGACCGTGTGCAGCCGCGCCAGACCCGCCTGCGTGATCTGCCCACTGCAGGACGCGTGCGTGGCGCGCCGCGAAGGCCGCACTGCCGAACTGCCGACGCCCAAGCCCAGCAAGACCCTGCCCGAACGAGAAGCAGTGGCCCTGCTGCTGCGCGACCCCCAGCAGCGCGTGCTGCTGCAGAAGCGGCCGGACACCGGCATCTGGGCGCAGCTGTGGACGCTGCCGCAGGCCGAGGCCGGCAGCGACCTGCAGGACTGGTTCGATGCGCATGTTGAAGGTTCGCTGGAAGACGCCGAGGAGCTGCCAGTGCTGCAGCACACCTTCAGTCACTACAGGCTGCACCTGCAGGTACTGTCGCGCCAGGTGAACGGCCTGCGCGTGGAAGAACCCACGTTGCGCTGGGTCGCCTACGATGAACTGCCCGCGCTGGGCCTGCCCGCGCCGATCCGCAAACTGCTCGACGGCGCGACGATCAAGACGCCAAAACGAACTTCCAAGAAACCCCGCAACCACGAGTGAGTGCCATGCCCCGAACCGTCTTCTGCCAGTACGAACAACGCGATGCCGAGGGCCTGGACTTCGTGCCCTACCCCGGCGAGCTGGGCCAGCGCATCTTCAACAACATCGGCAAGCAGGCCTGGGCTGCGTGGCTGGCGCACCAGACCATGCTGATCAACGAGAACCGCCTGTCGCCGCGTACGCCGGAACATCGCGCGTTCCTTGAAGGCGAACTGGTCAAGTTCCTGTTCGAGAAGGACGCGCAAAAGCCGGCCGGCTTCACTCCGGAAGCCTGACGCACAGGTAGTGCCGGGCGCTGGCCGGCAACCTGGCATCTGCGCGATGCCGGCCAGCGGCCGGCACGACCGCGCTATTTCCTGTTTTCCTCGCGCTCCTGCACCTGCGCCTGGCGCAGCTCCTGCTCGGATGCGCGTAGTGCCTTCACATCGAGCTTGCGGATGCTGTCGATGAAGCACGGCAGGCGCGGGCCGCCGGTAGGGTCGCGCACCAGCACCTTGTCGAAACGCGCCGAAACACGATTCATCTGGCTGGTCAGGCCGATGGCGGTGGCATATGGCAGGTCCTGGCAGGGCCCCCTCAACTCCAGCAGGTAGGCCTCGCTGGGACGCGTCCATACAGCAAGCGCGCTGTCACCCAGCTCGGTCCAGCCATTGAGGGTGCCGAAGAACTGCATGTCGTTCTGCGGCGCACCGGCATGGGCACGGTACAGGTCAAGCTTATCGGCGCTGCTGAGCCGGCCAGTGGTCGCACACGCGGCCAGCGCCAGGCAGAGTCCGGCCACCAGGAACGGGGTCTTCATGGCGATCTCCTCGGGGAACTGTCGCCATCATGCGCCCGGGCCGGCAACGCCGGCGCGACGACCGAAAGCCCCATTCAGGCGCTGGTCGGCGGTTGACCAAGGCCGACCTCTACCAAAGCAGACCCAAGGCCCCGTATTCCGGTAGTCACCAACCTTGGTTGGCGCCTGCCCTGCAGGAGCAGCCGACCAGGGTCGGCTTCCACCAAAGCGGCCCCGGCGCCTCAGACATCGGCGTGGGCCAGTGCGTGCAAGCGCCCTTCGCGCAGCTCCAGCACCCGGTCGAGGCGGCGCGCCAGGCTGCGGTCGTGGGTGACCAGCACCAGGCTGGTGTGACGCGCACGATTCAGTTCCAGCATCAGCTCGAACACCGTGGCGGCCGTGCGGTCATCCAGGTTGCCGGTCGGCTCGTCACCCAGCACGCAGGCTGGGTGATTGACCAGTGCCCGCGCCACCGCAGCACGCTGCCGCTCACCACCAGACAGCTCGCCCGGCTTGTGATCCAGGCGGTGGCCGAGGCCGACCGCTTCCAGCAGCGTGGTGGCCCGGCTGCTCGCTTCTGCTACCGCAGTGCCAGCCAGCAGTACCGGCATCATCACGTTTTCCAGCGCGGTGAACTCCGGCAGCAGGTGATGGAACTGGTAGACGAAGCCCAGCGCCTGGTTGCGCAGCAGACCGCGCGCGGTATCCGACAGCGCCGACATGCGCTGCCCGGTCACGTAGACCTCGCCGGCGGTTGGAATGTCCAGGCCGCCCAGCAGGTGCAGCAGCGTGCTCTTGCCGGCGCCGGAGGCACCGATGATCGCCACCGTCTCGCCGGCGGTCACGGTCAGGTCCAGGCCATCGAACACCGGGGTCTGCATGCGCCCTTCGGCGTAGGTCTTGCCCAGTGCTTCGGCGCGGATCACTTCGTCGCCGCGGTTGAAGACCTTATTCATAACGCAGGGCCTCCGCCGGCTGGGTGCGTGCTGCCCGCCAGGCGGGATACAGGGTGGCCAGGAAGCTCATCAGCAGCGCGACCACGGTGATCGCCACCACGTCGCCGGTCTGCATGTCGGTCGGCAGGCCGGTGATGTAGTACACATCCTCCGGCAGCAGCTTGACGTTGAACACGCTCTCGATGGCGCCGAGGATGCGTTCCAGGTTGAGGGTCAGGGTGATGCCGCCGATCAGGCCGGCCAGCGTGCCGAAGATGCCGATCAGCGAACCCTGCACCATGAACACCTGCATCACCCCGCCCGGCGTCAGGCCAAGGGTGCGCAGGATGGCGATGTCGGCCTGCTTGTCGGTGACCAGCATCACCTGCGACGACACCAGGTTGAAAGCGCCCATGGCGATGATCAGCGACAGCAGGATGCCCATCACTACCTTCTCCATGCGCAGCGAGTGGTAGAGGTTGGCATTCTGCTGGGTCCAGTCACTTACCCGGTACGCGCCGCCGAGGCTCTGCGCCAGGTCCACGCCCACTTCCAGCGAGCGGTCCATGTCGTGCAGTTTCAGCCGCACGCCGGTAGCGCCATCGGAACGCAGCACGCGCTCCAGGTCCTGCATGTTGGCGAAGCCGACGCCGCGGTCGACCTCGTTGTAGCCGGCCTCGAAGATGCCGCTGACGGTGAAGCGTTTCATCCGCGGCACTGCGCCAGCAGGCGTGCCCTGCACTTCTGCAAAGGTCACCAGCACCTGGTCGCCAACGTCCACGCCCAGCCAGACCGCCAGTTCTTTGCCCAGCAGCACGTTGAAGCTGCCCGGCTTGAGGCTGTCATAGCTGCCCTTGGTGACCTTCTTGTCGATCACCGACACCTTCGGCTCCAGCGCCGGATCGATGCCCTGGATGATTGCGCCCTGCACGCGCGGGCCGCTGATCATCGACTGGATCTCGATGTACGGCGCGGCACCGGCCACGCGCGGGTCCTTGCGGGCGACGTCCACCACGCGCATCCAGTCCGGCATCGGCTCGCCATCGCGGCTGATGGTGGTGTGCGCGGTCATCTGCAGCAGGCGGCTGCGGATTTCCTTCTGGAAACCGCTCATCACCGCCAGGGTGGTGATCAGCACCGTAACGCCGAGCGCGATGCCCAGGATCGATGCCATCGAGATGAAGGAGATGAAGCCGTTGCGGCGCTTGGCGCGCAGGTAGCGCAGGCCAATGGCCACGGGAATGGGTTTGAACATGCAGGCACGCCGGTCAATTCAGCTTATGGTGCCATCGACCGGGGCCTACGGGAAACGCCGCGTGCGGCCACGGCCAGTCGCAGTTCACGTCGCTGCCTGGAATCGAGCACATCGGGCCAGAACAGCAGGCGCCGGCGGCGCCGATCCTCACGCCAGAGCAACAACAGCCATGGCCCACGCACGACCAGTTGTGGTGCATCGACGTCCTGCCCGGCCACCTGCAGCAGCTCGGGCGGTACCGGCAGAAGCACCTGCACGCGCGGCCTGCGCTGGCGCCAGGCCAGTTCGGCCAACCCGATGCCCCAGGCCAGCAACACCGCCGGCGTCAGCAGCCTGGGCGGCAGATCCGATGCGCGCAGCAGCCAGGGTGCGGCCAGCAGCACCGCCAGCTGGGCGGCGGCCTGCAGCCGCGAGGGGCGCCACTCAAGGCTTGAGGGCGAGGATCTTCTGCATGAGGGGGATCGCGTGCGCATGCGGGCAGGCCTCATAGCCCATGAACCAGCGCCACAACTTATCGTCCTCGCAGTCGAGCAGGAACAGGAAAACCTCGCGCTCCTCGGTCGGCGCAGTGCTCCATTCGTGGTCGAGATAACGGCCGAACAGCTGGTCCAGCTCACGCATGCCGCGGCGGCAGCGCCAGCGCAGCTTCTTCAGCAGAACGTCTTCTTCCATCGTGTTTCTCCAGATACAGCAAAGCCACGCAAGGCGTGGCTCTACTGCGGTGGCACAGCCACGCATGGCGTGGCTCTACCGGGTACGGCCAGAGCCGATCAGGCGCGGCGTTCCATCATCAGCTTCTTGATCTCGGCGATCGCCAGCGCCGGGTTCAGGCCCTTCGGGCAGGTCCGGGCGCAGTTCATGATGGTGTGGCAGCGGTACAGCTTGAACGGATCTTCCAGATCGTCCAGGCGCGCACCGGTGTCCTCATCGCGCGAGTCGATGATCCAGCGGTAGGCCTGCAGCAGGATCGCCGGGCCCAGGTAACGCTCGCCGTTCCACCAGTAGCTCGGGCAGCTGGTCGAGCAGCAGGCGCACAGGATGCACTCGTACAGGCCGTCCAGCTTCTTGCGGTCTTCCGGCGACTGCAGGCGCTCACGGTCCGGCGGTGCCGGGGTCTGGGTGCGGATCCACGGCTTGATCGAGGCGTACTGCGCATAGAAGTGGGTCAGGTCCGGAACCAGATCCTTCACCACGTTCATGTGCGGCAGCGGGTAGATCGGCACTTCCTTCTTGCCGCAGTCCGAGATGGCTCGGGTGCAGGCCAGGGTGTTGGTGCCGTCGATGTTCATCGCGCACGAACCACAGATGCCTTCGCGGCACGAGCGGCGGAAGGTCAGGGTCGGGTCGATCTCGTTCTTGATCTTGATCAGGGCGTCCAGGACCATCGGGCCACAGGCGTCCAGATCGACTTCATAGGTATCGGTGCGCGGGTTGCTGTCGTCGTCCGGACTCCAGCGGTAGATCTTGAAGGTGCGCACGTTCTTGCCGCCGTTCTTGACGGGGAAGTGCTTGCCCTTCGTGATCTTGGAATTCTTGGGGAGTGAAAACTCGGCCATGGCTGCTCTCGTTGGCTCAGGCGGCCCGCGCCCTTGGGCGCGGATTGCATGGTAGGCGGGGTCGGATCAGTACACGCGCGGCTTCGGCGGCACCACGGACACGTCGTCGGTCAACGTGTACATGTGCACCGGACGGTAGTCGAAGCTGCACTTGCCCTTCTCGTCGACGCTGACCAGGGTGTGCTTCTGCCAGTTGACGTCGTCGCGGTCCGGATAGTCCTCGTGCGCATGCGCACCACGGCTTTCCTTGCGCTGTTCGGCCGAGTTGATCGTCGCCACCGCGTTGAGCAGCAGGTTGTTCAGCTCGTAGGTCTCGATCAGGTCCGAGTTCCACACCAGCGAACGGTCGGAGACCTTCACGTCCTGGAACGAGTCGAAGATCTTGTCCATCTTCTCGCAGCCTTCCTTCAGCGTCTGGCTGGTGCGGAAGACGGCCGCGTCGGCCTGCATGGTGCGCTGCATGCGATCGCGGATGACCGAGGTCGGGGTATCGCCGTTGGCGTGGCGCAGTTTGTCCAGCAGGCCCAGCGCCTTGTCGCAGGCATCGGCCGGCAGCGGCTTGTGCGATGCGCCCGGCTTGATGGTCTCGGCGCAGCGGTTGGCCACCGCACGACCGAACACCACCAGGTCCAGCAGCGAGTTCGAGCCCAGTCGGTTGGCGCCGTGCACGGACACGCAGGCCGCTTCACCGATGGCGTACAGGCCCGGCACCACGGCATTGTCGTTGTCGCCGACCTTCTGCACCACTTCGCCGTGGTAGTTGGTCGGGATGCCGCCCATGTTGTAGTGCACGGTCGGGATGACCGGGATCGGCTGCTTGTGCACGTCGACGCCAGCGAAGATGCGGGCGCTTTCGGCGATGCCCGGCAGCTTGTCGTCGATCACGCCCGGGCCGAGGTGGGTCAGGTCGAGCAGGATGTGGTCCTTGTGCTCGCCGACGCCGCGGCCTTCGCGGATCTCGATGGTCATCGAACGGCTGACCACGTCGCGCGAGGCCAGGTCCTTGTAGTGCGGCGCGTAGCGCTCCATGAAGCGCTCGCCGCTGCTGTTGCGCAGGATGCCACCTTCACCGCGGACACCCTCGGTGATCAGGCAGCCGGCGCCGTAGATGCCGGTCGGGTGGAACTGCACGAACTCCATGTCCTGCATGGCAATGCCGGCACGCATGGCCAGGCCGCCACCGTCGCCGGTGCAGGTGTGCGCCGAGGTGGCGCTGAAGTAGGCACGGCCGTAGCCGCCGGTGGCCAGTACCACGCCCTGGGCGCGGAACAGGTGCAGGGTGCCGTCGGACATGTCCAGGGCCAGCACGCCGCGGCAGGCGCCTTCGTCGTCGAAGATCAGGTCGAGCGCGAAGTACTCGATCATGAAGCGCGCATCGTGCTTCAGCGACTGCTGGTACAGGGTGTGCAGCATCGCGTGGCCGGTACGGTCGGCCGCCGCGCAGGTACGCTGCGCCGCCGGGCCTTCGCCGTACTTGGTGGTCATGCCACCGAACGGACGCTGGTAGATCTTGCCTTCGGCGGTGCGCGAGAACGGCACGCCGTAGTGTTCGAGCTCGATGATGGCCGGGATGGCCTCACGGCACATGTATTCGATGGCGTCCTGGTCGCCCAGCCAGTCCGACCCCTTGATGGTGTCGAAGAAGTGGTAGCGCCAATCGTCTTCGCCCATGTTGGCGAGTGCGGCCGAGATACCGCCCTGGGCGGCAACGGTGTGCGAACGGGTCGGGAAGACCTTGGTCAGGCACACGGTCTGCAGGCCCTTGGCGGCCAGGCCGAACGTGGCGCGCAGGCCGGCGCCGCCGGCGCCGACCACGACCATGTCGTACTTATGTTCGGTGATCTTGTAAGCGGACATCTAATCTGGATTCCTGTGTAGGTGCCTGGGCTCAGGCAACGCCGAGGGCGATGCGGCCCACCGCAAACACACTGACGATCATGCCGAGCACGGCGACGAACTTCACCGCGGTCTGCAGCACCAGGGCCAGCAGCGATTCGTGGATGTAGTCTTCCAGCACGACCTGCATGCCGAGCTGCGCGTGCCAGAACATGGCGATCAGCAGGCCGATCAGCGGCACTGCGTTCCACGGCTTGGCCACGGCGGCGGCGGCGGTCGCGTAGTCCGAGCCCAGCAGGCCCAGCACGAAGACCAGGAACCAGATACCCAGCACCACCAGCGCGGCGGCAGTCAGGCGCTGATGCACGAAGTGCTCGGTGCCGGTCTTCGCCGAGCCAAGGCCACGCACGTTCTTCAACGGGGTACGGAACTTGCTCACGCGGCACCTCCGAACATCACATAGGCCCACACCAGCAGGGTGATCACCAGGCTGCCGGTGACCGACAGCCAGCTGCTGCGGATGAAGGCGGGGATGCTGAAGCCGATGGCGAAGTCCTGCACCACATGGCGGATGCCATTGCACAGGTGATAGGCGAACGACCATGTCCACGCGAACAGGAACACGCGGCCATACCAGGCCCCGGCATGGCCGGTGAAGCAGTTCCAGGACTCGGGCCCCATCATCAGGGCCAGCAGGCCGGCAGCGATGATGAGGGCACCAACAGACAGAAAGACGCCAGTGGCTCGATGCAGGATCGAGGTGGCCATCTGAATCTGCCAGCGATACACCTGAAGGTGCGGGGAAAGTGGGCGTTGTCTGGTCGCCATTCGCTGGGCTCGTTGTCTCGGCTGGGCGGCACGCGGCCGCGTTGGCTCAATGCTGATCAGAAATCGATGCAGCGTCCGTTTTTCTCCCAATCGCCATACCGCACCGGATCAAGTCCGCCGCGGCCGCCGAATTCTTCTGCTTTTTCCTGTTCCACGGGCACGGGTGCCGCGGGGACCAGCGGGGCTTCAGATTCGTCGTCGGGAGTGGGGGTTGTTTGGCCTATCATGTTCGGTCTCGCAACGCACAAATTTTAGACCTCGTTCACGTGCCTGACAACCTGCCCCCTGCTTTCGTCGGATATCCGCGCCTGCCCGGCCACCAGCTGCTGAGCCTGCAGGGCCCGGATGCGGCTGTCTTTGCCCACGCCCAGTTCAGCAGCGATGTCACCGCCCTGCCCCTGCTGCACTGGCAGTGGAGTGCCTGGTTGAGCGCCAAGGGCCGCACCCTGGCGGTGTTCCAGCTGCTGCGGTTGGCCGACGACCACCTGATGCTGGTGCTGGCGGATGGCGATGCCGATGCGATTGCGTCGCAACTGCAGCGCTTCGTGTTCCGCCGCAAGGTGAAGGTGCTGGTGCGCGATGATCTGGCGGCGGCCGGGGCATTCACTGCGCCCGAGGCCGCCAGCGGCGCCGCGATTGCGCAGGCCGCAGGTGATGGCTGGGAACTGGACCTGGGCAGCGATGCCCTGCCGCGCACCCTGCGCATCGGCGCCGCCGATGCCTTTGCGGCCGGCAGCGAAACCGATGAGGCCGCTTTCGCCCTGGCCTGGCGCCAGGCCGACCTGCGCTACGGGCTGCCGCGGCTGGAAGAAGGCCAGCGCGAGGTGTGGACCCCGCAGCAGCTGGGCCTGGACCGTCTGAACGGCTACAGCGTGAAGAAGGGCTGCTATCCCGGCCAGGAAATCGTCGCCCGCACCCACTTCCTCGGCAAGGCCAAGCGCGCGGTGCAGCTGATGCATACCGCGGCACCGGCGCAGGCCGGCGATGGCGTGCAGCAGGACGGCGCGGCGCTGGGCACGATCGCCTGCGTGGCCGGCGACCTGGCACTGGCGGTGCTGCCACTGGAGGCGGGTGATGCTGACCTGCAGGTGGGTGATGCCATCGCGCAGCGCGTGCCGTTGCTGGATGGGTTGGCGCGCTGAATCTGCTGGGAAACCGCATCTGGTGGGTGCGGACCGCTGGTCCGCACGCCTGAAATGGTAGTGCCGGCCGCTGGCCGGCAACCAAGCACGGTTGAGGCTGCCGACCAGCGGCCGGCACTACCCGTTACAGGCGCTCGCCGGTTTCCGCGCTGAAGAAATGCAGGCCCTGCGGGTGGATCGCCACGCGGATCTGCTCGCCCACCGCCGGCAGCGCCTGCGGCGCCACGCGCATGGTCAGCGCGTGCTGGCCACTGCTTAGGTTGACGAAGATCTCGTTGCCGACCGGCTCGATGCCTTCGATGCGCGCGGTGAACGCAAGCGCATCATCGGCGCTGGCCGGCTGCAGGTGCTCCGGGCGTACGCCCACCGCGATCGGCTTCTGCAGCCACGCCGGATCGATCGTGGCCTGGCCCAGCGGTGCACGCCAGTCGCCGTCGACCACGGTCACGCCGCTGGCATCGCCCTGCAGCGTGCCGCGCAGCACGTTCATCGCCGGGCTGCCGAGGAAGCCGGCCACGAACAGATTGGCCGGACGGTCGTACAGCGCCATCGGCGTATCGATCTGCTGGATGATGCCGTCCTTCAGCACCACGATGCGCTGGCCCAGGGTCATCGCCTCGACCTGATCGTGCGTCACGTAGATCATGGTGGTGCCCAGCTTGCGGTGCAGCTGCGCGATTTCGGTACGCACGCTGTGGCGCAGCTTGGCATCCAGATTGGACAGCGGCTCGTCAAGCAGGAACACCGCCGGCTCGCGCACCAGCGCCCGGCCCAGCGCAACACGCTGGCGCTGGCCGCCGGACATCGCCTTGGGCAGCTTGTCCATCATCTCGGTGAGGCCCAGCGTCTGCGCCGCCTCGGCGATGCGCTTGTCGATGGTGGCCTTGTCATGGCCGCGCAGCTTCAGGCCGAAGGCCAGGTTCTCGGCCACCGTCATGTGCGGGTACAGCGCGTAGCTCTGGAACACCATCGCGATGTCGCGATCCTTCGGCGCCACATCGTTGACCACGCGATCACCGATGGTCAGCGTGCCACCGCTGATCTCTTCCAGGCCAGCCACCATCCGCAGCAGGGTCGACTTGCCACAGCCGGAGGGACCGACCAGCACCATCAGCTCGCCGTCGGCGACCTCGAAGGTGGCGTCCTTCACCGCGACCTGGCCGTTGTCATAGACCTTGCGCACACCCTGCAACTGCACTTTTGCCATATCACCTATCCGGTCCGCCCGAAGCCGGGCTGTCTTTTGGGACTGCCTCGGCCCTCCCGATGGCAGTGATGATTGCGCGCTTGCCGCATGACGGCGAGCACTGCAATCGAATACAGTTGCCCATTCTGCCATGTAAACGTTTTCACGTGGCACTATCCGATGATCGGTGCGCACCGATCTGCGTCGGCGGTTGAACGAAGGTTCCGCCGGGGTAGTGGTTTCGAATGGAACGGTCTTCCGGTGCCCCGGAGAACGCCCCCAACGAACCTCGGACAGGCAGTTGCGCGGATGTCCCCCGAACCCAGCCATGAAGCGATTGACAACGATGTCACCCGGATCTGAAACTCGAGCGATGCACGACACCCTCTTCCTGTTCGGTGCCACAGGTGATCTGGCCCAGCGCTACCTGTTCCCTTCGCTGCTTCGCCTGCTTGGCGACGGCCTGCTGCCGGAGGACTTCCGCATCCGCGCACTGGCATTGTCCGGGCATGACACCGAAGCCTTCCATGACATCCTGCGCCCGCGCCTGCAGCAGGCCATGCCGATGGCCTCGCAGGACGACATCAACGGCCTGCTGCGCCGCATCGACTACCGTTCGGTCGACCTGCGCGACGTCGACTCGGTCGCCGCCGCCGTCTCCGATCTGGTGCATCGCAAGTGCGTCAGCTACCTAGCCATTCCGCCGGGCCTGTACATCTCCACCTGCGAAGGCCTGGCCAAGGGTGGCGCCCTCGCCGCGCCGGCACGCCTGATGCTGGAGAAGCCGATCGGCAGCGACAGCGAGAGCGCCGAGGAAATCATCAGCACCATCGGCCAGTGGATCGACGAGGACCGTGTGTTCCGTCTCGACCACTACCTGGGCAAGGCGGCGGTGCAGAACCTGATCGCGCTGCGCTTCGGTAACACGCTGCTGGAAGCGGTATGGAACCGCAACTACATCGAATCGGTGCACATCCTGGTGGCCGAGAGCGAAGGCGTGGATGGCCGCGACGCCTACTACGCCCGCTCCGGCGCGCTGCGCGACATGGTGCAGAGCCACATCCTGCAGCTGCTGTGCATGGTGGCGATGGAGCCGCCGGCCTCGCTGGAAGCCGATCGCATCCGCGACGAGAAGGTCAAGGTGCTGCGCGCGCTGCGTCCGCTTGATGCCAGGCACGCCGCGCGTGACAGCATCCGCGGCCGCTACACCGCCGGTACCATCAACGGCCAGCCGGCGCAGGCCTACCAGCCGCCGGAAGGCAGCGACGTGGAAACCTTCGCCGGCGTCACCGCGCACATCGACAACTGGCGCTGGAGCGGCGTGCCGTTCCACCTGGTCACCGGCAAGCGCCTGCCCGAGCGCACCACCCGCGTGGTGGTCACGCTGAAGCCGGTCACCCACTGGCTGTTCGAGCGCCCGCAGCGCGCCCAGGCCGCACCGAACCGCCTGGTGTTCCAGCTGCAGCCGCAGGAGAACATCGAACTGGGACTGATGAGCAGCCTGGCCGGCCCGGAATGGGGCGCGCTGGAACTGCATCCGCTGGAACTGGAACTGTCGGTGCCGACCGGCCTGCATCGCCGCATCGCGTACGAACGCCTGTTCCTGGATGCGTTCAACGGCAACCACACCTTGTTCGTGCGTGACGACGAAGTGCGCGCCGCCTGGGCGTGGATCGACAGCGTGGCCGACGCCTGGAAGGAGGCCAAGCTGCCGCTGGAACCCTATCCCGCCGGCCAATGGGGCCCGAGCAACGCAACGGAGTTCCTGCCGCAGGGCGTGGACGCACCGGACAGCGAGGCGTCGGCATGAGTGCCAACTCGCAGCCGGTGCTGGTCGCCGACATCGGTGGCACCAACGCCCGCTTCGCCCTGGCCGACACCTCGCTGGACGCGCCATTGCTGAAGGAGAGCATCCGCGAGTACGCAGTGGCGGAGTTCCCGTCGCTTGGCGATGCCGCCCGCCATCACCTTGAGCAGATCGGCGCAGCCGCCAGCCGCGGCGTGTTCGCGGTGGCCGGCCGCGTAGACGGTGACGAGGCACGCATCACCAATCATCCGTGGGTGATCTCGCGCAGCCGCACCGCGGCGATGCTTGGTTTTGACGAGCTGCACCTGATCAACGACTTCGCCGCACAGGCAATGGCGATCTCGCTGCTGCAACCCGAGGACGTGGTCCAGGTCGGTGGCGCCGCCTGGGTCCCGGGCAAGCCGGGCCAGCCACGCAACTATGCGGTGATCGGGCCCGGTACCGGGCTCGGCGTCGGGGGCCTGATCCTGCGCCACGGCCGCTGCTACCCGCTGGAAACCGAAGGCGGCCATGTCAGCTTCCCGCCGGGAACGCCGGAGGAGATCCGCATCCTGGAGATCCTGTCCGAGCAATTCGGCCGCGTCTCCAATGAGCGCCTGATCTGTGGCCCCGGCCTGGTCAACATCCATCGCGCGGTGTGCGAGATGGCCGGTATCGACCCGGGCCAGCTGCAGCCGGTGGACGTGACCGCCCGCGCCCTGCATGGCGATCCGCAGGCAATGCGCACCGTCGATGTGTTCTGCGCCGTGTTCGGCGCCATTGCCGGCGACCTGGTACTGACCCAGGGCGCCTGGGACGGCGTGTTCCTCACCGGTGGACTGACCCCGAAGATGCTCGATTCGCTGCAGCACTCCGGGTTCCGCCAGCGCTTCGAACACAAGGGGCGGTTCTCTTCGATCATGGCGCGGGTGCCGTCGCTGGCCGTGATGCATCCCCATGCCGGACTGCTGGGCGCCGCCGCCTATGCCGCCGATGCCGAACGTGACGCACCTGGAGTTGCCGCATGAGCCCCACCTTCCACGACGACCGCGTCGAGTTCATCCACCACGGCGATGCCGACGGCTGGATCGAAGCGGTAGCCGCCGAGATGGCGCAGACCCTCAACCACGACATCAACGAAGTGGGCCGCGCCCGCATCCTGTTGTCCGGCGGCACCACGCCGGCACCGGTCTACCAGGCGCTGGCCGAACTGGACGTGCACTGGGACCGGGTTGAAGTGAGCCTGGCCGACGAGCGCTGGCTGTCGCCGCAGGATCGCGACAGCAACGCATGGCTGGTGCGCGAGCACCTGCTCAAGCGTGCCGAGGGTGCCCATTTTGATCCGCTGGTGCGCATCGGCAAGCCGCTGCCCGAATGCGTCTACAGCGCCAACCTGCAGGCCCAGCACAGCCAGCCGCCGAGCCTGGTGGCACTGGGCATGGGCAACGACGGCCACACCGCCTCGCTGTTCCCCGGCTCGAAGGACCTGGCCCGCGCACTGGAAAGCACCCTGCCCTACGCGGCGCTGGATGCCACCGGCTGCCCGGGCGCGAACCAGTGGCCGCTGCGCATCACCCTGACCCCGCATGGGCTGCGCCAATGCCGCCAGCGCCTGCTGCTGCTGCGCGGCAAGCAGAAGCTGCAGGTGCTGCGCCAGGCGTTGGACAGCAACGACCCCCAGCAGTACCCGATCCTCAACGCGATCAACCTGGAAGGCGCGCGCCTGCGCGTCCACTGGGCTGATTGATGTCGGCGGCGGCGCCCTGCCGCCGCTTGCCTCTCGCCACCTTGAACGCCGGTAGCCAATGAGCCTCCATCCGCAACTGCAAGCCATCACTGAGCGTGTCATCCGCCGCAGCGCCGCCTCGCGTGCCGCCTACCTGGCCGCGATCGACGCCTCCCTGCGCGAAGGCCCGTTCCGCAGCCGCCTGAGCTGCGGCAACCTCGCCCACGGATTCGCCGCCTGTGGCGGCACCGACAAGAGCCGCCTGCGCGGCGGCGTGACGCCGAACCTGGGCATCATCACCGCCTACAACGACATGCTCTCGGCGCACCAGCCGTTCGAGACCTATCCCGAGCAGATCCGCGAGATCGCCCGCGAGCTCGGTGCTACGGCACAGGTGGCCGGCGGTGTGCCGGCGATGTGCGACGGCGTCACCCAGGGCCGCGGCGGCATGGAACTGTCGCTGTTCTCGCGCGATGTGATCGCGCAGGCGACCGCGATCGGGCTCAGCCACGATATGTTCGACAGCACCGTCTACCTCGGCGTGTGCGACAAGATCGTGCCCGGCCTGCTGATCGGTGCGCTGGCCTTCGGCCACCTGCCGGCGGTGTTCGTGCCGGCCGGCCCGATGACCCCGGGCATCCCCAACAAGCAGAAGGCGGAAGTGCGCGAGCGCTACGCCGCCGGCGAAGCCACCCGCGAAGAGCTGCTGGAAGCCGAGTCCGCCTCATACCACGGCGCCGGCACCTGCACCTTCTACGGCACCGCCAATTCCAACCAGGTGCTGCTGGAAGCGATGGGCGTGCAGCTGCCGGGCGCGTCGTTCGTCAATCCGGGCACGCCGCTGCGCGACGCGCTGACCCGCGAAGCGACCGAACGTGCACTGGACATCACCGCACTGGGCGACGACTTCCGTCCGCTGGGCCGGATCATCGACGAGCGCGCGATCATCAACGCGGTCATCGCGCTGATGGCCACCGGCGGTTCGACCAACCACACCATCCACTGGATCGCGGTGGCGCGTGCCGCCGGAATCGTGCTGACCTGGGACGACTTCGACGAACTGTCGCAGCTGATTCCGCTGCTGGCCCGCGTCTATCCGAACGGCGAGGCCGACGTGAACCGCTTCGCGGCCGCTGGCGGCCCGGCGTTCGTGTTCGGCGAGCTGATCAAGGCGGGCCTGATGCACGGCGATCTGGTCAGCGTGGCGCGCGGCGGCATGGCCGACTACGCACGCGAACCGCAGCTGCGCGATGGCCAGCTGGTCTATCTGCCGGGCCTGGAACGCAGCGCCGATGACGAAGTGGTGCGTGGCGTCGACAATCCGTTCGAGCACCAGGGCGGCCTGCGCCTGCTGCGCGGCAACCTCGGCAAGTCGCTGATCAAGCTGTCGGCGGTAAAGCCGCAGTACCGCACGATCGAAGCGCCGGCCGTGGTGGTCGATGCACCGCAGGTGCTGAACAAGCTGCACGCCGGTGGCCTGCTGCCCCAGCATTTCGTGGCGGTGGTGCGTTACCAGGGCCCGCGTGCCAACGGCATGCCCGAACTGCATTCGCTGGCGCCGCTGCTGGGCCTGTTGCAGAACCAGGGCCGGCGCGTGGCGCTGGTCACCGACGGTCGCCTGTCCGGCGCCTCGGGCAAGATTCCGGCGGCGATCCACGTGACGCCGGAAGCGGCACGCGGCGGTCCGCTGGCCAAGGTCCGCGAGGGCGACATGATCCGCCTTGATGGCGAGGCTGGCACGCTGGAAGTGCTGGTGGACGCGGCCGAATGGGCCGCGCGCCCGCTGGCGCCGAACACCGCGCCTGCCGCGCATGACCTGGGCCGCAACCTGTTCGCGATCAACCGTCGCGTGGTGGGTCCGGCCGACCAGGGCGCGATTTCGATTTCGTGCGGGCCGGCGGCGGCTGATGGCGGGCCGTGGGAGTACGACGCGGAATATGAGCTGGGGCACGATGCCGCAGCGGCGGCGGCGCCGCATGAGGCGAAGGACGCCTGAAGCGAAAAGCCGCGGCAGGCTTCCCGGCCTGGGCAGTAGAGCGCCCTGGCCGGGACACGCCGTAAACCCATCCATGGGGGCTCGGTCGCGGCATCCATGCCGCTCACGGTCCCGGCCAGGGCGCTCTACTGCCCTTGGACAATTCCCGGCGCGTCATTTGCGCTGCGGCCACTGAATCAAGAAGAGCAAAAGGCAAGGGCAAAAGCATGGGTATCGAACAACATCAGGTGAAGGCGGCGGAGCTGTTGCGTGCGGCGGGCATCCTGCCGGTGGTGACGATTCATACGCTGGACCAGGCGCGGGCGGTCAGTGCGGCGCTGCTGGAAGGTGGTTTGCCGGCGATCGAGCTGACCCTGCGTACGCCAGTGGCGATGGAAGCATTGGCGATGCTCAAGCGCGAGCTGCCGGACGTGGTGGTGGGTGCCGGTACGGTGCTGACCGTGGAGCAGATGCAGCAGTCGATCGATGCGGGTGCGGACTTCCTGGTGACCCCGGGTACGCCGCCGGCACTGGCTGATGCACTGGCCGCTGCACCGCTGCCGGTGGTGCCGGGTGCGGCCACCCCGACCGAGCTGCTGTCGCTCTACGCCCGCGGCTTCCGCGTGTGCAAGCTGTTCCCGGCCACGGCCGTGGGCGGGCTGGCGATGATCAAGGGCCTGGCCGGCCCGGTCGCCGATCTCAAGCTGTGCCCTACCGGCGGCATCACCGAAAACACCGCCGCCGAGTACCTCGAACAGAAGAACGTGGTCTGCATTGGTGGCTCGTGGATGGTGCCGGGCAACTGGATCGCCAATGGCGAATGGGACAAGGTGCGCGCCAGCGCCGCTGACGCCGCGAAGATCATCCAGCGCGTTCGCGGCCACTGACAAGAGGATCGGGGTCAGAGCCCTTTCCCGTCGGGAAAGGGATTCGACTCCAAGCTACGAGCGCGCAAAGCGCGCGACCCGCTCCCGCTCTTCCTTCTTCATTCCGCGGTGGACGCGCACGGAAACTGTCCGTGGCCGGGCGGATGGGTTGTGCAGGGGCGTGAGCCGCATGGATGCGGCGACCGAGCTTACAGGGACGTACTTGCAGCGTCCCCTGCTCAACCCATCCGCCCGACCATCCCCCAGAATCCAACCGAACCACCACCGCGAGGGGCTCAGCCGTTGGCCGAACCCCTTACAGCGGCCGTGCCGGATCCACCAACCCGTACTGGCTGGCCATCCGCGCCAGCGCGATGTTGTCGTGGATCCCCATTTTCTCGAACAACCGCGCCTTGTGCGTGTTCACCGTCTTCGCACTCAGGCTCAGGCGCCGCGCGATGTCTTCCTGGCGCAGGCCCTGGGTCAGCAACAGCGCCACCTCAAGCTCGCGCGGCGACAGGTTGTCGAACGGCGAACCATTGCCTTCCACTGTCGACAGCGCCAGATTCTGCGCGATGCTGGTGCCCAGGTAGCGACGACCGGCCGCCACATCACGCACCGCACGCAGCAGTTCCTGCGCATCGCAGCCCTTGCCGATGTAACCGGCCGCACCGGCTTCGAGCAGGCGCTTGGGCAGCGGGCCGTCTTCCAGTACCGACACGATCACCACGCGGGTATTGCGGTGGCTGCGGACGATGCGCTCGGTCACTTCCATGCCGCTCACGCCCGGCAGGTGCAGGTCGCACAGCACCACATCCGGCAGCAGCTGGCGGACTTCACGCAGCGCGTCTTCGCCGGTCTCGGCTTCGCCCACCACCTCGATGTCGGTTTCCCCCGACAGAATCATCTTCATACCGGTGCGGACCAGCGCGTGGTCATCCACCAGGTAGACTCGAATCGTCATTCATGTACCTCTTCGAATGCGGCCATTGCAGGTCAAGCTAGGCAGGGTGCCGATACCCTGCAAGCGCGTCCGGAATGCGGCATCGGCGATCTGCCTTGCGCATCACAGTACCGCGCGTTGTGCTTGCCCCCTGTCTTGCAGAACCTGCTGCAACGAAACAACTGATCTATCACGTAGACGTCCCTCAAGGGCCATCCACGTCAAACCCCCTGTGTTGGTGCTTCGCTGGCCTTCGCTGGCGGCGGGCCGTGACGTCGCCAAGGGTGCCGGCGACTGAACATGACCAGATAGCACCCTACCACCCAAACCAGCGCGGCACACCATCCGGCCAGGATGTCGGAGGGGTAATGCACCCCCAGATAGACCCGCGACACGCTTACCAGCAGGCTGAACGCGGGTGCCAGCATCAGTACCGGCCAGCGCCAACGGGTGTTCCAGGCGAGCAGTACCAAGGTCATGGCAAGGGTCATCGAACCCATCGCATGCCCGCTGGGGAAGCTGAACGTCGATTCCGGCGCGATCGATTCCCACAGGCTGGGGCGCTGCCGCTGGAAGAACTGCTTGCTGCCCATGTTCAGCAGCGCCGACCCTACGAAGCTGACCGCGACGAAGGTCGCCTCGCGCCAGCGCCGGTAGCCCAGCAGCACGCCGATGATCAGCACGTCGGCCGGGATCAGGAACCACTCGTAGCCCAGTTTCGAGATGAGCACGAAGAAGCGGTCCAGCCACGGCGAATGCAGGCCATGCATCTGCCACAGCAGGGGCGCGTCGAAATGGAACGATTCAAACTCGTGCACTTCGTCCGCCAGGGCAACAAAGCCTGCCAACGGCAGCAGCACGCCACCGAACAACAGGACCAGGCGCCAGGCGTTGCGCGCCATCCAGTGGCGGAAGCCGGAGGCTGACTCCGGTGCGGCGAGGATCGCAGGCTTATCCGGCGCTTCGGACATACGTGTGTTCGACGTAATCGTCGATCAGAGCGACGAACTCCTGGGCGATGTTGTCGCCACGCAGGGTCACCTTCTTCTCACCATCGACGAACACCGGCGCCGCAGGCGTCTCACCCGTGCCCGGCAGCGAGATGCCGATGTTGGCGTGACGCGATTCGCCCGGCCCGTTGACGATGCAGCCCATCACCGCCAGGGTCATGTTCTCCGCCCCCGGGTGGTGGACCTTCCACAGCGGCATCTTCTCGCGCACGTGGTTCTGCACCACCTTGGCCAGCTCCTGGAAGAACTCGGAGGTGGTACGGCCGCAGCCCGGGCAGGCCGTGACCAGCGGCGTGAAGGCACGCTGGCCGGTGGTCTGCAGCAGTTCCTGGGCGACGATCACTTCCTGCGTGCGCGACTGGCCCGGCTCCGGGGTCAGCGAGATGCGGATGGTGTCACCGATGCCTTCCTGCAGCAGCACGCCCAGCGCCGCGGACGATGCCACGATGCCCTTGCTGCCGATACCGGCCTCGGTCAGGCCCAGGTGCAGGGCGAAGTCGGAGCGCTGCGCCAGGTCGCGGTACACCGCGATCAGCTCCTGCACGCCACTGACCTTGGCCGACAGCACGATGCGATCGCGCGGCAGGCCCAGCTCCACCGCCTGCTCGGCCGAATCCAGCGCCGAGCGGATCAGCGCCTCGCGCAGCACGCGGCCGGCGTCCCAGGGCTGTTCGCGCAGGTTGTTCTCGTCCATCAGCTTCGCCGCCAGGGCCTGGTCCAGCGATCCCCAGTTGGCGCCGATGCGCACCGGCTTGTTGTAACGGATGGCGAATTCGATCAGCTGGGCGAACTGCAGATCCTTCTTCTTGCCGAAGCCGACGTTGCCCGGGTTGATGCGGTACTTGGCCAGTGCTTCGGCACATGCCGGTTCGGCGGTCAGCAGCTGGTGGCCGTTGTAGTGGAAATCGCCGATCAGCGGCACGTCGATACCCATCATCGCCAGCTTGTCGACAATGCGCGGGATCGCCGCAGCGGCTTCCACGGTATTGACGGTCAGCCGCACCATCTCCGAACCGGCACGCCACAACTCGGCCACCTGCTTCACGCTGGAGGCGACGTCGGAGGTGTCGGTGTTGGTCATCGACTGCACCACCACCGGCTTGCCTCCGCCCACGGTGACTCCGCCGATCTGGACGGCATGGGTCTGGCGGCGCGGCCAGGCAGTGGCATCGGAGGGCGGAGTCGGGCGGGTGACGGCGTCGTGCATGGGCGCATTCTACCGCCCGGCCCTGCATTCGGGGTGACTCGCATTCAGCCGGCGGCACGGCTGCGGCCGATTGTCGCAGGCACGGTCACGCGCGAACGCATACGATGAGCGTGAATGACCGGTCCCGACGCCCCGTTTCTCCGAACCCTGTGCAGCCTGCGCTGGCTTGCAGTAGGCGGCCAGGCCGCCACCATCCTGGTCGCCACCTGGGTGCTGGGGCTGCCGTTGCCGCAGCTGCCGCTGTGGGCCGGCGTGGCGGTGCTGGCCCTGTTCAACATCTATACCCAGCTGCGCCCGGAAGCGGCCGACACCGCACCGCTGACTGCATTCGGCCACATTCTGGTGGACGTGATCATCCTGACCTGGATGGTCGGCTGGAGCGGTGGCATGGCCAATCCGTTCAGCTCGCTGTTCCTGATCCTGATCGCACTGGCCGCGTTCGCCCTGCCCCTGCGCTGGGCGCTGGCGGTCGCGCTGGCCTGCCTGCTCGGCTACGCCGCCAGCGGCATCTTCGGCCAGCCCCTGCCGGACGGCTATTTCCGCGCGCAGGACCTCAACCGCTGGGGCGTGGTCGCCAATTTCCTGATTTCCGCGGCGGTCGTACTGGCCTTCTCCACCCGCCTGGCGCTGGCGCTGCGCCAGCGCGAACTGGAACTCTCGGCCCTGCGCGAACGCTTCGCCCGCAACGAGGGCATCGTCGCTCTGGCCACCCATGCCGCCTCGGTGGCGCATGAGCTGAACACGCCGCTGGCAACCATGACCCTGCTCGCCGACGACGTGGCCGAACGCAGTGAAGAGCCGGAAGTGCGCGAGGACATGGAAACCCTGCGCGAGCTGCTGGTGCAGTGCCGTGAGCGCGTGCTGGCGCTGGCCGCACCGGCCTCGGCCGATGCGCCCGGACGCAGCCATTCCAGCGCGCAGCAGGTGCTGGAGCAATGGCGCCTGGTGCGACCGACCATCGACCTGCACCGCAACGACGATGCGCCGCTGCGGCTGCCGCTCGACCCGGGCGTGGGCCACCTGCTGATGGTCCTGCTCAACAATGCCGCCGATGCCGGCGAACAGGCCGGCCGGCCGCGCGTGGACCTGGACCTGCGCATCGAAGGCGACGATCTGATCGGCGAAGTACGCGACTACGGCCACGGCTTCAACGCGCGCGCCGCGGTGCTGCCGGGCAAGCTGTTCGGCAGCAGCAAGAGTGAAGGCATGGGGGTCGGCCTGGCCCTGTCCCATGCCACGATCGAACGCCTCGACGGCGAGATGTGGATGCGCCCGGCCCAGGGGGCCGGCAGCCGCGTCGGCTTCCGCCTGCCGCTGGCCCCACGCGAGGAAACCCCATGAGCGCCTCAACCCTCGGCCTGCTGGTCGACGACGACGAACTGTACCTGCGCACCCTGCAGCGCAGCCTGGCCCGCAAGGGGCTTGAAACGCAGACCGCGCAGGATGCCGCCAGCGCGCTGGCACTGGCCCGCCAGCACCCACCCGCGTTCGCCCTGATCGACCTGAAGCTGGGCAGCGATTCCGGCCTGGCGCTGATCCAGCCGCTGCGTGCGCTGCGCGCGGACATGCGCATCCTGCTGGTGACCGGCTACGCCAGCATCGCCACTGCGGTGGAAGCGATCAAGCTCGGTGCGGACGATTACCTGCCCAAGCCAGCCACGGTACCGATGATCCTTCGCGCTTTGGGCGAGGAGGATGACGGCCCGGCCGACGATGGCGAAATGGAAGTGCCCGACGCGATGACACCGATCAGCCGCCTGCAGTGGGAACACATCCAGCAGGCGATGCACGAGACCGGCGGCAACGTGTCGGCAGCCGCGCGCCTGCTCGGCATGCACCGGCGCTCGCTGCAGCGCAAGCTGGCCAAGCGGCCCAGCCCGGAACGCGACCCGAGCCGCTGAGGCACCACGCCCTTCATGGTAGTGCCGGCCGCTGGCCGGCAACCCGTCCGCTCCGGTAGTGCCGGCCGCTGGCCGGCATCCAGGTGATGCTTCAATCGTTCATGAGGTTGCCGGCCAGCGGCCGGCACTACCAGAGCCTCAGCCCTTCAGCTGCGCAAGGATCTCGCGGGTCATCGGGTCGGCAACGGCCACATCCTCGCCCTGCAGCGCCGGCAGCAGGCCGCTGGCCAGCTGCTTGCCCAGTTCGACACCGAACTGGTCGAAGGCGTTGATGTTCCAGATCACCGACTGTACGTACACGGCGTGTTCGTACATGGCGATCAGCGCACCCAGCGCCTGCGGGGTCAGCGCGTCGAGCAGGATCAGCGTGCTCGGGCGGCCGCCCGGGTAATCACGGTGCGGGTCGTCGCTGCCCTGGCCATTGGCCAGTGCTTCGGTCTGCGCCAGCAGATTGGCCAGCAGGGTCTGATGATTGATCGTGTAGGGATCGTCGTTGTGCACGCAGCCGATGAAGTCGGCCGGAACGATGCTGGTGCCCTGGTGCAGTGCCTGGAAGAAGCTGTGCTGCACATCGGTGCCCGCGCCTCCCCACCACACCGGCACGGTATCGGTGGTGACCGGCTGGCCATCACGCTGCACACGCTTGCCCAGGCTTTCCATCACCAGCTGCTGCAGGTAGGCCGGCAACAGCGCCAGGCGCTGGTCGTAGGTCATCACCGCATGCGTGGCATGGCCCAGCAGGTTGCGGTTCCAGAGGTCGGTCAGGCCGTGCAGCACCGGCAGGTTGCGCTCCAGCGGTGCATCCAGCGCATGCGCATCCATCTGCGCAGCACCTTCCAGCAGCTGTTCAAAGCGCTCGAAGCCGATCGCCAGCGCGATCGGGAAACCGACCGCAGACCACAGCGAATAGCGGCCGCCGACCCAATCCCACATCGGCAGCACACGATCGGCGGCGATGGCAAAGGCCTTGGCGGCACGTTCCGGATTGGCACTGACCGCGTACAGGCGATCGCTGCCCCCCAGCCAGTCGTGCAGGATCTGGCCATTGAGCAGGGTTTCCTGGGTGCCGAAGGTCTTGGAGATCAGGATGCCGGCGGTCTTGGCCGGATCCAGCGTGGCCAGCGTACGCTGCATGGCCGCGCCGTCCACGTTCGATACGAAATGCACGCGCAGGCGCGCACCGCTGACCGGACGCAGCGCGTCGGCGACCAGGCGCGGGCCAAGGTCGGAACCACCGATGCCGACACTGACTACATCGGTCACGCCACTGTCTTCCAGCGCGCGCACCAGCACGCCCATGCGCTGGCGGATCTCGCGCGCGGTGGCATAGGCCTCGGCCGCCACCGGCGCATCGACCACGTCGCCGCGCAGTGCGGTGTGCAGCGCGGCGCGACCTTCGGTCAGGTTGACCTGCTCGCCACGGAACAGGCGGGTGATGGCACCACCGACATCACGGTCGGCAGCCAGCGCCAGCAATGCCTGCAACGCCGCGGCATCGTATTTCTGCCGGGCGAAGTTGACGTACAACGGACCGACCCTCAGCGCCAGGTCCTGGACGCGGCCGGGTTCGGCGGCGAGCAGGCCGGGGATGCTTGCGCCCTTCAGGCGCTGGGCGTGGGAATGCAGCGAGTCGAATCCGTTGTTCGTTGTCATGCGGCCTGGGTCGGGATCGTGTCGTTGGTGTGGGTGATCTGGTTCTTGCCATCAACGTACACCAGCTTCGGCTTGAAGCTGTCGGCTTCCTGCTCGGTCATGCTGGCGAACGCGGCAATGATGATGATGTCACCGACCTGCACGTGGCGCGCGGCGCCACCGTTGAGCGAGACAACGCCGCTGCCGGCTTCGGCGCGGATGGCATAGGTCGAGAAGCGCGCACCGTTGGTCACGTCCCAGATGTGCACCTGCTCGAACTCGCGGATGCCGGTGGCAGCCAGCAGGTTGTCATCGATGGCGATCGAGCCTTCGTAGTTCAGCTCGGAATGGGTGACGGTGGCGCGGTGGATCTTGGTCTTGAGCAGGGACAGGTGCATGGGGGCGCTGCAACGGCAAAGGAAAGAGCGGATTCTAGCACCCGCTTGGCCGTCGTCAGGGGCCTGCGGCAGGACGCTGAAGGCCGTTCAGGCGCCCTCGCCCGGCGGCGGCGCCGTGGCATGGACGGCACCGCCCTGCAGTGACAGCCTGAACACCGTATGGAAGGCCAGCCGGAGGCCAGGCCCAGGCCCCCTGCAGCCAACACCGTCAGCCCATAGCTGATCACATCGAATGTATCGACATAGCGCAGGCGCTGCAGCAGCGGCACATGGATCGCGCCCGGCCACTCATGGATGGCCATGGCCAGCGCGCCCAGAGCAGCCCCTGCAAGTACGAAGCGGGTCCGGCGCAGGGGCCGCCGAGATCGCGGGAGCAGCGCCATCGGCAGGAACACCGCGATGGCGCTGCAGACGCCCAGCCCGAACATCAGTCCACCGCCGGTGAGCGCGGGCATCGGCGTGCGCCTGAATTCAAGCGCGAACAACAGGCCGCCAAACAGCTGCGCCGGCAGCATGCCGGCAGCCAGCACGGCCAGGATCAACGCCTGCGCAAGCCGACCAGCGTCAGTGGAGGGTGTCTTCATTGCCGTTCTCCCGTCCATGGGAAGGTGCGAGGCGCCCATTGTGGGCGCCCCCGGGCCGCATGCGGCTCAGAACTCCAGGTTGTCGATCAGGCGGGTGGAGCCCAGGCGCGCGGCGATCAGCGCTACGCGGCCACCGCCATCGAACGTCGGCTCGGCCAGCTCCGGGGTGCGCAGCACCGCATAGTCAACCTGGAAACCGGCCGCCTGCAATGCCGCCGTGGCGTCGGCCTCGATGCGATCACGCGCCTGCCCGGCCACGTAGCCTTCGCGCATGCCCAGCAGGGTGCGGTGGATGGTGGTCGCGACCGGGCGCTGTTCGGCGCTCAGGTACTGGTTGCGCGAACTCTTGGCCAGGCCATCCTCGTCGCGCACGATGTCCGCGCCGACGATCTGGATCGGGAACGACAGCTCAGCCACCATCTGCCGGATCACCGCCAGCTGCTGGTAGTCCTTGCGGCCGAACACGGCCACGTCCGGCTGCACCTGCAGGAACAGGCGCGCCACCACGGTGCAGACGCCATCGAAGTGGCCCGGCCGGCTGGCGCCTTCCAGCACCTCACTGACACCCGGCGCATGCATCTGCGTGGTCTTGTCCACGCCCAGCGGGTACATCACCTCGACGCTGGGCAGCCACACCGCGTCGCAGCCGGCCTGCTCCAGTCCGGCCACGTCGGCCTCGGGCGTGCGCGGGTAGCGATTGAAATCCTCGTTGGGGCCGAACTGGGTCGGATTGACGAAAATGCTCGCCACCACCTTGTCGGCGTACTGGCGGGCCAGCGCCACCAGCGAATGGTGGCCGCCATGCAGGTTGCCCATGGTCGGCACCAGCGCCACGCGCAGGCCGTCCTGCTTCCACTGGGCGATCTGCGCGCGCAGTGCGCCGAGTTCGTTGAAGGTCTGGATCATTGGGCGTAGGCGTGCTGTTCGTCGGGGAAGCTGCCGTCGCGCACGGCGTCGGCGTAGGCGCGGGTGGCACCGGCCACCGAACCGCCTTCGGCAAGGAAGTCCTTGACGAACTTGGGACGGCGATGGCCGCTGTCCAGGCCGAGGAAGTCGTGCAGCACCAGCACCTGGCCGTCGCACTGCGGGCCGGCACCGATGCCGATGGTCGGCACATCCACCGCGGCGGTCACTTCCGCGGCGACCGGGGTCGGCACGCATTCGAGCACCATGATGCTGGCACCGGCCGCGGCCACGGCCTTGGCATCGTCGACCAGCTGGCGGGCGGCATCGCCGCGGCCCTGGATCTTGAAGCCGCCCAGGCGCAGCACCGATTGCGGGGTCAGGCCCAGATGCGCACAGACCGGAATCTCACGCTCAACCAGGTAGCGGATGATGTCGACCTTGAAGCCGGCACCTTCGATCTTGACCATCTCGGCACCGGCCTGCAGCAGCTGCAGCGAAGCATCCAGCGCGCGCTCCGGAGTGGCATCGGCGCCGAACGGCAGATCGGCCACCAGCAGCGCGCGCTGCAGCACACGGGCCACGGCGCGGGTGTGGTAGACCATGTCGGCCACGGTCACCGGCAGGGTCGAATCATGGCCCTGCACGACCATGCCCAGCGAATCGCCAATCAGGATCAGGTCGACACCATTGGCATCGAAGGTGCGGGCAAAGCCAGCGTCGTAGGCGGTCAACATGACCAGCTTCTGGCCATTGCGCTTGGCCTCGGCCAGGGCGGGAACGGTCCAGGGCTTGCTGTCTGCGTGGGTGCTCATGTGCTGATAACCGGGGGAGATAACCCGGGCATTATCACCCTATCGGCGCGATCCCGCAGGCATCCACCCGCATCACTGCATCCCGCACGCGGCCATGGCCGGGGATGGCCAGATCTGGCGCGATTTCGGCCAGCGGCACCAGCACGAAGGCACGCTCGTGCATGTAGGGGTGCGGCACCTGCAGGCCGGGCTGGTCGAGCACCTGCGCGCCATACAGCAGCAGGTCCAGGTCCAGCGCGCGCGGCCCCCAGTGCACCGCCGGATCGCGCACGCGACCAAAGCGCTGCTCCAGCGCCAGCATCGCCTGCAGCAGTTCATCGGCTGCCAGTGACGTTTCGACCGCGGCCACCGCGTTGACGAACGGTGACTGGTCTTCATTGCCCCAGGCCGGCGTTGCGTACAGGCGCGAGGCCTGCAGCACGCGGGTCCCGGGCAGGCCGTCCAGCGCAGTGATCGCCGCGCCGACAGTCGTGGCCGCATCGCCGAGGTTGGCGCCGAGGCCGATCCACGCTGGCATCATTGCTTATTCGCCAGCTGCACCGGCCGAGGCCCCCGGGCGGCGGCGACGACGGCGACGCTTGCGCGGTGCTCCGTTCTCGTCATCGCCCTCTTCGCTGTGCATCGCGTCCAGCGAAGATTCCAGCTCGCGGCCCGACTGGGCCTGTGCCTCGCGCCAGAATTCAACATCGGCAGCGTGCTCGGCCGAGGCCACCTGGCGCAGGCTGAGGAAGTCGAACGCGGCGCGGAAGCGCGGATGGGTGAGCGTGCGGAACACGCGCTTGCGCTGGCGCGAGCTGAAACGCGACTGCAGCAGCCAGATTTCCTGCATCGGCAGCGAGAAGCGGCGCGGCAGCGCGATGGTGCTCAGCTGCTGCACGGTGACGCGGTCGGCGGCACGACGCTGCGCCTCTTCCGGCGCCACGCCCTGCTTGAGCAGGGTCGCCTGGGCGCGGCAGAACGCCGGCCACAGCAACAGCGCGAACAGGAACGCCGGCGAGACCGGCTCGTCGTTGGCCACGCGGGCATCGGTATTGGCCAGGCCCTCGACCAGCATGCGGCGCAGCGCGCCGGTGCGGTTGGACTTCAACGCCCTGGCGCTTTCCGGGAACAGCACGTCGAGCAGACCGTAGCGCTCCAGGCCTTCGAAGCTGGCCACGCCGTGCCCGGACAGGAACAGCTTCAGCACTTCCTCGAACAGGCGTGCCGGCGCGGCTTCGTTGAGCAGGCCAGCCAGCTGCGGGATCGGCGCGGCGGTGCCCTCTTCGATCTGGAAGCCGAGCTTGGCCGCCAGGCGCACGGCGCGCAGCATGCGCACCGGGTCTTCCTGGTAGCGCTGCACCGGGTCGCCGATGAGCTTCATCAGGCGCGCCTGCACGTCTTCGAAGCCGCCGGTGTAGTCACGCACCGAGAAATCCTCGATGGCGTAGTACAGGGCGTTGCAGGTGAAGTCGCGGCGGACGGCGTCGTCTTCGATGGTGCCGTACACGTTGTCGCGCACAAGCATGCCGTTTTCCATCTCGCGGTCGCCACTACCGTCATCGCTGTTGGCGCGGAAGGTGGCGACTTCGATGATCTCGCGGCCGAACACAACGTGGGCGAGGCGGAAACGGCGGCCGATCAGGCGGCAGTTGCGGAACAGCTGCTTGACCTGTTCGGGCGTGGCGTCGGTGGCCACGTCGAAATCCTTGGGTTGGCCATTGACCAGCAGGTCGCGCACCGCGCCGCCGACAAGGTAGGCGCCGAAGCCGGCATCGCGCAGGCGATAAAGCACGCGCAGGGCGTTCGGGCTGATGTCCTTGCGGGAGATCGTGTGCTGGTCGCGCGGGATGACGCGCAGGCTGAACGGTGATGTAGCAGAGGAAATGATGTTGGCGCTTCCGGTTGAAGTTTCGGGATTGCCCAATGGCATCGAGGTGCATATACTAGCGCTCCTGCCTCGGCAGCGACACAGTTACGCTCCCTTCGTCTAGTGGTTAGGACGTGGCCCTCTCAAGGCTAAAACAGGGGTTCGAGTCCCCTAGGGAGCGCCAGTCGCTGCAGCAGGAACCGAAAAAGCCCGCCTTGTGCGGGCTTTTCTGTTTTCCGGGCCTGCAATCGGCTTGAGCCGGTGGGGTCACCCAGGGCAGGACACGCCGTAAACCCATCCATGGGGGCTCGATGGCGCCATCCATGGCGCCAACGGTCCTGCCCTGGGTGACCCCACCGGCTCTGGACGGTTTCCCGCGAGCTGCGGCAACAACCGACCAGCGCTTCGCCGCATCCGCACGCACCATGAACTGTCAGGAGGGGCAGGCCGCCCTCTCACACTCTGGACAAGCAGGCGCCAACGGAACGCAACCGAAGCCAGTCGCCGTCAGCCTTCCATCTGCTCCAGCTCCTTGCCCTTGGTCTCGCGTACGTAGCGGACCACGAAGACAATCGAGAGGATCGCCGCGACCGCGTAGATGCCATAGGCGCCGGCCAGGCCGATGCCGGCCAGCAGCATCGGGAAGGTCACGGTGATCGCGAAGTTCGAGGTCCATTGCGCCGCACCCGCCACCGCCAGCGCCGGGCCGCGGATCTGGTTGGGGAACATCTCGCCCAGCATCACCCACATCACCGGGCCCCAGGACATGTTGAAGAACACCACGTAGACATTGGCCGCGACCAGCGCCAGCCGGCCCATGCCGTCGGACAGCTGCAGGCGACCGTCGGCCAGGCTTCCACTGGCGAACGCGACCACCATCAGCACCAGCGCCACCGACATGCCGACCGAGCCGATCCACAGCAGCGGCTTGCGCCCGATGCGGTCGATCAACAGCACCGTCAGCAGGCAGGCGCCGATGCTCAGTGCGCCGGACAACACATTGATCAGCAGCGCGTCGCTTTCCGAGAAGCCCACCGCCTGCCACAGCACCGCGCCGTAGTAGAACACCACATTGATGCCGACCAGCTGCTGGAACATGGCCAGGCCGATACCCACCCAGAGGATCGGGCGCAGCTTGCCGGTGGCCTTGTTGCGCAGGTCGCCGAAGCGCGGCTTGTGCTGGTCCTGGGCCAGGCTGGTTTCGATCTCGGCCTGCTTGGCCGCCGCCGCGGTATCACCGTACAGCCGCGCGAGCACCGCCCTCGCCTGCTGCTGGCGCCCCTTCAGGACCAGGAAGCGCGGGCTTTCCGGAATCACCAGCAACAACAGCAGGAACAGCCCCGACGGCAGCGCCTGCATCCAGAACATCCAGCGCCAGGCCTCATGACCCAGCCACAACGGCTCGGTCGACGCCCCGGCGGCGCGGGCCAGCAGGTAGTTGCTGAGGAACGCCGCGAACAGGCCGCAGATGATCGCCATCTGCTGCACTGTGGCCAGGCGCCCGCGATAGCGCGCCGACGCCACCTCGGCGATGTAGGCCGGCGACATCACGCTGGCCGCCCCTACTGCAAAGCCGCCCAGCACGCGGGCCGCGATGAACAGCCACGAGGCGTGGGCTGCGCCGGCGCCCAGCGCCGAAACCAGGAACATCAGCGCCGACACGATCAGGACGCCGCGGCGTCCCAGGCGGTCGCCCAGCCAGCCGGCCAGGAACGCACCGATCGCGCAGCCCAGCAGCATCGAGGCGACTTCGAAACCGAGCGCCGCCTCGCTGGAATTGAAGGCCTGGCGCAGGCCATCGACCGTGCCATTGATGACACCACTGTCGAAGCCGAACAGGAATCCACCGAGCGTGGCCACGCAGCTGATCAGGACGATGAATGCAGTGTTCTCACCGCCATGGGGTGCGATGCTGGGCTTGGCTGGCGACATTGACGATCCTGCTGGGAAGGGGGCCGGCCACCCGACGCAGCCGGCTGACCCGCAGCGTCGCACAGGCCCCGCCCTGCCGCCAATGACTGCCACGGCCGCGCCTGCCAGACGCCCGATTTCCGCCCCGCGCCGACAGCGGGGGCCAACCTGTTCTAGAATTGGCGGGTTCAGGAATCGATCCACCCCCAGCCCATGCCCTTTGTCGTCACCGAAAACTGCATCAAGTGCAAACACACCGATTGC
This sequence comes from Stenotrophomonas sp. YJH_SMC_4, assembly GCF_059371575.1. Lineage (NCBI taxonomy): Bacteria > Pseudomonadati > Pseudomonadota > Gammaproteobacteria > Lysobacterales > Lysobacteraceae > Stenotrophomonas > Stenotrophomonas sp. YJH_SMC_4. The sequence continues at coordinate 413,186 of NZ_JCAFUR010000003.1, forward strand.
GTGGAAGTGTGCCCCGTGGATTGCTTCCACGAAGGCCCGAACTTCCTGGTGATCGACCCGGATGAGTGCATCGACTGCACCCTCTGCGAGCCGGAGTGCCCGGTCAATGCGATCTTCCCGGAGGACGATGTCCCCGCCGGCCAGGAAGGCTTCGTCGCCCTCAACGCCGAGCTGGCGAAGGAGTGGCCGGTGCTGACCGTGCGCAAGGACCCGCCCGCCGACGCCGGCGAATGGGATGGCAAGCCGGACAAGCTGAAGCTGCTGGAGCGCTGAGAAGCGCCCACGGCGGCAACGAAAAGGGCGCCCACGGGCGCCCTTTTCTGTTTTCCGGTGAACGCCAACCGCAAGATCCGGCATGCCAGCCTTGCGATCCGGCATGCCAACCTTGCGATCCGGTAGGTGCCAACCTTGGTTGGCACAGAAGCGCCGACCAAGGTCAGCCTCTACCAGAGGCAGCCCTTACTGGGCCAGCTTCGCCTTCAGCGCGGCGATCAGCTTCACCGGCGCTTCGGCGGTGGCCGGCAGGCCACGCGGGTCGACCGCGGAGATGTAGGCGCCGGCATCGACGGCGACCACGCGGACCAGGAAGTTGCTGCCTTCGTAGGCCACGTCATACGAGCCGAGCAGCTGGGCGCGGCTGGCGATGGTCACGCCCTCCACGCCTTCCAGCGCGGTACCGACCTTGGCGAAGGCTTCATCCTTGCCACCGGCGATGGTGAAACCGGTATTGCCAACGGCCGGAGCCGCAGCCGCCGGCGCTGCCGGCTTGGTGGCCGACACCAGCGCCGGCACCTTGTTGTCACCGGTGGTGGCCGGCAGGTTGAGGTCCGGCGGCACTTCCAGCGGACGCATTTCCGGGGCCAGGGCATAGTCGCCCTTGACGCCACGCTTGAAGCAGCCGGTGGTGCCGGCGGCAACGGCCACCGCAAGCAGGGCGTAGGACAGCACGCGGACAGTGGAAACGGATTGACGCATGTGAATCTCCTGGGTCAGACCAAGACGAAAGGTCAGTGGCTGGAAAGGGCTTCAAGGGCGGCGATGTCGCCGGCAAGATGGTCGGCGGCCGCGTGGTGCGGCGCGGACAGCGGCAGCAGCGGCAGGCGCAGGTCATGGCCGATGCCGATACGGCGCAGCAGCGCCTTGACCGGAATCGGGTTCGGTTCAACACCGCAGAAATCATGGAACGGCTGCAGGCGCGCGTCCCAGGACTCGGTGGCTTCGTGGTCATGGGCGGCGGCCAGCTCGCACATGCGGCGGTAGGCGCCGGGCAGCACATTGGAGCCGACCGAGATCAGGCCGTCGATACCGGCCCGGATCGAACGCGCGGCCGTACCGTCGTCGCCGCTGAGCACGGCGAACTGCGGGCTGCGCAGTGCGAGCAGCGCCTGCACCCGGCCGGTGTCGCCCACCGCCTCCTTGATGCCGACGATGTTGGGGTGGCTGGCCAGTTCGGCCACGGTCTCCGGCTGCATGTCGCAACCGGTACGGCCGGGCACGTTGTACAGCACGACCGGCAACCCGCCCTGGTCGGCGACCGCACGATAATGGGCAATCAGACCGGCCTGGGTCGGCCTCACGTAAGGCGGGGTGACCACCAGTGCATGGCTGGCGCCAAGCGCGGCCGCACGACGGGTCTGTTCGATGGTTTTGGCGGTACCGGACAGGCCGGTGCCGGCCATGACCGGGATGCGGCCGCCAATGCGTTCGACCGCGCTGGCCAGCAGCAGGTCGTACTCGGCATCGGTGAGGGTTGCCGCTTCGCCGGTCGAGCCGGCAACGACAACGCCATGGACGCCACCTTCCAGTTGCAGGTGCAGCAGGCGCTGCCAACCGTCGGGATCGAGGGCGCCGTCGGCCCGGAACGGGGTCGCCAGCGCGGTGATGAGGCCGGAAAGGGACAAGGACGTGCTGCTCTTGGCTGGAAAGGGAAAACGCCCGCCACGAAAGGCCGGGGGCGACCTGAATGTTACTTGCGGCGCGAAAGCACGGGCAAGTATGCTGGACACCGGTGGATCCCCGCCTCTGGCGGGCATTCAGACTAACGCATGCATTACCCGGAATCGCCTTGACCGACACCACCCCGCGCCCCGCGCCGAGCGAAAACCACCTCCTGATCAACGCCTATACGACGCATCCGGAGTCCCCCCTGCTGTCCGTCACCCGCCGCATCGCCGACAGCGGCTGCAATCTGGTGGACGCACGCCTGGCCACGGTCGGCCGCGATGTCTCGGTCACCGCCCTGGCCACCGGCTCCTGGGACTCGGTGGCCAAGCTCGAGGCGATGCTGACCCGGCTGGAGCGCGAGGAAGGCCTGAAGCTGGTCTGGTACCGCACCGCGGCCAAGCAGGCGCAGTCCAACCTGCTGCCGTACATTGTCGAAGTGATCGCCGCCGACAAGCCGGGCATCCTGTTCCAGCTGGCCGATTTCTTCGACCGCCAGGGCATCACCATCGAGAACCTGCAGAGCACGCGCTACCGCGCCATGCAGACCGGTGCGGAAATGTTCAGTGCACAGGTCACCATCGGCGTGCCGGCCAACATGCACATCGCCGCGCTGCGCGACGATTTCCTTGAGTTCTGCGACCACCTGAACCTGGACGCGATCATGGACCCGATGAAATTCTGATTGGGAGTGCGGATTTTTCGCGCGCCTCTCACGGGCGCGTGGCGTTTCATGCAATTGTCGTAGAAACAACCCAGGCTCGACAGAAGGACCTCATGAACAACGGCGATACCCTGGACAGCACCACCCTCTCCCTGCCGCTGGCGCTGTCCGGTGGCAACCAGGCCACTCTCGGCGACTATGCCGGCCAGTGGCTGGTGCTGTACTTCTACCCCAAGGACAGCACTCCCGGCTGCACCACCGAAGGCATCGACTTCAACGCCCTGCTGCCGAAGTTCAAGAAGGCCGGCGCGGTCGTGCTCGGCGTCTCTCGCGACTCGGTGAAGTCGCACGACAACTTCTGTGCCAGGCAGGGCTTCAACTTCCCGCTGGTCAGCGATGGCGACGAAGCGCTGTGCAGCGCCTTCGACGTGATCAAGATGAAGAACATGTACGGCAAGCAGGTACGTGGCGTCGAACGCAGCACCTTCCTGATTTCCCCCGACAGCCGCATCGTGCAGTCCTGGCGCAAGGTCAAGGTTGCCGGCCATGCCGATGCCGTTCTCGCCGAACTGAAGGCCTCCCAGTCCAAGTGAGTCCCACTGCCTACTGTGTCTGCCATCACCCTGCCCCGCAGCAGGCCGTGGTGGTTTTTCCCTGTCCGTAACCAGGAATCGACGATGACCCGAGGCAAGCGCATCTACGTGCTGGATACCAACGTGCTGATGCACGATCCGACCGCGCTGTTCAAATTCGAGGAGCACGACATCTACCTGCCCATGCAGGTGATCGAGGAGCTGGACAACGGCAAGAAGGGCACCTCCGAAGCGAGCCGCAACGCCCGCCAGGTGAGCCGCTTCCTCAACGAGCTGGTGCAGGAATCCGGCCTGGACAACCTGGCCGACGGCATTCCGCTGCAGCGCCCCAACGGCCTGCAGCTGCGCGGCAAGCAGAGCGCCGGCAAGCTGCGCTTCCAGACCAGCCACTTCGACGCGGGCAAGAGCTTTGGCAAGGTCATTCCCGACAATGCCATCCTTGGCGCGATCCTGGCGCTGAAGGAAGAAACGCCGGACCTGCCGGTGGTGTTCGTTTCCAAGGACATCAACCTGCGGATCAAGGCCGCCATCGCCGGCATCGTGTCCGAGGACTACGAAAACGACCGCGCGCTGGACGATTTCAGCCTCCTCTACACCGGCGCCACCGAGCTGCCGGAAGACTTCTGGAAGCGCCACGGCGACGACCTGCGCAGCTGGAGCGACAAGGGCCGCAGCCATTACGAAATCCAGGCGCAGGACGGCGAGGAGTGGTACCCGAACCAGTACGTCTACCTGCCCGGCGAAGACGAAGTCGAACTGCGCGTCAGCCGCGTGGTCGGCGACGGCAAGGTAGTGCTGTCGCTGGTCGATGATTTCCGCCACGGCAGCCACGCCGTCTGGGGTATCAGTGCGCGCAACCGCGAGCAGAACTTCGCGCTCAATGCACTGATGGACCCGGAGATCGACTTCGTCACGCTGCTGGGCACCGCCGGCACCGGCAAGACCCTGCTGGCGCTGGCTGCCGGCCTGGCGCAGACGATGGACCAGCAGCGCTACCGCGAGATCATCATGACCCGCGCCACAGTCAGCGTCGGCGAGGACATCGGTTTCCTGCCGGGTACCGAGGAGGAGAAGATGACGCCGTGGATGGGCGCGCTGACCGACAACCTGGAAGTGCTCACGCACAACCAGGAAGGCGGCACCTGGGGTCGCCAGGCCACCAACGACCTGCTGGCCAGCCGCATCAAGATCCGCTCGATGAACTTCATGCGCGGCCGTACCTTCCTGTCGCGCTACCTGATCCTGGACGAGGCGCAGAACCTCACCCCGAAGCAGATGAAGACGCTGATCACCCGTGCCGGCCCCGGCACCAAGATCGTCTGCCTGGGCAACGTCGAGCAGATCGACACCCCGTATCTGACCGAGACCACCTCGGGCCTGACCTACGCGGTGGATCGTTTCAAGAACTGGCCGCATAGTGCGCACATCACCCTGCGCCGAGGCGAACGCTCGCGCCTGGCCGATTACGCTTCGGAGGTGTTGTGAACCGCTGCACCCGCCTGCTGCTGCCCACGGCTGCGATCACCCTCGCAGCCGTGCTCGGCGCCTGCACCACCACGCGCGGCCCGGCCAGTGTGCCGACCGCCGAGCGCACCGGGCAGTCCTGGGTGGTCACCCGCCCGATCATCGCCGCGCAGGTGCTCGACACCTGCTCGCGCGCCAGCCCCGGCCGCGAGGCCGGGCGGGTCAGCGGCTACTGGGCTCCCAGCCGGCAGCAGATCGATCAGCTGGAGGCACAGCTGTCGTCGCTGGAGGCACAGGTACCAAAAGTGCTGGACTTCGACCGCCAGTACGTCGGCATCGAAAGCGCCGGCAAGCGGCTGATCTACGTCAACGCCTTCCACCTGCCCGACGACAGCGGCATCAATCCGGCGCGCGAAGCGATCCGCGTCTGTGACGGCGGCACGCAGTTCTGGGGCGCGGTGTTCGACCCGGCCAGCAACACCTTCAGCGAGCTGCAGTTCAACGGCGGCTTCGGCGGGCCCTGAGGGGCCCCGCCGATGGGAATACGCCTGCCCACCTGGGTCTGGATCGGCGCGGTCGCGCTCTCGTGCGTGGCCGGCATGGTCAACGTGGTCGGCTTCCTCGGTTTCGAGCACCAGGCGGTCAGCCACATGACCGGCAGTACCAGCCAGTTGGGCATGGCGCTGGCGCAGGGGGACTGGCGCGCCGTCGGGCACCTGTGGGGGCTGTTGATCGCGTTCTCGCTGGGCGCGATGCTCAGCGGCCTGCTGATCCAGGACAGCGCCCTGCAGCTGGGCCGGCGCTATGGCGTGGCACTGGCGCTGGAATCGGTGCTGCTGCTGGTGGCCATTCCGCTCTTTGAACAACACCAGATCTGGGGCGCGCTGGCCGCCGCCATGGCCTGCGGCCTGCAGAACGCGATGGCCACCACCTTCAGTGGCGCAGTGGTGCGCACCACCCACCTCAGCGGCATGTTCACCGACCTCGGCATCGGCCTGGGCCACCTGCTGCGTGGGCTGCCGCTGCAGGTACGGCGGCTGACCCTCAGCGGCCTGATCATCAGCGGCTTCCTCGCCGGCGGCGTCCTCGGCGCCTGGCTGTTCATGCGCTGGCAGTACGACGCCCTGCTCGCCCCCGCCCTGCTGACTGGCCTGACCGGGCTGGGTTATGTGCTGTACCAGCAGTGGGCGCGTTGGCGGCATTGAATCAAGGACATCCACGCATGGCGTGGATCTACCTTCCCCTGCGGGACCACGGCACAATCAACCGATGAGCCCGACCACTCCCGTTTCCGCCCTCACCATCGCCGGCTCCGACTCCGGCGGTGGCGCCGGCATCCAGGCTGACCTCAAGGCCTTCGCCGCACACCGCGTGCATGGCCTTTCCGCGATTGCGGCACTGACCGCGCAGAACACCCGCGGCGTCATCGCCGTGCACGTGCCACCCATCGAGTTCCTGCGCGCGCAGCTGGATGCCTGCTTCGACGACTTCGACATCCACGCGGTGAAGCTGGGGATGCTGGCCAACGCCGAAGTGATCCATGCCGTCGCTGATGCACTCGAAAAGCACCGCCCGCCACACGTGGTACTGGACCCGGTGATGGTCGCCACCAGTGGGGCACGCCTGCTGGAAGACAGCGCATTGCAGGCCATGCGTGAGCGCCTGATCCCGCTGGCCACGCTGATCACCCCCAATACGCCGGAAGCAGAACTGCTGGTCGGCCGGAAGATCAGCAACGGCGAAGACGCAGAACAGGCCGCCTCGGCCCTGCTCGACCTCGGTGCCGGCGCAGTGCTGCTCAAGGGTGGCCACCTGCATGAGGGCAATCGCGTGATCGATCGCTACTTCGACGGCGTCAGCAGCGAAGAATTCATCCACGCGCGCCTGCCACTGGACGCACATGGCACCGGCTGCACGCTGGCCTCGGCCATCGCCGCGCAGCTGTGCAATGGCCTGAGCCTGGCCAACGCCTGCGAAGCCGGCATCGACTACGTTGCACGCGGCCTGCAGCAGGGCTATGCCCCCGGCCGCAGCGAGGTGCTGGTGCTCGACCACTTCGGCGCGGCACCCCACGCATGAGCCCGACGCCGAGCGTCCTTGCCGTGCAGTGCGACGACGGCCATCGCTTCGAGGTGATCGCCTGCGTGCCCGCACAGCCCATCGCACGCCTGCTGTGGCTGCCGGCACTGGGCGTGGCCGCGCGCCACTACCTGCCACTGGCTTTGGCGCTGGCGGCGAAGGGCGTGGCGGTCTACCTGCACGAGTGGCGCGGCAACGGCAGCAGTTCGCTGCGCCCATCGCGCACGCAGGACTGGGGCTATCGCGAGGTACTCGAACAGGATCTGCCGGCCAGCCAGGCCGTCCTGGCCGCAGCGGATGACGAAGGCGACGCCCTGCCCTGGATCATCGGCGGCCATAGCCTGGGCGGGCAGCTGGCCTGCGTGCATGCCGGCCGCAACCCGCAGCACTTCAACCGGCTGTGGCTGGCCGCCAGCGGCTCACCGTTCTGGCGCGGATTCCCACCACCGCGTGGCTGGCTGCTGCCGCTGGTCTACCGCTTCCTGCCGTGGATCGCACAGCGCCAGGGCGTGCTGCATGGCCGTCGCCTCGGCTTTGGTGGCACCGAAGCGCGCGGACTGATTGCCGACTGGGCACGCGTCGGCCTGAACAACCATTACGCCGCCGTCGGCATGGACGAAGACCTCGATGCGCAGATGGCGCGTGTGCATGGCAGCGCACAGGCGGTGCTGATGGAGCACGACTGGTTGGCCCCCACCGGATCGATGCAGACGCTGCTGGCGAAGCTGCCGAATGTGGACGCGCAGCTGCGCGTGCTGTCCGCGCAGGAACTGGGCACGCGCGCCGATCATTTCGCGTGGCTGAAGGCCCCTGATGCCGTGGCTGACAGCTTTTTCATTCAGTTGGATGAAAATTTTCACAAAACTGTTGACGGTACGCGCCGACATCCGCATAATTCCGCTCCTGTCGCAGGGCGCCCGTAGCTCAGTTGGATAGAGTACCTGGCTACGAACCAGGCGGTCGGGAGTTCGAATCTCTCCGGGCGCACCACTCGACAGGTTTCCAGCATCCGCCGCTGGAAATGCAGTAAAATTTGATTGTGTACCGCGCGCCCGTAGCTCAGTTGGATAGAGTACCTGGCTACGAACCAGGCGGTCGGGAGTTCGAATCTCTCCGGGCGCACCATACACAGTCAGCACAACAAGTTTATGTAATTGGCGCCCGTAGCTCAGTTGGATAGAGTACCTGGCTACGAACCAGGCGGTCGGGAGTTCGAATCTCTCCGGGCGCACCATTACACCGAAACAGCAGGCCTCGGCCTGCTGTTTTTTTATGTGTGTTTTTCGGCAGGGCTGCGCCCTGCACCCTGGTAGTGCCGGCCGCTGGCCGGCAACCTCAACGGCAACGGCAGCGGCAAAAGCTGGCATTCCGTGGGATGGCGGGGCGGTGTCGGAGTGCGGGGACGCCGCAAGTACGTCCATGTAGGCTTGGCAGCCGCATCCATGCGGCTGACACCCCGCACTCCGACACCGCCCCACCTCTGACAGATTTCCGCGATCTGATGGATCCACGCCATGCGTGGATGAATCTCCATCGAGTTCGAACATTTCGACAATTGATCGAAGAGCATCCACGCATGGCGTGGATCTACCGTGTCGACCAAGGTCGACACCTACCAGAGCAGTACGCCGTTCCGACAGATCGCGGAAACTGTCGAAGGCGGGGTGGGTCCGGTTGCGGGGGCGTGAGCCGCATGGATGCGGCGACCGAGCTTACATGGATGTACTTGCAGCGGCCCCCGCAACCGGACCCACCCCGCCATCCCTAAGGAAACCAGCTTCTGCTGTTGCTGTTGCTGTTGCTGTTGCTCTGGATCGTAGCGGGTGCAGGGCGCAGCCCTGCCAAACCCCTACCCCCTGGCCATTGCCTGCCACCACTGCGACAGCAGCTCCGGCCTGCGCAGGCGTTCGCGCCACCAGCGCAGTGCGGCGCCATCCTCTCCAGTGCGCCAGGCCAGCCAGAAGGTCTCCTCCGGCTTGTGTTCCTCCACCTCACGGATCACCAGCTGGCCACGCGCCACCGCAGCGCGCGCACACGGTTCGGGCAGGAAACCGAATCCCACGCCTTCGCACTGCAGCTTCAGTTTGCTGGCCATGTCCGGCACCGTCAGCATCTCCTGCCCCATCAACAAGCCGACCGTGCGCGGCAGCAGCCTGCGCGCGGAATCAGAGACCGCGATCGCGCAGTGCTCGACCAGCTGCTCGCGACCCAGCACACCCGGCACTGCGGCCAACGGATGACCGGGCGCGACCGCGAACACGAACTCCACCGTGCCCAGCGGCTCGACCACGTAACCACCGCCACTGGGGCCCTCACCCGGCGCGCCGACCAGCAGGTCGGCACGGCGGTCCAGCAGGGCCTCCCAGGTGCCGGACAGGGCCTCGCCGATCAATCGCAGCCGGGTCGGTGCCTCGGCCTCACGAAACGCGGCGATATCCGGGCCGAGCAGCCAGGTCGGGAACACCGAATCCACCGCCAGCGTCAGTTCGGTCTCCCAGCCCGACGCCACCCGGCGCACCCGCAGTTCCAGCTCGCGGGCGGCGCGCAGCAGGTGCCGGCCTTCGTCCAGCAGCGCGCGGCCAGCCTCGGTCGGCTCGGCGCGCGGACCGACCCGGTCGAACAGCTGAACGCCCAGGTCCTCCTCCAGCTTGGCCACGGTGTAGGAGATGGTCGAGGGCACCTTGTGCAGGGCCTTGCCGGCGCCGGCAAAGGAGCCGCGCCGGTCGATGGCATCCAGGATCTGCAGGGCATCGAGGCTGAGCTTGAGCATTCGAATTTTTCGATGATGGCTGTCAAAACTATCCGTTTTTCAAACCCAAGGCGCAAGCGGATACTTCTCTCCAACGGGGAAACACAGCGGCTTCCAGCCCACCCCGCCCCATCGAAACCATCGAACAAGGAGATTCCATCATGCTGCAGATCCGCAAGAGCGCTACCCGTGGCCTGGCCGAGCATGGCTGGCTGTCCTCGCGCCATACCTTCTCCTTCGCCAACTACTACGACCCGCGCTACGTCAGCTTCGGCCCGCTGCGGGTGATCAACGAAGACAAGGTGATCGGCGGCCAGGGCTTCGGCACCCACGGCCACAGCAACATGGAAATCATCTCCTACGTGCTGGGCGGTGCGCTGGAACACAAGGACTCGATGGGCACCGGCTCAGTGCTGCGCTACGGCGACGTGCAGCGCATGAGCGCCGGCAGCGGCGTCACCCACAGCGAGTTCAACCACTCGGCCGACGAGACCGTGCACTTCCTGCAGATCTGGATCTTCCCGGACACCGAGAACATCACGCCGTCGTACGAGGAGACCCACTTCGCGCCGGAGACCAAGCGCGGCCAGCTGCGCCTGATCGCTTCGCCGGACGGTGCCGACGGTTCGCTGCGCATCCACCAGGATGCCCGCATCTTCGCCACCATCCTCGACGGCGGCCAGAAGCTGCACCATGCGCTTGGCAACGGTCGTGGCGCCTATGTGCAGGTGGCCCGTGGGCAGCTGCAGGTCAACGGCATCACCCTGGAAGCCGGTGATGCGCTGCAGGTCAGCGACGAAGCCCAGCTGACGCTGGAAAACGGCAACGATGCCGAAGTGCTGGTGTTCGACCTGCCGCTGTAACCACATCGCCCGCGATGCTGCAGAGCATCGCGGGCGCATCTGCGTCAGAACCTGTAATTCAAGCTCAACCGCACGTTGCGCGGCTCGCCCCAGGTGTAGGTGCTGTACCAGTTGAAGATCGTGTAGTAACGCTTGTCGAGCAGGTTGTTGACGTTGACCGTGGCCGACAGGCGATCGTTGAACTGGTAGCGCACCATCGCATCGAGCAACCAGTACGGCTGCGTGCGATGCACCACCTTGGCCCGCGTGGCCGGGTTGGTGATCTCGCCGAAAGTCGAATCCTGCCAGCGTGCGCCACCACCCAGCGTCAGCGCCTGCCAGGCGCCACGCAGACGGTAGCGGGTGTGCAGGCTGAACTGGTTCTCCGGTTCCAGCGTGGTCACCTTGGTGCCCGCCTGGCGGGCGATCTTGTGGGAGAACCCACCCTGCACCTGCCAGCCCTCGGCCAGCTGACCCGACATTTCAAGCTCGTAACCCTTGGTGCGCACGCCCATCAAGGCGCGGTAGGCATCCAGGCCATCCGGTGTCTTGCCGCCGGTGGGCTGGGCGAAGTTGTCCTGATCAAGCTGGAACAGCGCCGCACTGGCATTGAGGCGTCCATCGAAGAACTCGGCCTTCAGGCCAACCTCGTAGCTGCGGCCCTCCAGTGGATCCAGTGCCTTGCCCTGCTCGTCACGCTCGCCCTGCGGCTTGAAGATGGTGCTGTAGCTGGCATACACCGAATAATGCTCGCCGAGGTCGTAGACCACGCCGGCATAGGGCACATGGACACCGGTCTCTCGCGTGTCCGGCGAGCGGTAACTGGCCAGGCGGCTGCCGACGATCAGCTTCAACGGATCGGCCAGATCGAAGCGGCCAACCACGTACAGCCCATTCTCGCGGGTCACTTCATTGTTGTCATAGGTGCGCTGCCACTGCGGTTCGGCAATGTCGCCATTCCAGGTCCTGTAGTCCGGCACGGTATCCGGGAACCCCGCCTGCGGGCCGTAGCCGGTATTGGTCCAGCGCTTGCGCGAGGCACTGCCACCGACCACCAGCTCATGCTCTCGCCCGAACAGGCCGAAACGCCCGCTCACATAGAAGTCGGCGGCATTGCTGACGGTCTTGCCAACGTACTTGCCGAGCCACAGGCTGACGCCCTCGCCGGTCAACGGATCAGGATTGCCGGCAGCGGCACCGGCCAGTGCGGCGTCATAGCCGTTGACCTGGTGGTTGAGCTGCAGCTTGGCAATCCAATCGTTGGCGAACGTGTGCTCCAACGTGGTGAAACCGGTACGCACGTACTGGCGCCAGCCGGCCCATTGCGCACCATTGTTGAACGAGCGCGGCATGCGGTTGAAGTTGCCGGCGCTGTCCAGCAGCGGAATGCCGCCCCACGTCGACCCCTTCGGGTCGCTGTCCATCACGTCGCCACCGACCGACAGCAGCGTGCGATCGCCCAGATCGGCTTCCACCACGGCATAGCCGACCTTGCTGGTGCGCTGGTAGTTGTCCAGGTTGGAGTGCTTGTCTTCCCAGGCACCCACGGCACGGCCACGCACGCGGCCATCGGCAGTCAGCGGGCCACCCACATCGAGCTCGGCGCGGTAGTCGTCCCAGCGGCCGACACCCAGTGAGGCGCTGCCGGCGAAGTCCTTGCCCGGCTTCTTGCGCACCAGGTTGATGGTCGCACCCGGATCGCCCATGCCGGTCAACAGGCCGGTCGCGCCCTTGAGCACCTCGATGCGGTCGTAGATGGCGGTATCGCTGAGCGTGTTGCCGGCGGAGTACGCCGAATTGCGCGACATCGGAATGCCGTCGTACTGGAAGTTCTGGATCGCAAAGCCGCGCGCGTAGTACTCGGTGCGTTCGCTGTCGTAGGTGACGATGCTGATGCCGGGGGTCACCCGCATCACGTCGTCGATGCCGTGCAGGCCGAAGTCATCCATCTGTGCGCGGGTGATCACGCTGATGGTCTGCGGGGTCTGCCGTGGCGTCAGCACCAGGCGGGTCGCGGTGGCAATAGTGCCGGGCGTATAGGCGCCGCTGCCCTCGGTGATGGTACCGAGCAGGTTGGCCGTGACCTGCACGGTCTGCAGGGTCTGTGATGCAGGCGCCTGCGAATCCTTGGCTGGATCCGTACTGGACTGCGCAACAGCAATACCGCTGCTGCCCAGAGCAGCGATCAGCAAACCCCGGGCCAGCGCCTGCGGCAACGCGCGGCGACGCGGCAAGGGGGACGGCGTATGGACAACAGGCACAGACAGCACGGCGGGACCTCCACGATAGGGTGGGATCCTCTGGCGGCGGCTGGAGGGAGGAGAGGGACGCGGCCGGACAGCCGCGGCGCAGGAGTGTACTCCCCTGCGCCGCGGCTGTCGTGCGGTGTGCTGGCGCGGGATCAGCCGCCGATGGCGACGCAGGCCTCCAGGATCAGCGCGGTCACTTCCTTCGGCTGCGAAGCCAGCGAGGCATGGCTGGCATCCAGCTCCAGCAGGCGCCTGGGCTGCATCCTTGCGGCCATGGCCTTCTGGTTTTCCGGCGCGATCATGCGGTCCTGGCGGGACAGCTGGTACCAGCTCGGCATGTGCTTCCACGCCGGGTCGCTGACCGCATCACCGAAGGTGCTGGCCAGCGGTGCCTTCTGGGTAACGGCCATCACCCGGCCTTCGTCCTCGCTCAGATCCTGGCAGAAGCTCTCATGGAACTTGTCCGCACGCAGCCACAGGTAGCCATCACTGTCAGGTGCCAGGTTCGGCGCCGCCTCCGGCAGGTGCTGCTGGGTGATGCCACCGGGACTCTCGCCGGCATCAGGCGCGAACGCGGCGATGTAGACCAGGCCCTTCACGTTGGGCTCGTTACCGGCCTGGCTGATCACCGCGCCGCCATAGGAGTGGCCGACCAGCAGCACTGGCCCGTCGATCTGCCGGATCATTTTCCGGGTGCGCCCTGCGTCGTCGGCCAGCGAGGTCAGCGGCAGTTCCACCGCCTGCACACGGTCGTGGCCGTTGCGATGCAGTTCCAGGATCACCTTGGCCCAGTGTGCGGCCCCGCCCCAGAAGCCGTGGACGAGGAGGATGGTCGGTGTCGTGCTCATGTACAGGTCTCCGGCAGCGGCCGGCGGAATGCAGACCGTGCAGCCACTGTCCGCGCGTGGCGTTAATCGCTGGTGACGCAATCGGGTCACTGCAATCGTATGCGTCGCCCGATGTCGCGCATGGCACTTGCCGAGTCAGTCTGAAATCGTTTTCATGACTGTTCCCTGGAGCTTCGCATCGCGCATGACGCCTTCATCCCCCCGTGCCCAGCAGCACGCCACCCGCGCCGCCTTCTTCATTCCCGGATTCGCCACCGCCGCATGGGCGCCGATGGTGCCCTACGCCAAGGCCAAGGCCGGGCTGTCCGACGCCAGCCTCGGCGCCGTGCTGCTGTGCCTTGGGCTCGGCTCGCTGCTGGCGATGCCGTTGGCGGGCGCGCTGACCGGGCGGCTGGGCTGCCGCCGGGTGATGGTGATCACCTGCGCGATGATGCTGTGCGCCCTGCCCTTGCTGGTGCTGGCGCCCTCGCCGGTGGCGCTGGGTGCGGCGCTGTTCGTGTTCGGCGCCGGCGTCGGTGCGCTGGATTGTGCGATGAACATGCAGGCGGTCGCGGTCGAGCGCGACGCCGGGCGCGCGATGATGTCCGGCTTCCACGCCTTCTACAGCATCGGTGGCTTCGTCGGCGCCGGCTGCATGACCGGCCTGCTGATCCTGGGTACACCGCTGTGGCTGGCCGCGCTGGTTTCGGTGGCGGCACTGCTGCTGGTCGCGGTGCTGTCGGCGCCGCACTGGCGCCCGCAACGGATCCTGCACGACGGCCCACTGCTGGCGCTGCCGCACGGCGTGGTGCTGTTCATCGGCGTGCTGGCCTTCGTGGTGTTCCTCGCCGAGGGCTCGATGCTGGACTGGAGCGCGGTGTTCCTGGCCGAAGTGCGGCAAGTGCCGCGTGACCAGGCCGGCGCCGGCTTCGCGCTGTTCACCCTGGCGATGACCGCGATGCGCCTGTTCGGCGACGGCATCGTCGAGCGCCTCGGCCGCACCCGTACCCTGGTCTTCGGCGGCATCACCGCCGCAGCAGGTTTCACCCTGGCCACGCTGGTACCCTCGTTCCCGGTGGCGCTGGCGGGCTATGTGCTGGTCGGGCTGGGCTGCGCCAACATCGTGCCGGCACTGTTCTCGATGGCCGGCCAGCAGCGGGTGATGCCGGAGAGCATCGCAATCACCGCAGTCACCACGCTGGGTTACGCCGGCATCCTCGCCGGCCCGGCAGCGATCGGTGCACTGGCACACGCCACCAGCCTCGGCTTCGCCTTCCTGTGCGTGGCCGCGCTGCTGCTGGGCGTCGCAGCGTCTGCCCGCTCGCTGGCACGACGGGTGGCCTGACAGAAAAAGGGGACGGAGGGGATTAAGTCGTTTATGGCCCAGCTGTGCGGGAAACGACTTAATCCCCTCCGTCCCCTTTTTTCAGCGGTGGGCCAGCCACTCGGCCTGGGCCGGCAGCTGTGGGGCCGGACAGGCGCTCTTCGGGTGGTGCTCATCGCGCGCCATCCAGTCATCGACCACGCCGGCCAGCAGGTCCAGCCGCAGCGGCAGTGTGATGTGGTCCTCGCCGCGCATCTCGATGTAGTGCGCGCGCGGGTTGGCCTGGGCCAGTTCGCGGCCCTGGCTGACCGGAATGTGCTGGTCGCCCTGGCCGTGCAGCAGCAGCACGCAGGCGCGGGTATCGGCCAGCGCGCGCGCTACGTCCACGCGGTCCAGATCGACGTCGATACGGCGGCTGGCGGCGGCGATCACCTGGTTGATGTCCTGGCCGCCGTAGCGCCAGCGCGCGTACGACGCCATCGCCTGCGCCTTCAGGCCTTCCGGCTGCAGTCCCATCAGGTGTGGAATCATCGTGCGGATCGCCACACCGGCATTGGCGAACGATTCCATCGCCACCACCCCTTCCACCTGGTCGCCGAGCTTGTCGGCGGTGAATACCGCTGTGGCGGCGCCATAGGACACGCCGAACAGGTACAGCGGGCCGGTTACTTCACCACGCGCGCGCAGCTCGCCGATCACATCCACCACGTCATCGGATTCATAGGTGCCATAGCCCGACGGCCCGGTACCGGACTGTCCATGGTTGCGCAGGTCAAGCGTGACCACGCGGTAGCCGGATTCGGCCAACTGCAACGACCACGGCAGCATCGAATCACCGTTCATCATCCAGCCGTGCAGCAGCACCACGGTACCGCGCGGTGCCTGCGCGCGGAACGGCTGCGGTACTGCCAGGCTCAGGCCGGTATCCAGCGGCAGGCCGTTCTCGTGGCGCTGCGGCAGGTAGTGGTAACGCGCGCCGTAATCGCCAGGATCGAACACACGCCAGAAGATCGGCACGCCATCGCGGCCCGGCGCGAAGCCGTGGCGATTGGGCAGTTCGGCAATGGCCGCGGCAATGCGCGGACGATCGAGCAGGGTCGATACGCCACCCGGCGCGATCAGCCGATCGGCAAGCGAGGTGGACGAGGCATTGATCGAGGACGAGCATGCAGCCAGCCACAGGCCGGCGCACGCCAGCAACAACAGCAGCAGGCGCTTCATGGGCAATCGGGGAAAAGGTGCGACAGCGTGGCAGATTAGCGACGCGCGCGTGGGCCATCTATCGCGCATGGATGACGGCTTGATGACAACGCAGGAAGGATTCAGCTTGGTGTACAAGCTGTATCTGTTCAGTCATTGATCCGGATCAATGAACGCGCGCGCGGGATTGCCCACAGTGCCGCCATGCGCACCTCGTTCAAGCTCGCCATTGCCCTGGCCGCCACGCTGGCCGCCGCCTACGGCGTCGCCCGCACCACGCCCTACTGGTTCGCACCGCGACAGGCCGCGCAGGTCGACATCCACGATCCGGCATTGATCGCGCAGGGACAATACCTGTCGCGCGCGGCCGACTGCGCGGCCTGCCACACCGCGCCCGGCGGCAAGCCGTTCGCCGGTGGCCTCGGCATGCAGACGCCGATGGGCACGATCTACTCGACCAACATCACGCCCGATCCGGACACCGGCATTGGCGCCTACGACTACGCCGACTTCGAGCGCGCGGTACGTCGCGGCATCCGCCACGATGGGCAGCCGTTGTATCCGGCCATGCCGTACGCCTCGTACGTGATCGCCAGCGACGCCGAGATCAAGGCGCTGTACGCCTACTTCATGGGCTCGGTGCAACCGGTGAAGCAGGACAACGCCGACAGCACGATCCCGTGGCCGGCCAACATGCGCTGGCCACTGGCCTGGTGGCAGCTGCTGTTCGCACGCCCGCGCACGTTCAACCCGGATCCGTCGCTGGATGCCAGCCAGCAGCGCGGCGCCGAACTGGTGGAAGGCCTGGCCCACTGCGGTGCCTGCCACACGCCACGCGGCTTGGCGTTCCAGGAAAAGGCGATGGCCGATGATGGCAGCCGCCAGTTCCTGTCCGGCTCGGTACTGGAAGGCTGGTATGCGAAGAACCTGCGCAACGAGTCGACCGGCCTGGCCAGCTGGAGCGAGGGCGAGATCGTCGACTTCCTGCGCACCGGTCGCACCGATCGCTCGGCAGCCTTCGGCGGCATGGCCGACGTGGTCGAGCACAGCACGCAGTACCTGTCCGACGCCGACCTGCTGGCGATGGCACGCTACCTGAAGCAGCTGCCCGCCCGCGAAGGACGCAGCGCACAGTGGTCGCCCGGTACCGACACCACCACCGCCGCACTGCGTAGCGGCGACTACCGCGTGGCCGGTTCGCTGGCCTATGCCGAGCACTGCCAGGCCTGCCACCGCGCCGACGGGCGCGGCATGCCGCGCGTCTATCCAGCCTTGGCCGGCAACTCGATCGTGTTCGCCGATGACCCCAGCTCGCTGGTGCAGGTGACCTTGATCGGCGGCCGCACGCCGCATACCCCGCATGACCGCATGGCCTTCACCATGCCCGGCTTCGAGCAGCTGCCGAATGCGCAGCTGGCACAGATCCTGACCTTCATCCGCAGCAGCTGGGGCAACCACGCCAGTGCAGTGAGCGAGGTCGACGTGGCGCGCATGCGCCGGGTGGTGCGCGACAAGCCGGTGCACTACGTTCCGCAGGAGGCCGCACGATGAAACGTTCGCGCAAACGCTCCCGCCTGCTGATCGGCAGTGCGATCACCCTCGTGCTGCTGGCCGGCGCCGGTACCCTCGCTTACCGTCATCTGTTCCCGGACCTGGATGCCGCCGTGGCCAGCACGATCGATATCCTCGATGCGCAGGGCAAGGTGGTCGGGCACTACCATGCGCCCAGCGCCGAAGAAATCGCCGGGCTCGGCAATGCCGAATCGGTGATGCTCGGCCGCCGCATCCTCAACGAGACCGCACGGCTGCTGCCGGACAATGTCGGCAACGATCTGAACTGCAACTCGTGCCACATGGCCGAGGGCAAGCGGCCTTTCGGCAATCACTACTTCAATACCGGCGGCGGCGCCTATCCGCGCTACATGCCGCGTCCGGGCAAGGTGATCGGGCTGACCGAGCGCATCAACGGCTGCCTGCAGCGTTCGATGAACGGCAAGCCGCTGCCGAAGGACTCGCCGCAGATGCGTGCGATGCTCGATTACATGGCGTGGTTGAGCAGTCGTGTGCCAGAAGGTGCAAAGGTAGCCGCCCCCAGTGAGGGACCGATCGACAGCACGCTGACCCCGGACCCGGTCCGCGGCCAGGCGCTGTACGCCGTGCAGTGCGCCGCCTGCCATGGCGACAACGGCGAAGGACGGCGCGACGCCAGCGGTGACATCGCCTTCCCGCCGCTATGGGGCGACCACAGCTTCAACATCGGCGCGGGCATGGCGCGCCTGTACAAGGCCGCCGGCTTCGTCAAGCACAACATGCCACCGGCGGTGACCCGCAAGCCCCCGCTTGGGCAGCAGGTGATGCCCGACCAGGATGCGGTGGACATCGCCAGCCACTTCATCAACCAGCCACGCCCGGACTTCGCCAACAAGGCCAAGGACTGGCCGCGCGACCCGAAACCCAAGGACGCGCGGTACTGACAGGCAGGCGGCCGGGGGCGTCGGCCGTCACACAACACGGTTCCTGCATCTCTACGTCATGTCGATGTCATTGGTGCTGTCGACACTCGGGGGCTTCTCTCCCCCCAAGGTCCGGTATCAATGCGAACGATTGCGCGCTTTCCCCGTGTTTCGCTGCTTGCCCTGCTGATCGCCCCCACCCTGGACGCCCTCGCAGAAGCACCGCAGGGCGATACGGGCGAAGCGCGCAGCAGCGATGCGCGTACCCTCGACCAGGTGCAGGTGATCGGCCAGGCCACCAGCTATGCGAAGACTTCGGTGCGTGCGGAAACGCTGAACCGGCAGACCGTGATGAGCAGCGTCAACGACGCGCTCAACGAGGTACCTGGCGTGGTGGTCAGCGAAGCCGATGCCACCGGCTCGTCGGTGTGGGGTACGCAGATCAGCATGCGTGGCTTCGTCACCAACCGCGACACCCAGCAGATCGGCACCACCATCGACGGCCTGCCCAACGGCGGCTCCGGCTACGGCGGCGGCTCGCTGGCCAACCGCTACATCGACACCCTGGACCTGGAAACGGTGGAAGTCAGCCAGGGCACCGCTGACATCTCCTCGCGCTCGAACGAAGCCCTCGGCGGCACGCTCAACTTCCTCACCAGCGACCCGATGCAGGACAGCCGCCTGCGCTTCGTGGTCGGCGCCGGTGACAACGAGGCGCGCAAGTACTACGTGCGCTACGACACCGGCCTGCTCGGCGGCCACACCCGCGCGTGGATCAGCGCCTCCTCGTCGAAGGTGCACGACTGGATCGACGGCACCGGCCACGCCAGCAACGACCACATCGCCGGCAAGTTCATCACCGAACTGGATCGCTGGACCCTGACCGGCTACCTGTCCTACAACGATGCCGACGAGCCGGAATACACCAGCGTCTCACCGAAGGGCTTTGCCACCAATCCGGATCGCGACAACCTGGTTGGCACCCTCACCGGCATTCCGTATCTGGACCAGAACTACCGTTCCGGCTCGCGTGCGCTGCGCGAGAACACCTTTGGTTACCTGCGTGCGGCCTTCGACGGCGGCAACGGGTTCAAGGCCTCGGTGGCCGCCTACGGGCACCGCATGCAAGGTCGTGGCGACTGGCTTCCACCTTACCTGGCACAGGTCAGCGATGAGGGTGCGGGCCGCCCCGAATCGGAATATCTCGGTGGCAAAACCGTGTACGGCGGCAGCAACCGCGGCCAGATCTTCTTCGTCAATCCCGATGGCAGCGCCGCGCAGCGCCTGGCCAGCTGCACCCCGCGCCTGGGCTTCACCGCCGAGTACGATCCGAACTGCTACGCGGGCAACGTGCTGGGCGCGCAGTCCTACCGCCACACCCACTACGACAACGACCGCATGGGCGTGACCGCCGACGTCGAATGGCGGCAGACCTTCGGTGCGATCGACAACACGATCCGTGGCGGCCTGTGGGTAGAGAAGCTGGACCGTTCGGCACGCCGTGACTGGCACCGCCTGCTCAACGTCGGCCAGGACATCGCCTTCGACCATCAGCCGTACTGGGTGCAGTTCGAGGACAAGTACAAGGTTGACGAGCAGATGTACTACGTCGAGGACGTGGCCCGCTTCGGGCCGTTCAGTGCCCGCCTGGGCGTGAAGCAGTTCTTCGTCGACCAGTCGCGCCGCCGCGTGATCGGTGCCAGCGAGCACGTGAAATCCGATTCCAGGTCCGATCCGCTGCTGTCGACCGGCTTCACCTGGGCACCGGGCGTGGAAGGCATGGAGCTGTTCGCCGGCTTCTCGCAGAATTTCGCCGCCATTCCATCAGGCGTACTTGGCGAGACCGATCCGCAGCGCTTCCGCAATGTCGAACCGGAGACCGCCGACAACATCGAAGTGGGCATGCGCATCAGCCGCTGGCCGCTGACCGCCTCGGTCACGCTTTACAACATCAAGTTCGACAACCGCATCGTCTACCTGCCGGCGGGCTTCGTCAGCGGCATCGACTACCTGGGCGAGACCGACGGCGTCTATGAGAACTTCGGTGGCGTGGAAAGCAACGGCCTGGAAGCGGCGTTCGGCTATGGGTGGGACAATGGCTGGCGGATCAACGCGGCCTACACCTACAACCGCTCCAAATACCTGGGCAGTGGCAATGCCGCCCGCGATACCCAGCTGGGCATCGTCGACGGCGCCAAGGTGATCGGCCAGCCGGAGAACACCCTGGTGCTGTCGGCCGACTGGCAGGGCGCCAACTGGAACTTCGGCCTCTCCGGACGGTACCTGGGCACGCGCTACCTTGATGCCGCCAACGTCAACAAGCTGCCCTCGGCCACCGTGTTCAATGCCAACATCGGCTTCGACCTGCAGGGCCTGTCGCCGCGCCTGAAGGGCATGGGTGCCAACCTGGTGGTGAGCAACCTCACCGATAAGCGGTATCTTGCGGGGGTGGACGGCCGCGACAACGCCTTCATCGGCGCCCCGCGCACCGTCGGCATCTCCTTCCGCGTGGACCTGTGAGTGAGCCCGTGACCGATATCGGCCGACGCCGGTTGTTGCAGGCCGGCGTTGCCGCCGGCCTTGCCCCGCTGCTGCCCAGCATCGCACGGGCCGCAGCGATCGCCCCCGCCGCGCAGACGCGCAGCCTCGAAGACCTGCAGCACATCGTGGTGTTCATGCAGGAGAACCGTTCGTTCGACCACTACTTCGGCACGCTGCCGGGCGTACGTGGTTTCGGTGACCGCTTCGTGGCCCCGGCCGCCGCGCTGCAGGCCGGTGGCCGCGCGCGCAGCCTGTGGCTGCAGCCCGACGCGAGTGGCACGCGGGCGATCGCACCGTTCCCGCTGGATACCGCCGCGCACTTCGGCTACATGCGGGTGGAAGGCACGCCGCACACCTGGCCCGATGCGCAGCGCGCCTGGGACCACGGCCGCATGGGGCACTGGCCGAAGGCCAAGCAGAACCACTCCATGGGCTACTTCCAGCGCAGCGACATGCCGTTCCAGTTCGCGCTGGCCGATGCGTTCACGATCTGCGACGCCTATCACTGCGCGATGCAGGCCGGCACCAATCCGAACCGGGTGTTCCTGTGGACCGGCCACAACGATGCACAGGCCCGCGCCGGCGGCCCGGTGATCGCCAACTCGCATGACAACTTCCCCGAACACGGCGGGCATCCGGCGTCCTACCGCTGGACCAGCTATGTCGAGCGCCTGCAGAAGGCCGGCGTGTCCTGGCAGATCTACCAGGACATGGCGGACAACTTCACCGACAACCCGCTGGCCGGCTTCGAGGCGTTCCGTCGGGCGTACAGTGCTGCACCCGGGCATGACCCGCAACTGCGCGCACGCGGGGTCAGCACCCGTGGCCTGCCACAGCTGCGCCAGGACGTACTCGACGGGCGCCTGCCGCAGGTCAGCTTCATCATCGCCGACGCGGCCGGCAGCGAGCACCCCGGACCCTCCAGTCCGGCGCAGGGCGCGGCCTATACCGCGCGCGTGCTGGATGCGCTGACTGCCGATCCGGAAGTCTGGAGCCGCACCGCCCTGCTGCTGATGTTCGATGAGAACGACGGCTTCTTCGACCACATGCCGCCACCGGCACCGCCTTCGCCGGTGGATGGCGGCTGGGCGGGTGCGTCCTCGGTCAGTACCGAGGGCGAATACCACCGCCATCCCGCACCGGGCGACGAGAAGTACGATGCCGCCGAACTGCGCGGCCGCCCGTATGGACTGGGCCCGCGCGTGCCGCTGTATGTGATCTCGCCATGGAGTCGGGGTGGCTGGGTCGACTCGCAGGTCTACGACCACACCTCGGTCATTCGACTGATCGAACGCCGCTTTGGCGTGGCCGCACCGGACATCTCGCCGTGGCGCCGCGCGGTCTGCGGTGACCTGACGGGTGCCTTCGACTTCGCCCAGCGCGATACCCGCCCGTTCGTACGCGGCCTGCCCGACGTGAGCGCGGTGGCCGCACGCGCCGCTGCGTTGCCAGGGCGAACCGTGCCGGCGCTGCCGGAGGGGCTGAAACCAGCGAAGCAGGACGTCGGCATACGCCCGGCGCGCGCCCTGCCCTATCGGCCGCAGGCATCGATGGCTGCGGTGGACGCCTCGGGCGTGGATCTGGCGCTATCCTGCGAAGGCGCGGCGGCAGTGCTGCATGTCTACGACCGGCTGCGGCTGGATGCGGTGCCGCGCCGCTACACGCTGCTCCCGGGCATGGCGCTGCGCGAGCGCTGGCCGCTTGATGCCCAGGGCCGCTATGACCTGTGGCTGCTGGGCCCGAACGGCTTCCACCGCCACTTCCAGGGGGCGGCCAAGGATCCTGCGCTGCAGGCTTCAATTGATCGCACGGATGGCCAACTGCGGCTGCGGCTGCGCAACCTGGGTGACGGCGCGCAGCAGGTGCGTGTGCAGCCTGGTGCCTATGCCGGGCACATGCCCGATCAGGCGCTGGTACTACCCGCACACGCAGAAACCGCGTTGGCGTGGGACGCAACGCCCACGGCGGGCTGGTATGACCTGCAGATCGGCGCGGGCGAGAGCATGCTGCGCCTGGCCGGTCGCGCCGAGGATGGGCGCCCCGGCACCAGTGACCCGGCGATGGGCAGCGAACCACTGCGGTTCGAGCAGGATTGAAGGATCTCTGTAGAGCGGTAGATTCAGGCCTCCTGCAGCCCCGGCCGGCCGTGCTCCACCGCATAGCGCTTCCAGCTCTGCACCGCGCCATTCGGCTGCATCACGGTATCCAGCGTCTTCATGTCGCCGATCCACGCATCGCGGGTGACATCGCACAGCACGTAGCCACGCTTGTCGGTGGTCGCCTTCAGATAGGGGCTGTGCGCAAGCTGGTTCCTGGCATACGCGTCCACACCCTGGCCATCGGCGCCGGAGGTGATCGACGTGGCGAGGAACTCGCTGGAGATCACGCCCGAGTCACGGTGGTCCTGCACCAGATCGCTGGCATAGTGGCGATGCGCGTCGCCGCAGGCGGTCACCACGTTGCCGAAGCCCACCTTCTGGATGTGGTCGAGCAGGCGCCGGCGGCTGTCCAGATAGCCCGACCACTGGTCGTCGGACGACTGCACCACCCCGTCCTTCTCGCGCATGTAGTTGCCCAGCGCCACCTGGTGGGCGATGGTGTGCCAGCGCGGTGCGGCATCGGCCAGGCCGTCGAACAGCCAGCGCTCCTGCTTCGCCCCCACAATGCTGCGCTCCGGCGATTCCACCTCGTCACGCAGCGCCATGTTCACCTGCTTGCTGCGGTACTGGCGGGTGTCGAGCAGGTGCAGGTCCATCAGCGTGCCGTAGCGTGCACGTCGGTACATCTGCATGTGGCCATCGCGCGGGAATGCCGAACGGCGCAACGGCATGTTCTCGTAGTAGGCCTGGAACGCCTGTGCGCGGCGCAGCAGGAATACTTCGCTGGGCGTGTCATCCTGGTCTTCGGCGCCGGCCCAGTTGTTGTCCACTTCATGGTCGTCAAAGGTGACGAACCACGGTGCCGCCGCATGCGCGGCCTGCAGGTCGGCATCGCTCTTGTACTGGGCGTAGCGGCGGCGGTAATCATCCAGCGTGTAGATCTGCGGGCCGACGTGGTTGCGCAGGTTGGTGAACGGCTGGCCGTTCATCTTCCGCAGGCCCGGCTGGCTTTCGCCTTCGTAGATGTAGTCACCATAGTGGAAGACGAAATCAAGCGGTTCTTCGGCAATGCGCCGCCACGCAGTGTAGTGGCCTTCTTCGTAGTGCTGGCAACCGGCCACCGCAAAGCGCACGCGATCCACCGCGGCCGTGGCTGCGGGCAGCGTGCGGGTGCAACCGACCGCACTGGCGTGGCCACCGACGCTGAAGCGGTACCAGTAGGGCCGTCCGGGCGCCAACCCGTCCAGCTCCACGTGCACGGCGTGGCCGAGTTCGGGATGCGCCATCGCCGCCCCCTGGCGTACCACCCTGCGCATGCCTTCGTCTGCGGCCAGTTGCCACTCGACCAGCATCGGCCGGGTCGGCATGCCGCCGCCGAACACCAGCGGTTCGGTCGCCAGGCGCGTCCACAGCACCATGCCATCGGCCGAGGGATCACCCGAGGCCACGCCCAGGGTGAAGGGTGTGCTGGCAAAGCGCGGCTTGGCCAGCAGGTTGCGCGGGTTCAGCGCGGTGGCATCGGCCTGCGCGGCCAGCGCGTGTGCCGTGCCCATCCAGGCACCGGCAGCGGACAGGCCGGCCAGGGCCAGGAATCGCCTGCGATTGATCGTCTCCACGGGTGTGCCCTCAGTTGTAGATGATGTGGAAGTAGAAGAAGCGGCCGTAGTCGTCGATCTCGGTACGGAAGCGCCCGTTCGGGCCGGTGCTGTAGGTCGGCTGGGTGTTGAACAGGTTCTTGGCCTCGTACTTCAGCGTCACGTGCTTGCTGACCTTGTGGCTGAAGCCCATGTTGAAGGTCATGTACGGGTCGTAGTACGAATCCAGCCACTGGGTGTCGCCGAAGTCGACCAGCATCCGGCTGCGGTAGGTGCCGGACAGGCGCAGCTGCGCGCTCTTCCACGGCATGCGCCAGATCACCGAACCGTTGAGCGACCAGTCCGGCTGGTACAGCAGCCGGTCCAGGCGGCGCTCGGTGCCATCACTGATGCGGTAGTTGGTCTGGCCTTCCAGCCGCGTGGCGTTGAAGTACATGTCGAAGCGCTGGCGGCCCCACTGCAGGTTGCGGTTGGCCACCGCGAACTCGACACCGCGCAGCTTGGACTCATCGGTGTTCATCGGCTGGGTCACCCGGTAGCGGGTATCACCCACGTCCTCGAAGGTGGTCAGGGTGTAGATGTCGTCCTTGATCACCTTGTCGAACAGCGCCACCGAGACCAGGCCGTTGTTGCCGTTGAAATACAGGTCCCACGCCAGGTCGATGTTGGTGGAACGGCGCGGCTGCAGGTCGGCATTGCCCTGCTTGATGCTGCAGAAGCCCCTGCCCTCCTCGTCATCGCCACAGCTGGTGCTGGTGGCCTGGGCGATGTTGCTCGGCGTCGGCCGGCCCAGCGTGCGGCTGGCGGAGAAGCGCAGGCGCTGGTCCTCGGTGAGCTTGAAGGTTGCGTTCAACGAGGGCAGCAGATTGTTGTAGCCACCGCTCGTGTTGCGGAACGCGGAGGTATAGGTAGTGCCGCCATCATCGCTGAACGGACTGTAGGCATCGAAGCGGGTGTGGTCGTAGCGCAGGCCGCCGATCAGCAGCAGCCGGTCCCAGGCGTAGTGCGCGGACACATAGGCATTGGTGATGTCCTCCACGTACTTGTAGTCACTGGTGAAGTTGGCATTCGGATACGCCGCATTGTTGTTGCCCAGTTTCGGCAGCAGTTGCTCGTTCCACTTGCGGTTGTCGATCAGCGGGAAGCCCGGCACGCTGCCCAGCAGCGTCGAACCCGGATACAGGTAGTCGTTGAGCGTGGCACTGCTCTTGAAATAGTCGAAGTCGATGTCCTGCCAGATCTTCAGGTGGCGGTACTCGGCGCCGGCGGCCAGGCCGAAACCTCTCGCATCGGCGTCGATGTTGTAGCTGAAGTCGGCGCGCAGGTTGTCGATGCTCTCCTTGGCATCGCGCGGGGAGACGTAGGCCTGCGCCGGATTGAGCTTGAATGCGGAACTGGTCAGCAGGCTGGAATCGGAAACGGCCACCGAGTTGGGGAAACCGTGGCTGTCGTTCTCGTAGTCGACGAACAGATTGCTTGGATAGGCGCGCACGCCCCAGTAGACCTGGCTGTTGTGGAAGGTCTCTTCGGTATGGCCACCGCGCAGGGTCAGCCGCGAACGGTCACCCATGTCCCAGTTGAAGCTGGCGATGGCGCCACGGTTGCTGCGGTCCCAGCGGTCGTGGCGGTTCTTGATGTAGATGCTGTTGATCTGGGTGGTGCCGCTGTCTTCGGCCTGGTTGCGGACCGGAAACTTGGCGTTGCCGTACAGATCCGTCTTGTTCATCGTCGAGTTCTCGTAGAACCGGTACGAATACAGCAGCAGCGATGCGTAGAACGGATCATCCGAGGGCTTCCACTCAAGCTTGGCGGAGCCACCGAAGTTGGTGATGAAGTTGGTATAGGTGCCAGTGCTGAAGTTGCCAGGCGCACGCAGCCCGTTCCAGCCCTTGGCCTGGTCCGGACCCGTGGTACCGTCGGTGAGGTATTTGCCAGCGTCGTTGTAGTAGTAGTTCGACTCCACCCAGCGCTTGACGCTGTTGCGCGAACGCTGCTCGTAGCGTGCCACCGCAACGATGCCGAACTGCTGGTCGACACCAAACTGGTTGGAGAACACCATCTTGGCGCTCTTGCCGAAGTGACCCAGGGTCTCGTGGTTGCCGCCAGCGCTGCGCTCGACGTTGGTCTCGGCGGTGGAATAGATGCCTGCCACATCGGCAAACACGTACTTGCCTGACCGGTCGAAGGCACTGCGGCTGATGATGTCGATCACGCCGCCGATCGCATCCGGTGCCTGCTCGGCACTGAAGCTCTTGTAGATGTCGGTACGGGTGCCGATGTCGCTGGGAATCAGCTGCAGGTTGTTCATGCGCTCGCCGGAGCCACTGCCCCCCACGCTGGCAATCGCGATGCCATCGATGGTGGTGTAGTTGAGGTTGGCCTGCACGCCGCGCACGGTCACGTAACGTGGCTCGCCGGCATCCTCCACCGCACTCAGCCCTGGAGCCGCCATCAGGCTCTCGGCCAGGGTCTCGTCGCCGTAGCTGTCCATCTCGTCATACACCACCGAATCCTTGATCACCGGCGACGACTTCTTCTGGTCGATGACCTCATGTGCGGCAATCACCTTCACCGTGTCCAGGGTCGGCGCCACCATTGCCTCGGCCTCGCGCGGCTTCGGCGCGGCCGGCTTCGGTTGGTTGCGAGCTGGCGCCGGACCGATGGCGATGACATTGCCATCCACCACGGTGTACCCCAGGCCGGTACCGGCCAGCAGCGCGTCCAGCGCCTGCCTGACGGTGGCACCGCGCGGCACCGCACCGGCCATGCGGGCATCACCGCCGGCCGAGTACAGGAACTGCACCCCGGAACCGCGCGACAGCTGCTCCAGCGCACGCGCCAACGGCTGCGCCGCGATCGGCGTGGATACACGCGCCTCCAGGCCATCGGCACCGGCGGCGAAGGCCAGCGGCACGCTGCAGGGGGACAGGGCGAGGATGATCGACAGGTAGAGCGTGTTGCGCATCACGGGTCCTTGGAAGAGAGAAGGCAGCAGGTGCCCCTGCGCGGATCGGCAGCGGCTTCTCCCAAGTAAGAGCCGGCATCCACCGAAGTGGAGAACGCGGATTCGATGAATTTTTTCTGACAGTCCACGACCGCACGGGCCTCAGCGGCTGCCAACCCGCACGGTGTCGCCTTCGCGCCTCACCACGAAGCGCGGGTCGCGTTCGAGGAAGGCCTGCAGCGCACCGATGCGATGCGCATCGAGGCTGCCGGACAACCGTGCCGATGCCGCACCTTCGTCCAGCACGCGTACCTGCACCTGGTTGTGCCGGTTGAAGGCAGCGGCCACCTCGTCCAGCCGCTCATCCAGGAAGGACACCTTGCGCTGCTGCCAGTCCAGCAGCATCGACAATGGCAGGTCCAATGACTCGACCGCATGGCTGCGCGCGTCGACCTGCACCACCCGGCCTTCGCCCAGTTGCGCAAGACGCCGGGGGTCCACACCCAGGCTCCATACCTCCACCTCGCCGGAGACCACGCCGATGCGTGTGCTCTGCAGCCGTCGCGACACATCGAACACCGTGCCGATGTCGCGGATCTCCAGGCCGTTCACCGCCACCTCGAACGGACGGCGGTCGCGGGCGATGTCGAATGTGGCCTCACCCTGCAGCAGCTCCACCTTGCGGCTGAACCAGCCCATGCGTACCCGCAGGCGGCTGTCCGCGTTGAGCCGCACCTGGGTCTGGTCGGGCAGCACCAGGTCGCGAAGTTCACCCTGTCCGGCACTGTAAAGCTGCTCGGTGGGCATCACCTGCGGAACCAGGCCCACGCCGAGCAGGGTGATACAGGCTGCGGCAGCCGCCACCCACCAGCGCGCACGACCGCGATGCGGCACAGCGCGCGGCGGCGCGTGCACGCTACCGAACAGCGGCACCACCTTGGCGGCGACCTGCCGCGGTGGAACCGCCGCGTCGTCAGGCAACGGCGATTGCAGCGCCTCGCCCACCTGCCGGTGCAACGCAAGGGCGTGCATGTAGGCGCGCACGTGCTCCGGCGAGCGCTTCATCCAGTCCAGGAACGCGAGGCGCCCGGCCTCATCCAGCGCCCCCTCGCGATTGCGCAGGAACCAGTCCATGGCCTCGCAGGCGATCGTGTCGTCGGCCACGGGCGATGAGGTCCAGTTCATGTGAGCTCCCTGGCGCCCAGCGCCTTCCTGCAGGCCTCCAGCCCCTTGCCGATGTGCTTGCGCACCATGTGCACCGACACCTGCAGCTGCTGGCTGATTCGCGGGCAGTCCAGCCCGTCGCGGTAGTGCAGTTCCATCACCCGCCGCGTGGTCGCCGGCAGTCGTGCGATGGTGCTGCGGATATCGTTCCAGCGCTGCGCACGCTCGAATTCACCTTCGATGTCTTCTTCGCTTTTCAGCACTTCGGCCAGCAGGTCGACGTCTTCCAGCGGCGGCAGCGACGACCGCGCGCGCGCATGCTCGCGCGCCAGGTTGGCCGCCACGGTGAACAGGTAGGCTTCCGGGTTCTCGACCGCATCGGCATCCTCGCCGGTGCTGCGCAGCAGGCGCAGGTAGACCTCCTGCGCCAGGTCTTCGGCATCCTCGCTGGCCGAACCGCGACGCAGGAAGAAGCCACGCAGCAGCCGGCGCCGCAGCGCGTAGCTCTTCTCCCAGATCCTCACGCTGTTCACGGCCGGCCAACCACCCCGAGGCTGGAAAGCCACGCAGGGTGACCGCCATCGATGACAGTGGCGTTTCAACGACCGGCAGGCAGCCGCTAGAATGCGGCCCCTGCAATGTCCCGGCAGCCCGCACAAGGAGTGCTCCCATCAACGCACGCACCGCCATCAACACCCTCAGCAGCCTGCTGTTCCTGCTGCTGGTCGCCCACACCACCGCCTACCAGCAGCAGATGTGGCCGCCCAGCCGGGTCATCCATGTGCATCCGGTGATCGTCGTCCTCGCCTATGCGTTGGGTGTGCTCACGCTGCTGTTGTGGATCGGCGGTCGTCGTGCACCGGAACCCGCCCAACGCCTGGCGCGCTGGTTGCCCATCGCCGCCTGGTGCCTGCTGGGCGTCGGCGTGGCGATCATCCCGGTGTTCCTGCCGGGGCTGTCCCCGGCCTGATCAGCGGCCGCGCCCAGCGCATCGGCCCATGATACGGCGCGCGGCACCAACCCTTGCTTGCCAGAGACCCAAGCCCCGCCCGCCTACCGAAGCGTGGGGGGGCAGGCCTACGCTTGTCTTCTCGGTGGCCGCCACGGTCGCCCTTCGCGTCACGGCGCCCGCCGTTGCGACCCCGCTCCAGTGCCGTGCGCCCTGCCGGTGTTGTCGCCCAGGCAGACGTCCGACCGGCGCCCTCTGGAGACAGCCATGAACCAAGCCCTCATTCCCTTCGATACCGATCCACTGGAAACCCAGGAGTGGCGTGAATCGCTGGAGGCGGTGATGCAGGCCGGCGGCCGGCCGCGCGCGCACTACCTGATCGACCAGCTGAGCGATCTGGACGCCCGGCAGCACGGCGACCTGCATACCCGTGCCTGGACCGCCTACGTCAACACCATCCCGCCCGAGCGCCAGCCGGCCTACCCGGGTGACCTGGCCATCGAGCGCCGCCTGAACGCGATGATCCGCTGGAACGCGATGGTGATGGTGCTGCGTGCCGGCAAGCACTCCAACGTCGGCGGCCACATCGCCACCTACCAGTCGGCGGCTGTGCTGTACGACGTGGGCTTCGATCATTTCTTCCGTGGCCGTACTGACACCTTCGACGGCGACATGATCTACATCCAGGGCCACTCCGCGCCGGGGATCTACGGCCGCGCGTACGTGGAAGGCCGCATCGATCCAGCGCGCATGGACAACTTCCGCCGCGAAGCCGGTCGCGAAGGCCTGTCCTCGTATCCGCACCCGCGCCTGATGCCGGAGTTCTGGCAGTTCCCCACCGTGTCGATGGGGCTGGGCCCGCTGACCGCCGCCTACCAGGCGCGCTACATGCGCTACCTGGAATACCGCGGCCTGAAAGAACACCAGGGCCGCAAGGTCTGGGCCTTCCTCGGCGACGGCGAGATGGACCAGCCCGAATCGCTGGCGGCAATTTCCCTGGCCGGCCGCGAGCGGCTGGACAACATCGTGTTCGTGGTCAACTGCAACCTGCAGCGCCTGGACGGTCCGGTACGCGGCAACGCCAAGGTCATCCAGGAACTGGAAGGCACCTTCCGCGCGGCCGGCTGGAACGTGATCAAGCTGATCTGGGGCAGTGGCTGGGACGACCTGCTGGCCCGCGACCACAGCGGCCTGCTGCGCCAGCGCATGATGGAATGCGTGGACGGCGACTACCAGACCTTCAAGTCGCAGAGCGGCGCCTACGTGCGCGAGCATTTCTTCGGCCGCTACCCCGAGCTGCTGGAGCTGGTCGCGCACATGAGCGACGACGACATCTGGGCGCTGGCACGTGGTGGCCACGATCCGCAGAAGGTGTATGCCGCCTACCAGCAGGCGGTGAAAACCAGCGGCCGGCCGACGGTGATCCTGGCCAAGACGGTCAAGGGTTTCGGCATGGGCGAAGCGGGCGAAGGCCAGAACATCAACCACCAGCTGAAGAAGATGAGCGCCGATGCGGTGCGCGCTTTCCGCGACCGCTTCAACCTGCCGGTCAGCGACGACCAGCTGGAGGAGATGCCCTATCTGCGCCCGGAACCGGGCAGCGCCGAAGCCGCCTACTTCGCCGAGCGCCGCCGCATCCAGGGCGGGCAGCTCCCGGCGCGCCTGGCCAAGGTCGATCCGCTGCCGCTGCCGCCGCTGTCGATCTTCAACACCCAGCTGCAGGGCAGCGGCGATCGCGGTCAGTCCACCACCATGGGCTTCGTGCGCATCCTCACCAGCCTGCTGAAGGACCCGGAGCTGGGCAAGCTGGTCATTCCGATCGTGCCCGATGAATCGCGCACCTTCGGCATGGAAGGCCTGTTCCGCCAGATCGGCATCCACTCCTACCTGGGCCAGCTGTACACCCCGCAGGACGCCGGCCAGCTGAGCTATTACAAGGAAGCCAAGGACGGCCAGATCCTGCAGGAAGGCATCAATGAATCCGGTGCGATCTGTTCGTGGATCGCCGCCGGTACCGCCTACAGCAACCACGGCCTGGCCACGATCCCGTTCTACATCTTCTATTCGATGTTCGGCCTGCAGCGCGTCGGAGACCTGGCCTGGGCCGCTGCCGATGCGCGTACCCGCGGTTTCCTGCTCGGTGCCACGTCGGGCCGCACCACGCTGATGGGCGAAGGCCTGCAGCACGATGACGGCCACAGCCACGTGCTGTCGTCGGTGATTCCCAGCTGCGTGTCCTACGACCCGACCTACAACTACGAGCTGGCGGTGATCATCCATGACGGCCTGCGCCGCATGTATGTCGACCAGGAAGACATCTACTACTACATCACCGTACTCAACGAGAACTACCCGCAGCCGGCACTGCCCGAAGGCGCCGAGGCCGGCATCCTGAAGGGCCTCTACCTGCTGCGTCCGGCAGCCGCCGATGCCGCCTCGCATCCACGCGTGCAGCTGATGGGCGCAGGCTCGATCCTGCGCGAGGTGGAAGCTGCGGCAGAACTGCTGCAGCAGGACTTCGGCATCGCCAGCGATGTGTGGAGCGCGACCAGCCTGACCGAACTGCGCCGCGATGGCCTGGCCGCCGAACGCTGGAACCTGCTGCACCCGGCTGAGGAACCGCGCGTACCCTACGTGCAGGAGTGCCTGCAGGGCCATGATGGCCCGGTGGTGGTGGCCACCGACTACATGAAGATCGTCGGCGACCAGATCCGTCCCTTCATCAACGACCGCCGCTTCATCGCACTCGGTACCGATGGCTTCGGCCGTTCCGACACGCGTGAGTCGCTGCGCACGTTCTTCGAAGTGGATCGCCACTTCATCGTGCTGGCCGCCCTGAAGTCGCTGGCCGACGAAGGCCGCATCGAGCGCTCGCGGATGCAGGAGGCCATCGACAAGTACGGCATCGACACCGGCAAGCGCGACCCGGCCTCGGTGTAAGGCTGCCGGTGCCATGCCCGCGGATTCCCTCCCCGTGGGCATGGCGCAGGCGGCGCCGCTACGGTATCCGCTTGAACAGGTTGGTCTGCAGGATCGGCGTGCCGTCGTGGCCGTAGAACGCCTTGGTCTCGGTCATCGTCGTACGGTCCGCCGCCACGGTATAGATGCGGGTGGAGGCCGGCGTGCCATGGTCCACCAGCTGCATCACCAGGGTATTCGGCGCCGGCAGTTTCAGGTTGGCCTTGTCCGCGCCGTAGGTGCCG
This sequence comes from Stenotrophomonas sp. YJH_SMC_4, assembly GCF_059371575.1. Taxonomy (NCBI): domain Bacteria; kingdom Pseudomonadati; phylum Pseudomonadota; class Gammaproteobacteria; order Lysobacterales; family Lysobacteraceae; genus Stenotrophomonas; species Stenotrophomonas sp. YJH_SMC_4. Next base: position 446,066 of record NZ_JCAFUR010000003.1, read on the forward strand.
GACAAGGGCCCGGGCGTACCGTCCAGCGCCAACGTGCCGTCGGATTTCATCGTCTTGCCGTCGTGCAGGACGATGTCGACGTGTGAACTCCACCGCCCCGCACCGGCGTCCTTGAACTCCAGCACCACCTGCTTCGGGCGCTGTGCTTCGGGTAACGCAGACGTGGCGATATCCAGCGACCAGCGCCCCAGCAGCGGTGAGGGCGAAGCTTCCACCGCCAGCGCCGGAACGGCGGAGAGCGAAAGCGCAGACAACAACACAGCGGACAACAGCTTCATACGGGGCTCCGTTCGAATGAGGAAGCTCTGCGTGGGGCGTTGCGGGGCAGTGCCCAGATCGTGCCGGTCGCCAGCAGCACGCGCAAGGCGGTGCGCTGAACGAGGGAGACTCCGTCCCATCCCGAGAGGCAAAAGCACCCTGCCCCATTGAATCGAGGCGGTTTCCGCTCTTGTTGACCTGAATAGTTACGTTATAACATTTCACGTCAATTTCACGGACCGTGCCATGCGTCGCCATCTCCTTGCTACCGCCCTTCTGTTCGCCGTCCACAGCGCCCAGGCCGCGGACGAACCCACCCTCCCCACCCTCCAGGTCCAGGCCAGCCAGCCCTCCCGTATCGACAGCCGGGTCACCGTCGACAACCCACAGGCGCAGAACCGCACCCTGGGCGGCCTGCTCGAACACGTCTCCGGCGTGCAGAACAGTGCTTTCGGGCCGAACGCGGGTGCCCCGGTCATCCGCAGCCTCAGCGGCAACCGCGTGCAGATCCTGCAGGACGGCCAGTCCATCCTCGGGATGAACGCGATCAGCGGCGACATCAACATCCCGTTCGATCCGCTGTTCGTACGCAGTGTCACCGTCAACAAGTCTTCCGACACCGTGCGCTACGGCGGCAATGCGATCGGCGGCAGCGTGGAGATCGATTCGGGCCTGATCTCGCGCAGCATGGAAGACAAGGACCAGTCGATGGAACTGGTCCTGCGCAAGGGCTTCAACGCCGCCGACGCGCAGGGCTTCCGCATGAACTTCAACAACCAGCGCAACTTCTCGACCAACCTGCAGGTCTCGCGTCAGCGCATCTCGCACTACGACATCCCCGGCAACAGCAAGGCCAGTGTCTGCAACACGCGCCTGTTCCCGCCGACCGGTGGCGTGAACTCTGCGCTGGCCGACAGCTGCCAGAAGGAAGCGCGCGTGCAGCAGATCTACAACAAGGCGTCGCAGCCCTACATCGACCAGTTCATGACCGAAAACCCGGACTGGGCCGACGGCGATTTCTCCTTCTACACCAACAATCCGACTTCGGTCTGGCAGCGCCGCACCTACATCAATCCGGTCAATCCTGCCTATGTCGCTGGCACGCCGTCGTACGTGCAGAAGCAGATCAACAACGACGTGACGCCCGATTACCATCACCGGTTGGGCAACAGCTACGCGAGAAATTCGCAGGTGGCGCTCGGGTCGACCCTGTTCTTCGACCGTGGTTACGTGGGTATCAGCATCGATGCCAAGGACAGCGAGTACGGCGTGCCGGGGTTCTCGATGCAGAACCTGTCGTTCGGTTCCAACTATGCCAACGGGCTGCCGGTGGGGGTGGTGATCAAGCAGGAACGCTATGCACTGGAAGCCCTGCTGCGCGATCCGCTGCCGTGGTTCGAGCGCGCCGAACTGCGCGTTTCCAAGCTGGACAACACCTCGGGCGAGCGGCTGGGTGCCACCCGCGCCAACGACTACGATTTCGAGAGCACCCAGGCCGAGCTGCTGCTCAGCCATCAGCGCGTCGGTCCGCTCAGCGGCATGCTGGGTTTCAGCCACCAGTCGCGTGATGTCACCGGCAGTGGCTCGCTGCGCTACCTGCCTGACGTCGACACCCGCAGCAACGCGGTGTTCCTGAAGGAGACGCTGGACTTCGGCTGGGCCAGTTTCGACGCTGGCGTGCGCCACGAGCGCGTTGACCATGACCTGCAACCAAGCCGCTTCAAGACCGCGCGCAATGCCGCCAACGCGAAACTGCAGGACCGCGACTACCGGCTCAACAGCTACAGCCTGGGATCGTATGTCGAGCTCGGTCCGTTGTTCGCCGCCAAGGTGCGCTACTCGTCTTCGCAGCGCGCACCGGAGATCAACGAGTTGTATGCGAGCAATGCTCACTATTCGGTGATGACCCAGGAAGAAGGCAACCAGAACCTCGAGCCGGAACGCGCGAAGAACCTGGAACTGACCGGCCTGTTCCACCTCGGTGGTTTCGAACTGTCGGCCACCGCGTACCGGATGAAGTACGAGAACTATCTGTACCTGGGTTACTCGGGCATGCAGACCGCCAACCGCCTGCCGCTGAAGTACTGGAAGCAGACCGACACCACGGTGAAGGGCTTCGAGATCGATGCCTCGCAGGCATTGGACCTGGGCCGCTACGGCACGTTGAACCTGTCCGCCTTCGCCGACCTGGTGAAGAACAAGGCCGACCGCCCCGATTCGTTGCGTGCCCACAATGACGGCGAGTACCTGCCGAACATGCCGACCAACCGCTACGGTGCCACCCTGCAGTGGCAGCGCGAGGGCTGGAAGGCGCGGCTGTCCAGCACCTACTACGACACGCAGAAGTACCTCGACCACAACGTGAGCGAGGAAGTGCCGCTGGATGCATTCAACCTGGTCGACCTGCAGGTCAGCCGTGAGCTGCCGGTACGCAACAGCTACATCGCCGGCATGGAGGTGTTCGTCAACGGCAGCAACCTGCTCAATCAAGAAGCACGGCCGCACAACTCGCCGCTGAAGTACATCGCGCCGCTGCCCGGGCGCGGTTTCCAGGTGGGCGTGACGGTGAAGCTCTGAGGATCGAACGCGTCGGTACGCGCCTGCGGGCAAATGGCCTGCAGGCGTTCTCCCCCGCCCCCCCTGCGTGGTTGCGCCACACGCACCGGTTGATTCACCATCGGCAAAAGAGGAGAGCGTGATGAACTGGAAGCATGCGGTTTCACTGGCGCTGTTGTTGTCCGTTTCATCAGCCGCAAGTGCTGCGTCTGCGATCACCTACGACAAGGATGGCCGCTACGGCTATTCGATGAACCAGTCTTCCCTCACCACTGCGATGCAGCAGTCGCTGCACTACTGCGCAGCGCGATCGCGCAATTGCGGTCAGTTCGCCAGCACCACCAGCGAAGGCTATTCGGCCATAGCGACCGGCACGATCGCGTTGGGCTTTGCACTGGGTGAGAAGACGGCGGACGCCGCGCAGCGGAAGGCCGAAAGAATGTGCAGGGAACGTGCCAACGACTGCACGCTTGCGTTGCTGTGGCGGGAAATTCCACCTCGCCACATTGAACCGCCACAGCTGCCGGGTACACCCGCTCCGGCACCGGCGATGACCCCCGCGCCCATGCCAACGCCTGCCTCCCGCACCGATCAGCCAGGATAGTCAGCTCCACGCTGCGAGTGTCGGATAAAGAAAAACGCCTGCAGATCGAGGATCTGCAGGCGCTTCTTTGTATCTGGCGGAGTGAGAGGGATTCGAACCCTCGATAGAGCTTTTGACCCTATACTCCCTTAGCAGGGGAGCCCCTTCGGCCACTCGGGCATCACTCCGGGGTTTTCTCCGCGTCTGGTGCGTTGCACCTCAGCGGGGCGTGAATCATAACGTTAATCGAGTGCGAAGGTAAAGCGTTATTCGGCAGAATTTTCACTACCGGTGCCACCGGCTTCGTCACCGCGCTGGATGCGCTGATAGATCTCTTCGCGATGCACAGCAACGTCCTTCGGCGCGGTGATGCCGATACGCACCTGGTTACCCTTGACGCCAAGCACGGTGACGCTCACCGAGTCTCCGATCATCAGGGTTTCGCCGACGCGGCGAGTCAGGATCAACATTTTTGTAAGTCTCCATGGAACCGTGTGGAAGGGTATCCCCCACCGGCTTGACGCTCCGTCAAGAAGCGCTACCACGACAAAGGGAAAAGATTCGCAATGGTACCGTCAGCCGTCCCGCTCCTACAAGGAGGGGGACGGCCAGGTTCATCACAGGCGGGGGCTGACCCATTCGACGACTGCAGCCAGCGCAGTGGCAAGGGCGGGCCCGTCCTCGCCACCACCCTGGGCGAGGTCCGGGCGTCCGCCGCCCTTGCCCCCGATCTGACTGGCGATATGGGACAACAGTTCCCCGGCCTTGACCTTGCCCATTGCACTGCCGTTCACACCCGCGACCAGGGCGGCCTTGCCGTCCTGGGCGCCGGCCAGCACGATCACCGCGTCGCCCAGCTGCTGCTTGAGACGGTCCATGGCGTCACGCAGGGCCTTGGCGTCGAAGCCCTCCAGGCGGGCAGCCAGTACCTTCACGCCAGCAACCTCGACGGCCTGGCCGGACAGATCGGCCGTGGCACCGGCGGCGACCTTGGCCTTCACGGCCTCCAGTTCGCGCTCCAGCTGCTTCTGGCGCTGGCCGAGGGCACGGATCTTCTCGACCACGTCGGCAGCGCTGCCACCGAGCAGTTCAGCGGCCTCGGCCAGGCGGGCCTCTTCGGCGTCCACGTAATCCAGCGCACCCTGGCCGGTAACAGCCTCGATGCGGCGCACGCCCGCGGAGACGCCGCCCTCGGAGGTGATCTTGAACAGGCCGATGTCACCGGTACGGTTGACGTGGGTACCACCGCACAGCTCGGTGGAGTAGTCACCCATCTTCAACACGCGCACGTGCTCGCCGTACTTCTCGCCGAACAGGGCCATCGCGCCGAAGTCCAGCGCTTCCTGCATGCCCATGTTGTGTACTTCGGCGGCGTTGTTGGCGCGCACCTGCTGGTTGACCTTGCGCTCGATCACGGCAAGCTCTTCCGCGCTGATCGGCTGGAAGTGCGAGAAGTCGAAACGCAGGCGGTCCGGAGCGACCAGCGAGCCCTTCTGCTGCACGTGGCTGCCCAGCACTTCGCGCAGGGCGGCGTGCAGCAGGTGGGTGGCCGAGTGGTTGAGGATGGTGGCGCCACGGCGCTCGCCATCGACCTGGCCGGAGAGCACGTCGCCGACCTTCAGGCCGCCTTCGGACAGGGTGCCGACATGGCCATGGAACTGGCCGGCGAACTTCTGGGTGTCGTCCACCGCCAGGCGCACGCCGTTGCCGGTCAGTACGCCGGTGTCACCGACCTGGCCGCCGGACTCGGCGTAGAACGGGGTCTGGTTGGTGATGACGATGACTGCGTCACCGGCATCGGCCGACTGCACCGGACGGCCGTCCTTGAGCAGGGCCAGCACGGTCAGGCCGTCAGCCTGCAGGCGGTCGTAGCCCAGGAACAGGGTCGGGCTCAGGGTCGCCACCAGCTCGGCGGGCAGGGTCACGCCACCACCGAACTTGCCGGCCGCGCGCGCGGTCTCGCGCTGCTGCTCCATCGCGGCATCGAAGCCGGCAATGTCGACGGTCAGGTCGCGCTCGCGGGCGATGTCCTGGGTCAGGTCGAGCGGGAAACCATAGGTGTCGTACAGGCGGAAGGCGTCAACGCCCGGGATCACGCCATTGCTGGCCTTGCCCGCGACGTCCTCGAAGATCTTCATGCCGGCATCGAGGGTTTCGGCGAAACGCTCTTCTTCGGCCTGCAGCGCACGGGTGACGGTGTCCACCGCAGCCGGCAGTTCCGGATAGGCTTCGCCCATCTGCTCGACCAGGGTCGGCACCAGCTTGCTGAAGAACGGCTGGCGCACGCCCAGCATCCAGCCGTGGCGCAGTGCGCGGCGGATGATACGGCGCAGCACGTAACCGCGGCCTTCGTTGGACGGCAGCACGCCATCGACGATCAGGAACGAACAGGCACGGATGTGGTCGGCGATCACGCGCAGCGACTTGTTTTCCAGGTCGGCGGTGCCGGTCAGCTCGGAGGCCTTGCGGATCAGCGCCTGGAACAGGTCGATCTCATAGTTGGTGTGCACGTGCTGCAGGATCGCCGCCAGGCGCTCCAGGCCCATGCCGGTATCCACGCACGGCGCCGGCAGTGGCACCAGGGTGCCGTCGGGCTGGCGGTCGAACTGCATGAACACCAGGTTCCAGATTTCGATGAAGCGGTCGCCGTCTTCATCCGGGGAACCCGGGGGGCCACCGGCAATATGGTCACCGTGGTCGTAGAAGATCTCGGTGCACGGGCCGCACGGGCCGGTGTCGGCCATCTGCCAGAAGTTGTCCGAGGCAAACGGTGCGCCCTTGTTGTCGCCGATGCGCACGATGCGCTCTTCCGGCACGCCGACCATGTCGCGCCACAGCGCGTAGGCTTCGTCATCGGTCTGGTAGACGGTGACCAGCAGGCGTTCGGCCGGCAGCTTCCAGACCTGGGTCAGCAGTTCCCAGGCCCAGGCGATCGCGTCCTTCTTGAAGTAGTCGCCGAACGACCAGTTGCCCAGCATTTCGAAGAAAGTGTGGTGGCGCGCGGTGTAGCCGACCTGGTCGAGGTCGTTGTGCTTGCCGCCCGCGCGCAGGCAGCGCTGGACGTCGGCCGCGCGCACGTAGCTGCGCTTTTCCGCGCCAAGGAACACGTCCTTGAACTGCACCATGCCGGAGTTGGTGAACAGCAGGGTCGGATCATTGCCCGGCACCAGCGGCGCCGACGGCACGATGGTGTGGCCTTTGCCCTTGAAGAATTCAAGGAAGTCGCTGCGGATCTGGGAAGTCGTGAATTTGGCGGATGCGTTCATTGGGGGCTGGCAGTCTGCGGGCCGGCGGACCCGGACCACCGGCCGCGTTGGCCAGGGTCGCGAGGGACCGCCGAAAACCTAAAGGGTATCAGGCCCGGCGCCGCCAGTCTCAGTCATCCGGGTCGTAGCGGGTCGCGCGGCGGATGCTGTCGCCGTCGAAGCCCCGCCGGGCCAGCAGATCGGCAGCCTTGCGCCGCTGTGTCAGGTCCTGCGGGCCGGCCTCGCCAAAGCGTCGGCGGACCAGATCACGGGCGTTTTCCTGCCAGTCGCCTTCGTAGCTGTCCATCGCTGCGGCAATCGCGGCACTGTCCAGGCCGTGGGTCCCCAGCTCGGCGCGGACATGGATCGGCCCATAACCGGTGTTGGCGCGCATCCTCACCAGGTTCTCGGCAAAACGGGTGTCGTCCTGCCAGCCGGCCTCGGTCAACTTGGCGACAGCGGCCTGCGCGGCTTCGTCTTCGATGCCACGGGCGGTCAGCTTGCGGGTGAGTTCCTTGCGCGAGTGCTCGCGGCGGACCAGCAGGCCCAGTGCCCGTTGCACGGGGGTCTGCTCACGCGGCCGGCGCTTGCGGCCGGTCGGAATGTCTTCGGCGTCGGACATGGGTACTCCAAGGGTGGCGCCATCCGTGGCGCCCAGCCCATCCCTGGGCGATTCGAACCTGCGGGACAGGGCGACGTCACTGACGGCGCCACCCTGCCCCACAGCAAGCCTTATTCGTCTTCGCCTTCGTCGTCGCCTTCCTCGCGGGCCGCTTCGGCCGGCTGGAATTTCTCGCGCAGCTCGGCCTCGAGCTTGGCGGCGACAGTCGGGTTGTCGCGCAGGTAGCCGCGGGCGTTGTCCTTGCCCTGGCCAATGCGTTCTTCACCGTAGCTGTACCAGGCGCCAGCCTTCTCGACCAGCTTGGCATCCACACCCATGTCGATCAGCTCGCCTTCACGGCTGATGCCTTCGCCATACAGGATCTCGGTGATGACCTGCTTGAACGGAGGTGCCAGCTTGTTCTTGACGACCTTGATCTTGGTCTGGTTACCGATGATCTCGTCACCCTTCTTGATCGCGCCGATACGGCGGATGTCCAGGCGGACCGAGGCGTAGAACTTCAGCGCGTTGCCACCCGTGGTGGTTTCCGGGCTCTGGCCCGGCATCATCACGCCGATCTTCATGCGCAGCTGGTTGATGAAGATCACCAGGGTGTTGGAGCGCTTGATGTTGCCGGTCAGCTTGCGCAGCGCCTGGCTCATCAGGCGGGCCTGCAGGCCTGGCAGCTGGTCGCCCATCTCGCCTTCGATTTCGGCCTTCGGGGTTAGCGCGGCAACCGAGTCGATCACCAGGATGTCGACCGAACCCGAACGGACCAGCATGTCGGCGATTTCCAGCGCCTGCTCACCGGTATCCGGCTGCGACAGCAGCAGGTCGTCCACGTTCACGCCCAGCTTGGCGGCGTAGATCGGGTCCAGCGCGTGCTCGGCGTCGATGAAGGCCGCGGTACCGCCCATCTTCTGGCATTCGGCGATGGCCTGCAGGGTCAAGGTGGTCTTGCCCGAGGATTCCGGCCCGTAGATCTCAACGACACGGCCCTTCGGCAGACCACCAATGCCCAGCGCGATGTCGAGCATCAGCGAACCGGTCGGGATGGCTTCGACGGGTTCGACCACGCGGTCGCCCATGCGCATCACCGAGCCCTTGCCGAACTGCTTTTCGATCTGGCCCAGAGCTGCAGCGAGGGCGCGCTTCTTGTTCTCGTCCATCGGATTGGTCCTTGCAGAGGTCGTGTCGTTGGAGGTGCTGTCTTTGGGGGTCTTCTTTGCCATGGGTTCACTTTAAGTCGGACGTATCGCACAGGCTGAGATTCTGCCCGGCGCTCTGAAAAGAATTATCGGACATCCGTACCAACCTCAGTGGAACCAGAGAATCGCCACAAAAGACCGCGGGGTAATGCGCTATGGAACGGGTCAACGGTTGGGCCGCAGCAGGCCGCAATAGAGGCCCTCGATCGCGAAGTCCTGATCCGGCAGCACCTCGATCGGCTTGTAGTCGGGATTGCGCGGCAGCAGGCGGATACGATCCTTGGCGATCTTCAGCAGCTTGACCGTAATCTCGTCATCGATGCGGGCCACCACGATCTGCCCGGAATGGGCGTCGCGGGTGCGGTGCACGCCGATCAGGTCACCGTCGAAGATGCCCTCGTCGATCATCGAATCGCCCTGCACCTTCAGCAGGTAGTCCGGCGCGGGCGAGAAGAACACCCGGTCCAGCACCACGAAATCGTCCGAGCCGATGTCGGCGCCGATCGGCAGGCCGGCCGCAACCCGGCCCAGCACCGGCAGGCGCAGCACACTGTCGGGCAGGCCCGGCTCGGCCAGCTTCTCGACCGGCGGCGCCTGCACCAGGCGGATGCCGCGGGCCTGGCCCGGGATGCGACGGATCGCACCGGCCTGCTCCAGGGCTTCCAGGTGGTACTGGGCCGCGCGCACGCCCTTGAAGCCGAACGCACGTGCGATTTCAGTCTGCGAGGGCGGCGCGCCTTCGCTCTCGATACGCTCGGCGATCAACTGCAGGATCGCCTGCTGGGTGTCGGTCAGGTCCATGGTTAGTAGTATTACTACTAATATCCGGGACTGCAAGTGCCGCAAACGACATGGAGTGGTGCGGGCCTGTTGGGCCGAGGCATGCTCGGCAAGCGTCGCCGGGTATGGCCCGGCACCAGGAGCAAAGGCAGCCGACCAGCGGTCGGCTCTACAGGAATCGCGCAGCGATTCCGCGGTTCCCGTTGGGAACCGCTGCGGTAAACACACTCACGTGTGTTTACCGCTTCTCCATATCGAGAACAGGATCCACACGCCGCAGAAGCCGGCGCCGATGAAGCCGCAGACGCCCAGCGCCAGCAGCCAGCGGCTGGAGACGCCGCCGACGCTGTGCATCACGATCGAGGAACCGATGATCAGCGCAGCAGTGACGATGCCCATCACCAACCGGTTCGCTGCGCGGTTCACCTGTTCGCCGAAGCCCTGCAGCGCCGTGGTTTCCACCTTCAACTGCAGGCGTCCCCGGCGCGCCGCCTGCACCAGCTTGCGCAGGTCGCGGGGAAGCTCACCGGCGAAGTCGACCAGGCCCAGCAGGCTGCGGCGGCCGCGCTTGAGCAGCGCCTTGGGCGCATAGCGCTGCAGCACCACCCGCTCCAGGAACGGGCGCGCGGCACTGGCCATGTCGAAATCCGGGTCCAGCTGCCGGCCCATGCCTTCCAGGGTCAGGAACGCCTTGATCATCAGCGCCAGGTCAGCCGGCAGGGTAAGGCTGTAGCTGCGCAGCAGCTGGGTGATGTCGCCCAGCATCAGGCCGATGCGCAGGTCCTTCAGCGGCACGCCACGGTATTGATCTACGAACTGGCTGATGTCGTGCTGCAGCCGGTTCTCGTCCACCTCAACACCGCCGGCCCAGTCCAGCAGCACGTCGGCCACGCCCTGCGGGTCCTGCTCGACCAGCCCGTGCAGCAGCTGAGCCACCTGGAAACGCCGCACTTCCGACAAGGCGCCGACCATGCCGAAATCGATCACGCCGATGCGCCCGTCACGCAGGTAGATGATGTTGCCGGGGTGCGGGTCGGCGTGGAAGCTGCCGTCCTCCAGCACCATCTTCAGCACGATGCCGGCGCCACGCCGTGCCAGCTCGCGCCGGTCCAGGCCCGCCGCATCGACGCCAGCCAGGTCACGCCCGGGAATGCCGTCGACGAAGTCCTGCACGTTCAGGCTTTCGCAGGTCCACTGCCAGTGCACCTTCGGAATCAGTATGTCGTCACGGCCGCTGAAGTTGCGCGCGATGCGCTCGGCATTGCGGCATTCGGCAGCGAAATCCAGTTCGCGGCGCAGCGACACGGTGAACTGCTGCACGACTTCGGCCGGGCGGTAACGACGCAGGTCCGGCAGTCGCGCTTCAACGATCTCGGCCAGGCGGGCCAGCAGACGCAGGTCGGCCTCGACCACATCGCGGATGCCGGGGCGCCGCACCTTCAGCACCACCTCGCGACCATCATGCAGGCGCGCGCGATGGGCCTGCGCCAACGAAGCGGCGGCCATCGGGATTTCATCGAGGAAGGCGAACACCTGCGTCGGCGAGGCGCCAAGGTCGGCTTCGAGCTGCTCACGGATATCCGCGTACGGCAGCGCCGGCACTGCGTTCTGCAGCTCGGAGAGCTCGGCGATCCATTCCGGCGGCAGCAGGTCAACGCGCGTCGCCAGCACCTGCCCGAGCTTGACGAAAGTGGGACCGAGATCCAGCATCGCGCTGCGCACGCGCACCGGTGCGGTCATCCGCAACAGTTCCTGCCGCTCCTCGTTCCAGTGCAGGAGGCGCCCTGCCCGCTCCAATGTGCTGGCCAGGCCGATGCGCCGCACCACGTCGCCGAAGCCATAGCGGATCAGGACGACGGCGATTTCCTGCAGTCGGCCCAGGTCACGGACCGTGCCCAGCGTTTCCCACATCATGCGTGCTCCGGACGATTACCGGAGCAGCATGTCACAGCTGGGCGTCGATACCGCGCAATGCCGCCGCCACGGTTTGCCGGCGGATGGCTTCGCGGTCGCCATCGAACTGGAACAGTTCGGCGCGGGCGTAGCCGCCGCGGCGCTTCCAGCCGATCCAGACACTGCCGACCGGCTTGTCCGGGCTGCCACCGCCAGGACCCGCGATGCCGGTCACCGCCACGGCGATGCCGGCACCGGAATTGACCAGTGCGCCGGACACCATCTCCAGCACGGTTTCGCGGCTGACCGCACCGAACTGCTCCAGCGTCTGCGCGCGCACACCCAGCAGGCGCTGCTTGGCCTCGTAGCTGTAGACCACCATGCCGCAGTCGAAGAACGCCGAGGAACCGGCAATGTCGGTCATGCATTTGGCGATCCAGCCACCACTGCAGCTTTCAGCGGTCACCAGCTGCAGCGAAGCCTGCTGCAGGCGCTGCCCGAGCGCGGCGGACTGGGCGTTGAGGTCGGCGTCGGTGGGAATGGACATCGGCATGACGGTGGGGTGAAGAACCTGCACGTTGTACCGCAGATGACAGGCGGATGTCGCGGCCCTCCGGCGCGGCTGCGCTGCCGGCCAGCGGCCGGCACTACCGGGGATTGGCCGCTACCTCACCACTCCGGCAGCTTCTCCGGCAGCAGCGCCCGGATCGGCGCGCCGTCGGCACTGGCGGCCAGCTTTTCGGCTTCGGCGATCGGCAGGTCGACCTGCAGCAGCCAGCCGTCTTCATCGGCCTGCTCGCTGCGGATCACTTCCAGCTGGTGCAGGCGCGCGCGCAGGCGGCCGGCATCGGGTGGCAGGCGCAGTTCGCCGGTGACGTGCTGTAGGCCCAGGCGCTTGCCCAGCACCGCCTGCAGCAGCTCCAGGCCCTGCCCGTCGCGTGCGGAAATCCACACCCGCTCGCGGCGCGATTCGTCCGGGATGCCATCCTGGCCGTCGTGGCGGACGTCGGCACCGTCGATGCGGTCGATCTTGTTGAACACCAGCAGCTGCGGCAGGTCGCCGGCACCGACCGCGGTCAGCACCTCGTCGACTTGGGCGATGCGCTCCTCGCGATGCGGATCGGCGGCGTCGACCACGTGCAGCAGGAAATCGGCCTCGCGCGCTTCGGACAGGGTCGAACGGAACGCGGCGACCAGGTCATGTGGCAGGTCGCGGACGAAACCGACGGTGTCGGCCAGCACCACGTTGCCCCCCGGCACCGCAATGCGGCGCACGGTTGGGTCCAGCGTCGCGAACAGCTGGTCGGCGGCATAAGCCTCGGCGCCGGTCATGGCGTTGAACAGGGTCGACTTGCCTGCGTTGGTGTAGCCCACCAGGGCCACGCGCGGCAGTTCGCTGCGCACGCGCGCACGGCGCATCTGGGTGCGCTGCACTTCCACCTTTTCCAGGCGTTTCTGCAGCTGTTCGACCCGCTTCTGCAGCAGACGGCGGTCGGTTTCCAGCTGGGTTTCACCCGGGCCGCGCAGGCCGATCGAACCACCGCGCTGGCGCTCCAGGTGGGTCCAGCCGCGCACCAGCCGCGTGGCCAGATGCCGCAGCTGCGCCAGCTCGACCTGCAGCTTGCCCTCGTGGCTGTGCGCACGCTGGGCGAAGATATCCAGGATCAGGCCGGTACGGTCGATCACCCGGCGCTCCAGGAACCGTTCCAGGTTGCGCTCCTGGCCCGGGCTCAACGCATGGTTGACCAGGATCAGGTCGGCACCGCTGGCGTCGGCCGCGGCCTTGATCTCGTCCAGCTTGCCGCTGCCGATCAGGGTCGACGGATTCGGTCGGTCCAGGCGCGCAGTGATCGTCGCGGCGATGCTGGCCCCAGCCGAGCGGGCCAGATCACCGAATTCTTCCAGCACATCGTCTTCCAGCTTGCCGAAATGGGGCTGGATCAACAGGGCGTGTTCGCCCTTTTTCGAGCGGTCAAACATTCACCGCTCCGGTCTTACTCGTCTGCTTCATCACCTGCCTGACCACCTTCACCCGACTGCACGTAACCACCGCCCGGACCGACCTTCACGTTGCGTGCCGGAACGACCGTGGAAATGGCGTGCTTGTAGACCATCTGACTGACCGTGTTGCGCAGCAGGACCACGAACTGGTCGAACGACTCGATCGTGCCCTGCAGCTTGATGCCGTTGACCAGGTACACCGAAACCGGCACGCGCTCGCGCCGAAGTGCGTTCAAGAAAGGATCCTGCAGCGATTGCCCCTTGGACATTGCACACTCCTGATTATTGTTCTTATTGGGTTGCCGACGGTTGCCACGGCCCCCGAGCCGCCCGCCGACCGATGATGTTACACGGCTGGCGGGGGTTCAGCGTGCGACGAAGGTCGACACCGCGCCGGCCAGGCGCTCCCCATCGACATGGGGGTCGAACCAGCGCGCATCAAGCTCGCCGCGCAGCCAGGTCAGCTGGCGCTTGGCCAGCTGCCGGGTGGCGAAGATTGCCTTGTCACGGAAACGGGCGGCATCACCCTCTCCGTCCAGGTATTCCCAGGCCTGGCGATAGCCAACCGCGCGCACCGCCGGCAGGTCCAGCGGCGCCGTCACGGCGGCCATTTCCGGCATTGCACGCAGTGCCCGCACCTCGTCCAGGAAGCCCTGCGCCAGCATGGCGTCGAAGCGCGCCTCGATGCGCTGGTGCAGTACCGCGCGGTCACGCGGGGCGAGGATCAGCTTGAGGGTGCGCACCGGCAATGGCGCGACGCCCGGCCGGCGCTGCCATTCACTGATCGGCGTGCCGGTGAGGCGATAGACCTCCAACGCCCGCTGGATGCGTTGCGGGTCGGTGGCATGGATACGTGCGGCTGCGGCTGGATCGACCATGGCCAGTTCTGCGTGCAGTGTCGCCCAGCCCCGCTCGGCCGCCTCGGTGCTGAGTGCTTCGCGCATCACCGGGTCGGCCTCCGGCATCGGCGACAGGCCCTGCAGCAGGGCCCGGAAGTACAGCCCCGTGCCACCTGCCAGGATCGGCGTTTTGCCGCGTGCCACGATGTCGGCCACGACGCGGCCGGCATCGGCGGCGAACTCGGCCGCCGAATAGGTCTGCCACGGATCGCGCAGGTCCAGCAGATGGTGCGGCGCCTGCGCCCGCTCGGCCGCATCCGGCTTGGCCGAGCCGATATCCAGATGCCGGTAGACCAGCGCCGAATCGACGCTGACGATCTCGCCATCCAGCTGCTTCGCCAGGGCGATCGCGGTGGCGGTCTTGCCACTGGCGGTCGGCCCCATCACGGCGATCGCCAGTGGCCGCCGGTCGATGCCCATCAGTCTTCGTCCGGCCAGCGGATCGTCGGCGTGGCGTCGGCGCGCGGCGTTGGCACGGCCTCGACTGCCTGCCAGATCTTCAGTGCATCAACGGTGGCGGCCACGTCATGCACGCGCACGATGCGCGCGCCGCGCTGCACCGCGATCAGGTGCGCGGCCACCGAGGCGGCCACGCGCTCGGACGGCGTGTCGCGACCGGTCAGTTCGCCCAGGCTGCGCTTGCGCGACAGGCCAGCCAGCATCGGCACGCCCAGCTCCAGGAACCGCTCGGAGCGTGCCAGCAGGGTCATGTTGTGGGCAGTGGTCTTGCCGAAACCGAAACCGAGATCGATCAGCAGGTTCTTCTTCGAAATGCCCGCCATCTCGGCAGCGAACAGGCGCTGGACCAGGAAGCCGTGCACCTCGGCGACCACGTCGTCGTAATGTGGATCGGCCTGCATGTGGCCTGGCTCGCCCTGCATGTGCATCAGCACCACCGGCACGCCGGTTGCAGCGGCGGCGTCCAGCGCCCCTTCCTGACGCAGTCCGTAGATGTCATTGATCATGCCGGCGCCAGCCGCCACCGCCGCGCGCATCACTTCCGGCTTGAAGGTGTCGATGCTGATCGGCACCCGGGTGCGTGCGGCCAGCTGCTCGATCACCGGAATCACCCGGCGCAGTTCCTCCTCCACCGATACCGGCGCAGCGCCCGGCCGGGTCGATTCGCCGCCGATGTCCAGCAGGTCCGCGCCCTCCTCGACCAGCTTGAGGCCATGTGCGACCGCGGCCTCGGTGGTGTCGTGCGCGCCGCCATCGGAGAACGAGTCCGGGGTGACGTTGACGATGCCCATGACCCGGGCACGGTCGAGGCGCAGGATGCGGCCGGCGCAATCGAGCTGGGGCGAGGTATCGAACATGGGCAATCCTGCAGGGACAACGGCGGGTAGTTTAGTTCGGCAGGGCGGCGCCCTGCACCCGCAGAGGCCAGAGCAACAGCAACAGCGGGTTTCCTGTGGGATGGCGGGGTGGGTCCAGTTGCGGGGGACGCCGTAAATACGTCCATGTAGCAACTGTGTTGATGGAGGGACTTGGCCCCTCCATGAGACGGGCACGGTAGTGCCGGCCGCTGGCCGGCAGCCTTTGGTCTTGCGCCCTGGCTGGCCTTAGGCAGGGACCAGCCCGTTTTCAGCGTCGCGCACCCGG